>CAYNDH010000032.1:0-33103 GCA_964395665.1 uncultured Anaerolineaceae bacterium
CTTCGACATCGCGATCACCGGCGATCAGCATGTACGGGATGTGCTGTTCGCGTGCGACAGCGATCTTCGCGCCCATACGCGCCTTGCCTGCATCCAGTTCCGCCCGGATGCCGCGTGCTGCCAGCTTGCCCTTCACCTGCTTCATATAATCGGCGTGACGGTCGGCAATCGGGATCAGCATCACCTGTACCGGGGACAGCCATGCCGGGAATGCACCGCCGAAATGCTCGATCAGGATGCCGATGAAGCGCTCCATACTGCCGAACGGCGCACGGTGGATCATGATCGGGCGCTGGCGTGAACTGTCTTCGGAGACGTATTCCAGTTCGAAGCGCTCCGGCAGATTGTAGTCCACCTGCACCGTGCCGCACTGCCAGTTCCGCTTCAGCACGTCACGGATGATGAAGTCCAGCTTGGGGCCATAGAAGGCGGCTTCACCCTCTTCGACCGTGTACGCCAGGCCGATTTCGTCACAGGCCGCGATGATCGCTTCCGTCGCCTGTTCCCACAGCGCATCCGCGCCGACATACTTGTCGCTCTTCGGATCGCGGATGCCGACACGGGCGCGGAAATCCGCCAGACCGAGTGCGCCGAACACATACTGGATCAGCCGCACGACTTCGATGAACTCCGGCAGAAGCTGATCCGGCGTCACGAACAGATGCGCGTCATCGACCGTGAAGCCGCGCACCCGCGTCAGGCCGCTGAGTTCACCGCTCTGCTCATAGCGGTAGACCGTGCCGAATTCGGCATAGCGCTGCGGCAGGTCACGGTACGAGCGCATCTCACTCTTGTAGATCATGATGTGATGCGGACAGTTCATCGGCTTGAGCAGAAACTCATCGTCATCGACCTTGATCGGCGTGTACTGGCTGTCCGCATAGTACGGATAATGACCGGATGTGCGGTACAGATTCAGGTTGCCGATGTGCGGCGTGATGACCGGGTCATAACCGTGTTCAAGCTGCACATCGCGCAGCCAGCGTTCGAGCGTGTCGCGCAGGATCGCGCCTTTGGGCTTCCACAGCGGCAGCCCCTTCCCCACCAGCGATGAGAACGTGAACAGGCCGAGCTTTTCACCGATGATGCGATGATCGCGCTTTTTGGCTTCTTCCAGCGCATTGAGATATTCGTCAAGCTGTTCCTTGCTTTCCCATGCCGTGCCATAGATGCGCGTGAGCTGTTCGCGCTTTTCGTCCCCGCGCCAGTACGCGCCAGCCGGCATCTTATACGTGATGCTGATCGCTTCCGGGTCGATCTCTTGCGTGTTGGCGACATGTGGCCCACGGCACAGATCCGTAAACGTGTTCTGCGTATAGAATGAGATCGTCGAGGCAGGCGCGGCGATCTCGTTCCCGTTTTCGTCCACGCGGCCACTGACCAGATCGCGGATCAGTTCCTGCTTGAAGGGCTGCCCGTCAAAGTGTTCCAGCGCTTCTTCTGCCGTGACTTCGCGGTATTTGAAATCATGATTGCCGCGAATGATCTGCCTCATGCGGTTTTCCACCCACTGGAGGTCCTCTTCCGTGATCGGACGCGGCAGATCGAAGTCGTAATAGAAACCGTCCTCAATGGGCGGGCCGATGGCGATACCCGCATCCGGGAAGCGCTCAAGCATGGCTTCTGCCATGATATGCGCGGCGGAATGGCGGATGCGGTACAACTGGCTTTCCTCATATCTGTCGCCAGATACAATACTGCTGGACATGATGACTCCTTATGTCATTCGATAAATCTGTGCGATATGTCAACCGGGCGGCGGACTGTCCCGTCACACGGCTGGTTGATAACACTGGTGATGAATGAGTTTACAGATCGCGTGCCTTCAGGTGTAGGGATAGAGCGGGTGCAGATCAAACCCCGCAACTATATCCAAAATCCGGCGGCTGTAAACTACAAAGCCGAAACCATTTCGCGTTGTGGCGTCAGGTGGGATGATATACCGCGATCTGTCTGGGATCTATTGGGGGATATATCAGACACCGATCAGCGGAAAAACACGCTAAAAGCCACCAACGCGAAAACCACGTCTCTCTGGCGTGTAAGCAATACGGACTGGCAGTCACGGACGGCTCGCATCGCTGAGGGGATGATTTCGTGCGCTGGCGCCTCTCATGGAAGGAACGTATTCAGACGTATTCGGGTCTTCTGAGGGGACGTCAGTATTGGGCAGGGTTCCTGTGCGGGGGGATGTGATGTATCCCGATCACAGGCTCGACCGTCGAGCGGTCAAAGGCTACTCGACGACGAGGACATCCTGCAGCACGACAGCAGCCACTTCCTGCGTAGCGCGCCGCCCGCTGATAGTCAGGGTGTCTGTCTGCTCAACTTCGTCTGGAGTTTCGGTCACACGGGTAAAGAGGCTCTCGAAGATGTCCATCGCCATCAGCGTGTCGATTGTATCTTCGATCAGTTCGCGGTCCAGTTTTTCAAGGAGAACGTGGGGCGTATCAAGGGCGGCGAACTTCACCGGCATGGCATCGGGGATCTGCTGTGCAAGCTGGTAGGACAGCTCCATCTGGCGCTTGAAATAGTCGGGCGTCACAAATAATGCCGTAAAGATGGACCCGTCTTCGAACTGCACGATGACATCACGGGCATCGTTGGAGTCCTGATGGAGTTCGATCCATATCTTCTGAATCATCTGAATATTTGCAATGTTTGACGAAGCCACTTCACTGTCCTCCAGGATCTAAAATACGAGTGTGGTGCCCTGATACCGAACGGCGCATTGCTGACTGATCGGTGTTTTCAGAACCCGCATGGAAACTTGTGAAAATTTCCACAGTTTACTTTGTTCATTTTTCAAAGCATATTCCAACTTGATTCTAAATGTCAAGCACCCCTCACAATTCATGATCCGGCCAGTGCATGGTCCGCGCACGGCCTGCTCATGTCTCCGCTCCATACATCAGATGCGGTCAGCCCGATGTCAGGCCTGCGCTGTCAGAAATCAGGCGCAGACCCGATTCAGCGGGTGATGCCCCGATTTGTGAAAATCGTAGAATTTAATTCACAAAGTGTTAAACAGCTTTTAAAATTTGTCGCACATCGTTACAATGAAAAGACTACTACTTAGATGCACACGCAGCAGGTGCCTTTATTTTCAGCGCACACGCAGCGTCGTACCTCACCAGGCTGGACAATTTTGAAATCCCCGGTGACCGAATAAACCTTCTTTGAGTTTTTCGTATTGCTGGTCGTTCAACAATGTCTGGAGGCATGGACGTGGCTGCAACCGAGGCAGATTCACTCAATCAGGTTTCACAACTGGCGGGCCAGTCCCGCGAGGTCATCTTCGCGGGTGATCAGGTGCGATTGGCAGGTCAGATCGACTATCCCAGAGCCTTACATCCCGAAGCCGCTGCGTATCCGCTTGTCGTCATCCTGCATCATGCGGGTGGCAATACCCGTGCTGATTATCGCCATTACGCACAGATCGCGCTCGAATGCGGCTATGCCGTTTTCCGCTGGGATAAACGCGGGACCGGCAGCAGCGGATCAAGCGGTGTTGGCTCTGCACTTCAGGATGCCGTCGCCGCCTACAGCACCGCCCTGAAACAGCCCTTCATCGATCAGCAGCGGGCGATTATCCTTGCACAGGGGGAAGGCACGGTGCTGCTTAGGGAAGCCTATGACCAGTTCGAGGCCGAGCAGCCGCTGTTCGGGGCGCTGCTGATCGGTAATATGCTGGATGAGCGCGAAATCCTCAGCATCAGAACGCGCATTCAGATCCTGCTGGGCGCGAAGGACTGGCTGAACTGGCAGGTGTACGGTAAGGCCGCATCTAACAGCCACCGCCGCACCTATCCCTACGGCGCACAATTCACAGTGGCACACCATGCAGACCGGCTGCTGCTGGATACCCGCAAGCCGGGTCTGCGCTTCCACATCGGTGCGAAGCAGATCATCAAAGACTGGTTGAACGAGCTTGTCAGACTTCCACGTTAATCTTTCGGGTAAGGCAGCACTTGTCACCGGCGCTGGTGCCGGTTTTGGAAAGGCAACCGCCCTTGCGCTGAGTGCAGCAGGGGCGTCGGTTCTGGTCAATGACCTCAATCCCGACCGCGCCGACGATGTCGTCGATGAAATCCGGGCAGTGGGCGGTCAGGCCGTCCCGTGGCAGGGGGATGTAGCAAACCGTTTTCAGGCTGCCGCCATGATTGAAGAGGCCCGGCAGGCTTACGGACGCATCGAGATCCTGATCAATGCCGCTGGCGCGTTCAAATCCGGCCCGATGCTCGATCTCGATGAATGGGACTGGCGGCGGCTGGTCGATGTCAACCTGACCGGCGCATTTTTCATGACGCAGCTTATGGGCCGTGTGATGCGCGATGAAGGCGGCGGCTGCATCATCAACTTCGCTGTCGATAATGGATACAACGAACCGGACGGCGTCGGTTATAACGCTGCTAAAAGCGGTGTGCTGGGCCTGACACGGCAGGCAGCGCTGGAATATGCCCTGTATGGGATTCGCGTCAATATGGTCTGTGTCGGCGCACTGGATGAAGAAGATATGACCGCACCCGATACCGCCCGTGTCCCGCTTGGCCGGCTGGCATCACCGGCAGATGTGGCAAATGCTGCGCTGTTCCTCTGCTCGAATGCGGCCAGCTTCATCACCGGGCAGACGCTGACCGTTGATGGTGGCATGAGCCTGCGCTAGCCGCACTTCAGCCGCGCTCCATACCCTACTGTAAACCCACACGTGCCAGCCTTACGCCTGACCTCTTCAGTCTCCGTGATTTCCGCAATCTGCGCTGTCGTGCTATTGGCCGCCGCGCTGCTGATCGGTATCGGCTTCAATACGGCGGATGCGGGCGGACCGGATGACGGCCTGCTGCATCTGGCCGGTGCAACTGCGCTGCTGCGCGGTGAGGATTATCCGCTGGTGCAGCGTCCGCCGCTGTACAGTGCCGTGATCGCAGTAAGTGCAGGTCTGGCCGGTGTCTCCACTGAAGCAGCGGATGACGCAATCCCCGAAGCGCAGGAACTCGGCAGTATCCACTTCTTCGACGTGGCTGTTGTGCTGCATACGGAGACGATTCTGCGCGGGCTGCTGTGGCTGAATATCATCTTCTGGCTGATCGCCAGCCTGCTGATTCTGCTGATACTGCGCCAGCTTGATGTCGGCGCGGTCGGGCTGATGATCGCCACCGCCGGACTGCTGCTGCCGTCATCATGGCGGATGGTCGGGATGGTATCCGAGACGGCGCTGTGTCAGCTTCTGGCAGCGGTCGGAGTCTATGCCGCAGTACACGGCTCGCGTCAGGATTCGCGGCGGCTGGTCTGGTGGGGGCTGGCAGGGGCTGCGCTGGCGCTGATGGCGTTTGCCAAACCGACCTTTCAGCTTCTGTCGCCGGTCCTCATCACCGCTGCCCTGATCGCAATGCTCATCACCCAGCGCAATTCGCTGCGCGTCGGCCTGTCATTGGCCGTGTGCCTGCTGATCCCGTGGCTGGTGATCATCGGCGGCTGGAGCCTGCGCAATCAGGCCCAGCACGGCTTTACGGGCATGAGCGGCATCGGCGGAGTCGCGCTTGGCACACGCACGGCGCTGTATGTTGAGCGTGGGGCTGATGCTTTCCCGGATGAAGCACCGATTTTCGCACAGATCCGCGACGAACTGTTTGTGCAGACACCGCAGAAGCCGGATGTCGTTTACTGGGGGGCGCGGGCTTCCAACTGGCTGATGTCGGCACGTGATCTGTCCTATCTGGATGCCAACCGGCTGCTGACGGCCTACAATCTCGCGACCATCCGCGCTGCACCGCTCAATTACCTGCTGACCGTCACACAGAGCGCCGTCTATTTTCAGTTTCCGGCGGTCCCGGCAGACTGGCCGTCCGTCCCGCGATTGATCGCCAGCGCCGCCGAGTTAGGAGCCGCAGCGGTCTTCTGGCTGATGGTGACGCTGTGGATCAGCCTGCATGGGCTGGCGCGGCCTGGCTGGTTGACAAAGCGCGTCACTCTTGCCGATGGCGTGATCGCGTTCAGCAGCCTGATCTATCTGTATACGATGGTGATCTCGTCAGCGGTCGATGTGGGCAAACCGGAACACCGCCTGCCGGTGCAGATGCTGATGGTGATCGTCATCGTGCTGGCGGCAAGATTAAGACCTCACCCCTAAATCCCCTCTCTGGGCGGAGAGGGGATTTCCTCATCTTTCGAAGAAAGGACTACGAGATGAGGTTATATACCTCAGCGTATCTGAATATTCAGAAAACGGCTCTGAATCTTACGGAACCAGCGGACAACGACATGCAAGCATGTTTAGGCATTGCCCCTACAAAATACGTCGAAATCTTATGGAAACAGCGGACAACGCAGGCATTGTCCCTACAAAATACGAAGGTAGGGACAGGGCGCCATTGCAAGCAATGCGGCCTTGTCCGCGCCGGAAACCAATTTTCAGATAGCCTCTAGCCCGCATCTCATCTGACTGTCGGCCTGTATTAATGCATACAGGGGACAGTAGAACGGTATTCAACCGGATCAAGTGATGCGAGAGGGGGAACTGCCATGCAGACAATCAGCCTGAGGCGGATGATCTTCGGGGCTGTGGGGGGATTGATCGGCGGCCTTGCCATGGAATTATACTGGCGGCTGGCGGCTGGTGTGTTCGGGAAAGATCCGCGCAGTGTGGAGAAAACCGAGCCGACGCCGGAAGCGCTGCGCGGCCTTGACTCGATCTCACTGGTGGGTAAACAGTATCAGGAGGGTGAATCATCACAGGCTGCTGTGGGCCGGATGGTCTATCAGACCGTGACCGGCCAGCAGCCCGATGCCGGGACCAAATCACTGCTGGAAAAGCTGATCATCTTCGGCTTCGGTGTTGGGATGAGCGCCGCCTACAGCGCGGTACGCGATCCGGGCGATGATCCCGATGTGGCGGGTGGCGTGCTGATCGGCACAGGTTCATGGCTCGGCGGGGATGAACTGGCGATGCCGCTGGCAGGCTTCGCGGAAGGCCCAACCTCCTATCCAATGTCACTGCACGTTCACAGTTGGGCGGCACATGTGGCCTACGGTGTGGTCGCAGCGCTGGTCAGTCAGGCGTTGATCCGACTGACGGATGGGTAAAAAAAAGCAAACCTCACCCTCTGTCCCTGTCTCCGGGTAGAATGGATAATGGACCGGAAGCATCCGGCCCCTACGGGGATCTGCCTGACGTGCGAAGGGTGAGATTCGAATACCTGCCTCTGAAAGCCGTGATCAGCGGCGGCTTCTGCTGAAAAGGCGCCTGCTGTGACGTCTTCGGTCGCGGCGGCGTTTGGCGATCAGGGCGACGATGGCCGCCGGAATCCCGACACTCAATCCGTTGCGCACCACACGCGGAGTCAGCTCGAAAAGCGGCGTGTACAGGCTCGGTTTAGTGATCGCCGCGAAATCCCCTTCCACGCGACCGGTCCCCGGCACGGGATGTTCGAGATTATCCGGGCCAGTATACGGATCAGGTGAGGTTTGCAACCGGTACATGGCGCCGCCGGTGATCATGAAACGATCCAGCAGCGCCGGGCTGATCTTTTGCAGCAGCCAGAAGAAGAAACCCGCCCCACCGACATAAATATCACGCTGCGGCGCTCGCGCGGCCTGTACGATGGACTGCGCGGCCAGTTCAGGCGGATAGGCGGGCGGCACCGGCATCGGTTTATGGCCGGTTTTGGAGCGCGCATGATTAAACAGCGGCGTATTCATGCCAGATGGCAGAATCAGGGTGACGTGGACGCCGGTCTTCTCGTACATCTGCTCCATACGCAGCGTTTCGGTATAGGCTCTCACCGCATGTTTGGATGCGCCATAAGCCGCCTGCAAGGGCAGCGCCCGCTGCGACTCGACCGAGCCGACGTTGATGATCGTGCCATAGCCCTGCGCCTTCATGATCGGCAGAACGGCAGTGCAGCCATGGACCACACCCATGAAATTGGTCTGCATGACCTGCTGCGTCTCTTCAACCGTGGTTTCTTCGGCGGTGGCATAAACACTGACACCAGCGTTATTGACCCAGGTATCAATTCGGCCAAAGGTATCGACCGTCATCTCGGCAAGCTGCTGCACCTGTGTCCAGTCGCTGACGTCGGTCAGCACGACGAGGCTCCTGCCGCCCCTTGCTTCCACTTCTTTCGCGGCTTCACGCAGCGCTTCCTCATTCCGTGCTGCCAGAATAACCGTCGCCCCCGCTTCTCCGAAATGCTGCGCGGTCGCACGTCCAATGCCGGACGACGCCCCCGTAATCACGACAATCTGCTGATCCAATGGCCTTGGCATAGCATTCTCCAACGACTGATGATCTCCCATGGCACCACTTTAGCGGCGCACAGGGCGTCTCACATCAGCCCGGTTTCCCGTCTTTTCTATCTGTCAGTCATGCATCCACCTACACCGAAAGGACAGTCTGATATGGGCCGGAAGGCTACCAAAATTCAGGCCGAGTCGCCTAATGAAAATAAACCGGCACGACGTTCAAACCCTGCACCGGACGCGATAAGCTCAAGTGGATTGGCATTCACCGTATCTAACCGCACAGACGCAAAGGGAATTCGACCATGCAGGACACGCACACCACACCCATAACTGAAGAGATCCCCAGTAAGGCCGCTGTTGCCGGTCATCCCATTCATCCGATGGTGATCGTCTTTCCGATTGCGGCCTTCGTCGGCGCACTGCTGACGGATATCCTCTTCCTTGTGACCACGGATGAATTCTGGGCGCGCAGTTCGCTGTATCTGATTCTGGCCGGTGTCGTGACTGGCGCGGTTGCCGGAACGATTGGCGCAGTTGACTATCTGAGTATTCCCCGCGTCCGCAGCATCCGCGCTGCGACCTTTCACGGACTCGGCAACGTCATTGTGCTGATTCTTGGGATTGTGAACCTCATGGCGCGGGTCAATGACCATGTTGAAGGGCTGCGCTCACCGGGGATTATCCTGTCGGTGGTGATCGGTCTGCTGCTGGTCGGGACGGGCTGGCTCGGCGGGGAACTGGTCTATAAGCACAAGGTGGGCGTTGACAGTCGCGGTGTCGAACGGCAATAAAGCCTTAAAGATGAGTTCTCGGCGTGGGCCGGAAAAAAAATCCGGCCCACTATCACGTAGATGTCTATTCTGCTTCTTCCATCGGCTTGACGCGGAACCAGCGGTAGCCGTAGCCGTCGAGCGCCACCCGCTTCGGATCGCCATCGACGATTTCATACTGATGATCACCAATCAGGTCGAGCCATGTTTCGTTACGGCCTTCTTCCGATTTCAGGCGGATCTCGGTCGGTTCGCTGCTCAGGTTATGCACGGCGATGACGGATTTCCCTTCCCAGTCGCAGCGGTGGGCCAGCACACGATCATCACCGGTTTTGAGCAGTGTCCATGTGCCGTAGCCGAATTCCGGGCATTTACGCCGTTCGAGGACCGCACGCTCAAACCAGTTCAGCAGTGAGTCTGCATCGCGCTGCTGGTCTTCGACATTCACCTTCCTGTAACCGTACTCGCCCTTATAAATCACCGGGCGGGCCAGCTTGCGACGCGGCGCAGTCGAGAAACCGCCGTTCTTCTCATTCGACCACTGCATCGGCGTCCGCACGCTGTTGCGCTCCGGCAGTGAGAGGTCATCGCCCATGCCGATCTCATCCCCGTAGCGGATAATCGGCGTCCCCGGCAGTGTCAGCAGCAGGCTGTTCGCCAGTTCGATGCGGCGGCGGTCATTTTCCAGCATTGGCCCCAGCCGCCGCCGGATACCGCGATCATAGACGATCATGTCTTCATCGGGCGCGAATTTGTCGAACACGAACTGCTGATCCTTTTTACCGAGCCGCCCCAGATCGAGTTCGTCATGCACGCGCAGGAAGTTCACCCACTGGACGGTATCCGGCACTTCCGGCGGCGCGTTCAATCCGGTGATCAGCGGCTCGGCACTCTCTTTTGCCAGCGCCAGAAACAGGTTCTGATTCAGCATAAAGTGGAACATCATCTGAAGCTTGTCGCCGTTACCGACGTAATCATCGACCTTGTCCATCTCGATATTGGCTTCAGCCAGCATGACGGCATCGCCGCGCCGCCAGCTTAAAAAGCTCCGCATCTGGCGGATATACTCGTAATTCGCCTCTTCGGTGCTGCCTTCATGTTCAATACCGAGCATCTCGATCACAAACGGCGCGGCGTCGATGCGAAAGCCGGACACACCAAGCTGTAACCAGAAGCCCATAATCCGCCGGACTTCTTCGACGACTTCCGGGTTCATCATATTCAGGTCAGGCTGATGCTCGTAAAAACGGTGCAGATACCATGCATCGACCTTCTTTTCATAGGTCCAGATCGCGTCCTGCACACCGGGAAAGACCATCCCCTCATGCATGTTCTTCGGCTTTTCATCCGACCACACGTAATAATCGTAATACTTCGAGTCCGGGTCGCTGACGGCCTGCCTGAACCAAGGGTGATCAATCGATGTGTGGTTAATCACCAGATCGACGATGACGCGGATGCCGTACTCGCTGGCCTGATGCGTGAACTCGACAAAATCGCCCAGTGTGCCTAAACGCGGATCGACCTGATAATAATCGGAGATGTCGTAGCCGTTGTCTTTATTCGGCGTGGTATAAAACGGCAGCAGCCAGATCACCGTGGCGCCCAGCCCGACGATATAGGGCAGTTTTTCCGTCAACCCTTTGAAATCGCCGATCCCGTCCCCGTTACTGTCATAAAAGGTCTCGACGTCGAGCGTGTAGATGATCGCATCCTTGTACCAGAGGTCTTTACGCTGCATAACTGTCGCTGTCCTTTATCATTCAGCCTGACAAAGAACCCATTTTAGAAGGCGATCTCCGGCATCACATCACCCGACGCGCCTATTATCACCCGTGCTTTCTGACCCTGCTGTCGGCTGGAAACAAAAAACCACCGAGACAGAGTCGGTGGTTGTGGGGCGGAAAGCGTCCCGCCGATGAGTGTCAAGTTAGCTGTCAGTCGTTAGTCGTTAGCTGCCAGTCGTCAGTTGCCGCTCTTGCTCATCACCCGTGAGGCGATTTCCTTGCGCACGACTGGCGCGATCTTTGTGCCGAGCAGTTCAATCGCGTGCATGATCTGGTGATGCGGCATCGTGCCGACGCTCAACTGAATCAGCAGGCGCTGATGGTTGAAGATCTCGTGCTGGAAGAGGATCTTCTCGATGATCTCATCCGGGCTGCCGACGAAATTCGCCCCGCGCAGTGCGGCGGATGCTTCATACTGCTGTCTGGTCATGGGCGGCCAGCCGCGCTCACGTCCGATTTTGTTCATGGTCACCGCCACAGAGGGGAATGACTGATCAATCGCCTCGCGTGCCGTGTCGGCGATAAAGCCGTGTGAGTTGATGCTGACTTTCAGCTTCGACCGATCCTGACCGGCGTGGTCAGCGGCGCGATAGTAGAGGTCGATCAGCGGGGCGAAGCGCTCCGGCATCCCACCGATGATCGCCAGTGCCAGCGGCAGGCCGAGCGTCCCGGCGCGCACGACCGACTCCGGTGTGCCGCCAACGGCAAGCCAGATCGGAAGCTCCTTCTGATAGGGACGCGGATACACGCCCTGATCTTCGAGCGCGGCGCGATGCCGCCCACGCCATGAGATATACTCGGATTCGCGAAGCTGCATCAACAGGTCCAGCTTCTCACTGAACAGCGTGTCATAGTCTTTCAGATCATAGCCAAACAGCGGAAACGACTCGATGAACGAGCCGCGACCAGCGACGATCTCCGCCCGGCCCTGGGAGATCAGGTCGAGCGTGGCGAAATCCTGAAAGACGCGCACCGGATCATCCGAACTGAGGACGGTCACGGCGCTGCCGAGCCTGATGTTTTTGGTACGGGCTGCCGCCGCCGCCAGAATCACCGCCGGGGCCGACGACACGAAATCCGGGCGGTGATGCTCACCGACACCGAACGAGTCCAGCCCGACCTGATCGGCCAGCTCGATGGACTCCAGCAGATCCTGAATGCGCTGCGACGGGGTGATCATCTGCCCGGTCTGCGGATCAGGGGTTAGCTCGGCAAACGAATAGACGCCGATTTCAAACGGTTCAACAGGCTGCTTTTGCGCGGAAACCGGACCCGCGCCATTATTTTCAGACAAGGGACGTACTCCTTAACTCTCGGTGATCTGTTTATCCTTATCTGATGATTTCACATGAGGCGGCATTACCTGAAGCTGCGTAAGTAATGTTATAGAAATCGCTGAGGGCGGCAAATATCAGCGCGGGGCAACAAAAAACCGCTGAGCTGTGCCATCAGCGGTTTTTTGCTTAGCGGAGAGGGTGGGATTCGAACCCACGATGGTGTTACCCATACTCGCGTTCCAGGCGAGCGCACTAGTCCACTATGCGACCTCTCCATTGCGACAAAGTATAGCAAAGCTCGTGCAATTTGTGTATCCCGATTTCGAAGGCAGGATCACCATCTTTTCCGAACGTATCATCCCCATTTTTCGCAGCGCAACGTGACGGCCAAAACAGGTCGCAGGGTTTTGCATTTTCACTATAATCAGATTCACAAGCAGAGACTGCCCGACCCGGTACAGGAGCGTGAGAGTCACCATGTCCAAAGCGAAGATGGAAGCCGCACGAGAGTTAATCCGTGAGAAGCGCTTCGACGAAGCCCGTGCTATTCTCCGCACGATCGACCATCCGACGGCGCGCCAGTGGCTTGGCAAAATCGAACAGATGGCCCCGGCGGATCGGAGTGCAGCGGTCGTCCCGCCCGTTGTGGCAGCCGTCCCGGTGATGTCTGCTGCCGCGCAGGAACAGGATCAGTACTTCGCCCGTCAGAACCGCCGCGCACGCCGCAGCCGTATCCTGCGCGGGCTGGGGCTGATCATTCTCGGCGTGCTGGTGATCGCGGCCTTTGTGCATCTGACACAACCGATTGCGGCCTTTGCCAGTTATCCGCTCGCCAACCAGTTTAACACCGACCAGCAGCCTTATCTGTGGGCAATGCCCGTGCTCGGCGTGATCGGGATTTTAACCGGCATCTACCTGATCATCCGGCGCAATGCGTGAGGCCGGCTGCCCTCTCTATCCGCACTTACACGGCTTTGCAACCCGTCTTATAATAGAGGGTCCTGTAAGTTGTGAGTGTCTGATGTAACGTAACCTATGGATCACAATACAAGTCTCTGGGCACGTTTTGATTTTGTTCTGTTCGGGGCCGTCTGTGTGCTGATTGTCTTCGGCCTGCTGATGATTCGCAGTGCCACGCTTGGTGCGATCGACACTGACCTTATCAGCCGTCTGCCAGACCAGATCCTGTATGCTGCGATTGGCCTTGTCGTCATGATCGTCCTGACTGCACTCGATTACCGTTTGCTGGGCGGTCTGCATCTGTGGCTGTATCTGGTGATGGTCGGCCTGCTGGTGCTGGTCAAGGTGCTCGGTGTTGAGGGTGAGGCCGGGGCGCAGCGCTGGATCAACGTCGGCATCCGCATTCAGCCGTCAGAAATCGGTAAAATCCTGATCATCATCACGCTGGGTGTGTATCTGGCCCGCCGCTATCACGAGATGGACAAACTCACCACGGTCTTCGGCTCGATGGTGCATCTGGCGATCCCTGCCGGACTGGTCTTCATTCAGCCGAACCTGGGGACGACGATCGTCTTCGCCGTAATCTGGGCGACGATGGTCTGGGGGGCGGGCCTGCGCCTGAAACATATTGGCATGTTCGCGCTGGTCATGCTGGTCACGCTGCCGGTCCTGTGGTCGGTCATGGAACCTTATCAGCGGTCGCGTATTACGACTTTCATCTCACCAGACACCACCGACCGTGATACCTTCTATAACATCGAACAATCGCAGATCAGCGTCGGCTCCGGCGGGCTGTTCGGCAAGGGTTACGCCGCAGGCACACAGAATCAGTACCGCTTCCTGCGCGTGCGCCATACAGACTTCATCTTCAGCGTGATTGCAGAGGAATTCGGGCTGTTGGGCGGTGTGACCGTCATGGGGCTGCTGGGGCTGGTGATTTTCCGCATCCTCAGGGGGGCGCGGCTGGCAGCAGATCCACTCGGCGCGCTGATCTGTTATGGCATCGCGTCGATTATCTTCTTCCAGACCTTCGTCTCAATCGGGATGAACCTGCGAATGCTGCCGGTGACGGGGCTGGTGCTGCCGTTTATCAGTTCGGGGGGGACGTCGCTGCTCTCGATGATGGCCGGTATCGGGCTGGCGCAGAGCGTGATCGTCCGCCGCCGCCGCATCGCCTGATACAACAGACTCCCATATGGACATACTTCTCGCTGATCTACCCAAAATCGCCAGCATCTTCACGCTGGCGTTTTTCTCGTTCTGGCCGGCGATCCCGGCGGGGCTGGCGCTCGGATTGTCCCCGGTCGTCGTGATCGCTACCACTACTTTTAGCTACAGCACCGGCGCGGCCCTGATCGCGCTGTTCGGCGGTTCCATCCGTGACTGGATCATGAAGCGCATCGGCGACCGCACTGCGGCGGCATCACAGGGACGACTGCGCCAGATCTGGGATCGCTTCGGCGTGATCGGACTCGGCCTGGCCGCCCCGATGACCGTCGGCGCACAGATTGGCGCGGCCATCGGGCTGGCGCTCAATGCCCCGCCGCGCCGCCTCTTCCTGTGGATGGCGGTTGGTGCGCTGCTGTGGAGCATCGCCCTGACGGCGCTGGTGTCGCTGGGTGTGCTTGGTGTGCAGTCGGTGACGGGATGACTCATCAGCACATCCAGCCTGGAATCGTCCCTGCCCTGCATCCGTTCACCTGCTCATCGGCGAAAGCCAGAGCTTCATCCATCGTATCGAAGCAGCGGTAGTAAGGCGCGGAGAAAAGAATCGCAAACAGCAGCGCATTCGCAAGATGCACACATGAAACATCGCCAGCGGTGGCCCTTAGCTGTTGCATTCGCATCACTTGCCCGTTGTATTCCACATTCGGATTACGGGCATTGATCACACTGAATGCGACGAATCCAGTGACCAATGAACAGGGAATAAGCAGCAATACGGTTATCAACAGGATCGAAGTGTACCGCTTTGGTGACATCTTCTCATGAACCCTCATGGATGCTGTCTGAAACTTTAGACAGCATCAATCACAAGATCGTTCCGTTTTACTCCCCGAAATCGAAGCGGCGTGCTGCAATCCCGCCCATGATGATACCGGCGAGGATCAGCACGCCGACATACGGCAGCACGGACATCACACCGCCGCCTTCATAAATCACCTGGCCGAAACCATCCATCGCCCATCGGATCGGGGACAGCCATGAGATCTGACGCATGATCTCCGGGATGAACTCGAACTGAAGCGACCACCACGCCCCGCCAATCGGCGCAAGGATCAGCGCCAGCAGCGTAGTCACGGAACCGGCCTGCTCGTCATTGCGGACAAAGGTTGCCAGCAGCAGCGCCATTCCGCAGATGCAGATCACAAACGCCGCCATGACCAGAATCAGTGCCAGCGGTGACGAGCCGAAGTTGAATCCCAGAAACTGCGCGAAGATCAGCCCAATGCCGAACACCACCGCATACTGCATCATCCCCAGCGCGAAGCGTGACAGCATCTTGCCCGCGATGAATTCGCCACCGGTCACCGGCATCGTCATCAGCCGCTGAAGTGTCCACGTCTTGCGCTCGTTGATAAAGACCGATGTCGCGGCCAGCACGGTGAACATCACATACATGCTGCCCATCCCCGGCACAGACTGGCGAAAGCCGGGTGTGGTGGTGGCGCTGTCCGCCGCCTGTGTGTCGATTTCGGCCTGCGAAAAGGCCACGCTGATCGGGTTCGTCGCCCAGATGTCACTGGCGCGGGTATAGATCGACTCGCGGAAAGCTGTGGTCTCATCCGCATCTTCGACCGTCATGATATTCTGTGCCACCTGATCGCCCATTTCCTGCGCGATCAGCGATGCGCTCACCCGCTGCGTCGCCACCTGTATGATCTGAAGGGCGGGATCAGCCTCACCCAGTTCCGCATCCGACCGATAGATCAGGTCTACCGACTGCCCCGCCGCCAATGCGTCACCATATCCCGACGGGATTTCGAGATAGCCGTCGGCCACACCATCATTCAGGCGCTTCGCGCTGACATCAGGTGTCAGGTCAGCACCGTTCATCCGGCATACAGCATCACCCGCTTCGCTGGCGGTGTCCATCGGGCACAGGACCAGCTCATCCTTCAGCCCACGCATCGTCTGAAGAAGCTGTGCCGACGCCGCCGACTGATCGTGATCGACCACATCCAGCAGCACCGACGGCACGGTGGGATTGCTTCCGGCAAAGGCTCCGTTTGCCAGAGCAACACCGATCACCAGCACGCCCGGCACCAGCACCATAAAGATCAGCAGCCCGCCTTCGCGGAAAGAGACGCGCAGGTCATTCAGCGCGATTTGGAGAATCTTTCTGATCATGTGTCGTATTCCTATTCCGATAACCGGCGGTCAAACAGCCAGAGGGCGATAGAGAAAGTCATCACGCCGAACATCGCCAGCACCAGCGCACCCAGCACATAGCCATCCTGGTTCATGGCGAGTTCCATGAAGGCATCCGTCCCCCAATAGACCACTGACAGATACGGCAGCGGCTGCGGCAGGGTGAAGCCGAACGCACCACCAGCCAACGCTGAGGTCAGCGAGACGACGGTTCCGATCGTCTGGGCCGCTTCCGGTGTTCTGGCGACAGCAGCCACAATCGCGCCGAGACCGGTCACTGCCAGTGTCGCCGCCAGCACCACAAGCACGATGCCGACGATATTCTGCCCCCAGATAAACTGCACTTCTCCGGAGAGCAGGCTGCCGATCACCGTGAAACCGATAAAAAGCAGCACAAGCTGAATCAGCACGTTAAAGAACACGCCGCCCATCTTGCCGAGCAGGATCTCGGTGCGCGTCGTCGGCGAGACCAGCATCCGCTGTAAGGTCCATGTGCGCTGTTCTTCAAGCAGCGTGGTCGCGCTGCCATAGGCAGTGAACAGGGCGAAGAAGATCGCCTGCGATGCCCCGAAGATCACCAGCATGTTGAACGTCACCTCATCGCCTTCGACGGTCTGACGGTCGATGCCGATGGGTGCTGTGGAGTTTGTCACCGCACACTGGATGATCGTGCCGAATTCCGGTGAAGTCACGACCTGCGTCAGACTTACCATGCCATACTCGTCGGTGACGGTGTTCAGCGTCGCCACCAGCCCGATATTGACGGTCGCAAGCTGTGTGCTGATGCCATCGACAATACCGCGCACGATCTCATTGGAGATTGGGGCTTCGGGATTGCCATAAACTTCGATCTGCGTCGGCGTAATCTGCTGATTGGGGCCGGAATAGGTCAGATTCGCCGTAAAATCCGCCGGGATAATCACCGCAACGGCATAGGTGCCATCCTCAACACCGGCGCGGGCCGCTGCCGGATCATCCAGCACGGTGGGTTCGAGCAGCGTCTCCAGCGTAATAGCGCTGCTGGCGGTATCGCTGCCGGTCAGGGTTTCCTGTGATGTCGAACCGGCGGTGGTTGCGCCGCCTGTGCTGTCTGTATCATCACTCTCATCGACCGGACAGACCGTGCTGCTGTCGGTCTCGGCAGCATCTGCACCTGTCCCCCCGGCCACTGCATCCTGACTGGTCATCTCGCCTGTGAGAATGCCGGTCAGGATCTCGCCGTTATTGACATTTATCCCGCCTTCGTCAAGATTGACAATCGCGACCGGGATGTCCTGAATGGGGGCACCGCCAGCGCTGATGCCGCCGAACGTCACCGCGATAATGGTCGCCACTGCCAGCGGGGCAGCAAACATAATGATCAGCAGACTGCGATCCTGAAATGTCTGCTGTACTTCCTTGCGTGTAATCGTCCAGATCTTATTCATCTGAGGCCGCGTCCTTTCCGGCTGTGATGAGGCTGCTGTGTGACAGAATCGTATGGAGGGTCATACTAATCACGCAGCGCCCGCCCGGTCAGCTTCAGGAACAGCGACTCAAGGTCCGGCTCTCGTACTTCGACGGACTGCACATTTCGGTTGGAGTCTGCGGCAATACGGATGATCTCCGGCAGGGCTGTGCGCCCACGCCGTGCATAGACGGTGGCTTTGCAATGAGTGGTATTGTCGTCCGTCGGCTCGACCTGAACATGGGTCACAGTCGGGGCAGATTGCAGTCGTTCGATGAAGTCCTGCGGCAGATTTGACTCGGCAAATGTGATGATCAGCCGGTCTTCTTCCCCTACCTGCTGCATCAGTTCGTCCTGTGTCCCCATGGCGATGATGCGGCCATGATCAATGATCGCCACGCGGTCACTCAATTCCTGCGCTTCTTCCATCAGATGGGTGGTGTACATCACCGTCATGCCGTATTCGTCGCGCATCCGCAGCACGGTTTCCAGAATACGGCGGCGGCTCTGCGGATCAACACCGACGGTCGGTTCATCCATATAGACTAACTGCGGCTTGTGCAGCAGGCCAACACCGATATTCACGCGCCGCTTCATGCCGCCGGAGAAAGTCTCCACGCGGTCATGCTGCCGGTCTTTCAGGTCGATGAATTCCAGCACTTCATCAATTCGCTGGTCCAGTTCCCTGCCATTCATCCCGTACATCTGGCCGAAGAAGCCTAGATTCTGCCGGGCGGAGAGTGTCAGATAGAGGGCGATTTCCTGCGGGATCACGCCCAGAAGCTGCTTGGCCTGCATCGGCTGGCTGGTGATCGAATAACCGCCGATGCGGGCGTCGCCTTCAGTCGGTTTGATCAGCCCGCTGATCATGGCAATCGTCGTGGTCTTGCCTGCGCCATTTGGCCCCAGCAGGCTGAAGATCTCACCTTTTCGAATATCGAAATCCACATCATCGACAGCCCGGACAGGCGTTCCGTCTGCGCGTTTGTAAACTTTTACCAGATGATGTACTTCTACAAGCAAAGGTGCGCCACTCACCGAAGCGGGTGTGGCGGTCTGTGTCTGATATTGCATAATTCCTCCATGTGTTGATGAATTACTCTTTAGTACGCAGTTCTGATGGATGGAGTTGTAGATCGAAGGATGCGTGCGGATTCGTCACAGGTTATAAACGGGTCTTGCCCCTATGACGACCTGAAGTTTATAGTGAATAGTGAGGTGATCGGACTGCCAGCGAATCCGCATCAGGCCAATCACCATTAACCGAGTTTACCAGAGCGCACACCAGATAGCAGGTACAGGAATCCTATGCCCATACGTTATCGTCAGGACATGAGCAGCACCAGCTTGTTAAAATATGTCAGCGACATCGAGAATATCCTGTCGATGATCGACATCAACCCACATGGATCCCGTTCGCATTCGATTGAGCAGTTTCGCTGGCTGTTCCATTGGGGATCTGCCCAGATTGAGGTCACGGTTGTCGAGCGCGAAGCCGCCGGTTATCTTCAGGTGTCATCCCCGCTGATGACGCTGCCTGAAACTGGTCTGGAAGCCTTCTTCCGGGCGCTGCTCAACCAGAATCTGGAGATGACCAGCGCCGCACTCGCGCTGCATGAAAATGTGGTCTATGTCTTCAGCGAACGTCCGCTGGATGGCATGGATACAGAGGAAGCCCGTTATATCATCACGCGGGTCGCATCCTATGCCGATGACCTTGATAATGATCTGGTCAACACCTACGGCGGCAGCCTGTACGACGAAAACGCGAATTGATTCGGCGACACCCCATCCCCGGCGCTACGCTCACCCTTAAAAGCTAACCTCACCCGTCCCCTCTCCATACAAAACAGGTTTTGCCGGAGGGGGGATTTAGGGGTGAGGTTTCAGTGCCACTGCTCATCCGCTGAAATGCCTGCGAAAGGCACGCGCCGCCGCCTGATAACCCTGATCGATCAGCGTCTGGCTGACATCCGCATCATAATCAATGATGCGCGCTACCGGCAGGAATTCGTCCGGCGCGACGATCACATCCCGCACGATCCGGTAATGCATCGGCCTGCCCTGCTGCGCGGCATCCTGTGACATCTGGCTGAAGATACGGGCGCTCTTGAGTTCGGTGCGGAACGAGGCCAGCAGCGCCCAGTCCAGCGCGAAGGTCATCGCTTCGGCGAAATCATGCGGCAGATGTGACCCGGCAGGCGGCGCTTCGTCGGTTTCCCACCACGGCGTCATCATCACGATCACCGCTTCCATCACCTCTTCAATCGGATGACCGCTGACCGCATCGAAGGCCGGGCTAAGCGGTGTATTCGCCACCACAGCGCCATCCCAGTAAAGCTGGCCGTCGGTGTCTTTCGTCCACGGATACACAATCGGGATGCTGCAACTGGCGATAATCCGCCGCCCGGTGATCGGTGTGGCGGCCATTGCCCGGCCTGTGCGCCGGTGCGTCATCGGACGGTTGGAGAAGAGCATCGCTTCGCCGGTCTGCACGTTGGTCGCGCTGATAATCAGCCGTGTGGGGCTTTGGATGATCTTCTGTTCATCGAGCTGCATCCGGTTCAGCATCGTGTCGTACAGCGGCGCGGTATCCAGCAGATTGTTCCAGCGGCCAATCAGCCACCGGCTCAATTGTCCGGGAAGCAGTGGGATCGGCGGCCAACTGTCTTCGGCATCGGGAGAAAAGGCTTTTTCCTTTGGGATCACGGGTAATTTCGTTCCGATGAAGGACTGCATCATGCGCTGTGTCACCCAGCGGGCCAGTATGCCCATCCCCGGCGGGATACCCTGCACATCCCGTTCGCGCAGCGACAGCCAGAACTGCTCCAGCTCGTCAGCACTCATCCCCTGTGTGATCGCCGCGCCGTTGACCGCGCCAATCGACGTGCCGATGATCACATCCGGCACCCACGCCCCCTGATGTGCGCTGTCCACACCGGCTTTTTGTGCCTGCATCAGATATTTGTAAACGCCGGCATGGAATGCGCCGCGTCCGCCCCCGCCGGAAAGCACCAGAACCCTGATTGTCATGTGAGCAGCATCCGTTCTGTTAAGGGCATTGGCCGCCCTGACGACACTGCCCCACGAAATATGTCTGAAGCATAATGACGGCTGCGGTCAGGCGCAAATGCTGTCATGCACTCTGAAAGGTACAGATGCCACGCATGGCCTGTCCCAGGCTGTGACAATGGTGCTACAATCGCGTCAGTCTGCTGTATTACAAGCACAAAGGTTGAAGTTAAAATGCCACGCACGTTCTTACTGTTAGCCGCTCTGCTGGGCTGTCTGGGAGTCGCACTCGGAGCCTTCGGCGCACATGCGCTGGAAAGCCGTCTCGAAGCCAATGACCGCGCCGATACTTATCAGACCGCCAACCGCTATCACCTGATCCATGCCGTCGCGCTGATTGGAGTCGCACTGGTCGCCACACAGATCACGCCAGCATCGAACTGGGTGAACTGGGCCGGGAATCTGCTGTTTCTGGGGACACTGATCTTCTCCGGCAGCCTGTATATCCTTGCAGTGTTCGACCTGCGGATCATGGGGGCGGTCGCGCCGATTGGTGGCACACTGATGGTCGCGGGCTGGCTGTGCCTTGGCGTCGCCGCATGGCAGTGGGCGCCGTCGTCAGCAGCAACGTAAACAGACACAAAAAAGACGGGAAGCGATGTTCGGCTTCCCGTCTCATAATGCGATGTGATCCTGCTGTTTCCGGCTTAGTCGAGCTTGCGGACGGTCACATCCTGCGTCGGATCCAGCGGATTGGAGAGTGTCAGGGTCACGGTGCCGTCCTCATCGGTTTCGAAAGTCAGCATAATCCCTTCCAGATCACCATCGCCGCCGATGTACTCACCTTCGTTTTCCGTCACCAGTATTTCCCCGCTCGCAAAATCGGATGTGGCGATGAGCTGGCCTTCATCGTTCAGCGTCAGGTTGACGCTTAGCTCATAATCCCCCAGATAAGGCTCGACGGTATCGGCATCCACCGACTGGCCTTCCGGGAACTGCGCCATAATCTGTTCGAAAATGGCCTGTGTCTGTTCGTGTGCGGCGGCATAGAGTTCAATGGAGTCATGGTCCAGATCATAGATCAGCTCGGCGGCATAAGCACCAACCGCTGCAAGGAAGTTCGCCGCGCCGCTCGTATTCGACAGCACCACGATACCGAAGTCGGCATCACGGATGAACATGAAGTCAGCGGTGAAGCCGGTGGTCGCGCCGCCGTGCATGATCACCGGCAGGCCGTTGTAACTCGCGACGTACCAGCCCATCGCATAACGGCTGCCCTCTCCCATCGCAAGGCCGGGGAGCTGTGTCTCCAGCAGATTTTCGGTCGAGATGAGCTGTTCACCGTCCGCTGTCGTCCCGACTGCAAGCTGCATCTGAAGGTATTTCGCCATCTCGTTGGCGCTGGACCAGACCGCTCCCGCCGGGGCCAGCGGCTCGGCAAAGCGTTCGGCATTCAGTGAGACGGGTTCCAGTTCGCCGGTTTCATAATTATGAGTGTAGGGCAGCGCGTGGTTGGGATCAGCGACTGCTTCATCGACTGAAATGGTCGAGCGTTCCATGCCCAGCGGATCGAACAGCCGGGTTTCCAGCAGATCGTTATAGACTTCCATGATGTCTTCGCCATAGGTCGCCCCTGCCGCCAGTGCCGCGACAAAACCGCCGGTCGCGACCATCTGATTGCTGTAATTGAAGGCTTCACCCGGCTCCGAGACCAGCGGGATATTCGCCAGACTCTCGATCATCTCTTCAGGAGTCATATACTTCAACAGCAGGACGAGATCATAGCGCGGGACACCGCTGCTGTTATTCACCAGATCGCGCACGCGGATCTGCTCGGTTACTTCAGGGTCAGAGAGTGCGAATTCCGGCAGGATCTCGGTGACAGGTGTATCCCAGTCCAGCACACCTTCATCGACCAGCGTCCCCAACAGGAAGGTGGTCATCGACTTGGTGGTCGAACCAATCATGAACAGCGTATCAGCATCGACCGGCTCACCGCCCAGTTCACGGACGCCGAAACCGTTGCTGTAAACGACTTCGCCATTCTGCACAATCGCGACCGACGCGCCGGTCACGTTGTAATCCTCAAGCGCCTGCTCGACATAGCTCTCAAAATCAGCGGCCATGACATCATCAAATGCCAGCGGCTCTGCGCCAGTGAGATCGAGCGCCCCGACAAATTCCATGCCGATCAGCATCTCATTCAGGGCAGGCGTTGCGGCCACCAGTGCGCTCTGGTCCGGCGAGATGATGTAATACACGTAATAGGCATCGCCTTCAGCGCGGACGACGGCCACCGCCAGCTCGCCAGAGCCATCGGCATTCACGTATACATACTGCTTCCACACCCCTTTCGGCGTGATCGCATCGTTGAGCTGCTGTGCTTCCAGTGTCTGCTCCGGATCAACCAGCGCAATGGCTGCTGTGGCGGCGGCGGCTTCATCTTCGGCATTGGTGGTTGCCACACTGACGATATAAATGCTGCTGCCGTCCGCAGTGGTGAACAGTGCGTACTCGTCGGTGCTTTCGTTGGTGGTATTGGCCGGGACAGGGATGGTATAAGCGCCATCGGGGGCGGTATATGTGGCTTCCTGCGCACTGACGCCGAACACGCCCGTGATGAGCAGCAGTCCGACGCACAGCAGGAGCAGTCCGCGTCTTACGGAAGAGAGAAGTGGATGTAACATGGAAATCCTTTCCTTATGATCAATGACCGACGAACAACTGGTTGACGATGTGTCGAATGTCGGCCAGTCGATGAGCTGTCTGGTACTGTTTACGCAAGGGTTTCGTTGGAGTTGCTTAAACTCACGAAGCTTTAATACATTTCGATGATTAGATAACTATCTAAATACTAAAACAAAAAATAACACGGATCAAGGGTTTTGACCCCCTAATCCGTGTGGGGATGGTGAGAATGTGGAGGCTATTGCACCAGCAGATCAATCGCGATACGGATACGGCGCAGCGCTTCTGACTTGCCGAGAATTTCCATCGTCTCAAAAGTCGGTGTGGAGATGGTCTGGCCGGTGGATGCGACACGCAGTGCGCCGAAGACCTGCGAATTGTTCATGCCGAGTTCTTCCGTCAGCGGCTTGACGACATCGTACAGCGTCTGCATCTGCCATGCGGCATCCGGGACCTTTGTCAGCACTTCTTCGGCACGTTCCAGAAGCTGCTTTGTGCGCGGTGCATCCAGCTTCTTCTGGATAACATCGCTGGCGCTCGGCGGGACGAAATCATCACGGAAGAAGAACCCGGCGATACTGACGACATCGTTCAGCGTCGTGATGCGCGTCTGCACGTGCGGCGTGACCTTCAGCAGCAGGTCGTTATCGACCGTAAACCCTGCTTCTTCCAGCACCGGACGCAGACGCTGTGCCAGTTCTTCCACTGTCAGCTTCTCGCGGATGTAGATACCGTTAATCCAGTCGAGCTTTTCCATCGGGAAGGCGCTGTTGGCAGCCTGCACCTGCGTGACATCAAAGCGCTCGATGGCTTCTTCGGCACTGAAGATCTCGCGGTCATCGCCGAAATTCCAGCCGATGTTGCACAGGAAGTTGACCACGGCTTCCGGCAGATAACCCGCTTCCTGAAATTCCCGTGCCAGCACCAGCACCTTGCGGCCATCAGCGCTGAAGCCAACATGCCGCTTGCTCAACTTGCCCTGTCCATTGGGATTGAGCAGTACGGGCAGATGGGCATGGGCGGGGATTTCCCATCCGAAGGCGTTCCAGACGTGAATATGCAGCGGATAGGACGGCAGCCACTCAATCGAGCGGGTGACGTGCGAGATCTCCATGAAGTGATCATCGACCACATGCGCCATGTGATAGGTGGGAAAGCCGTCGCTCTTGAGCATCACGGCATCCTGAAGGGTGCTGTTGTCGAAGCGCACCTCACCGCGAATCAGATCGGTGCCGACAACTTCGCCGTCCAGCGGGACTTTGAGGCGCACCACCGGCTTACGGCCTTCAGCTTCGCATTCCGCTGCAAGCTGCTGAATCGCTTCCGGGCTGGCGAAGCGGCAGCGGCGGTCATAGCCCGGCGGCTCTTTCCGCGCCTGCTTTTCCTTGTTGACCTGCTCCAGCCGCTCGGATGAACAGTAGCAGTAATAAGCCTTGTCGTTATCCAGCAGAACCTTTGCCCACTTCTGATACAGCTCAAGCCGCTCCGACTGGACATAGGGGCCGTATTCCCCACCCACGCCGGGGCCTTCGTCGTATGTCAGGCCGAGCCAGTTCAGCGCATCGGTGATCAGCTCAAGCGAGCCTTCCTGATAGCGCTTCTGGTCAGTATCCTCTACGCGAAGGATGAACTGCCCGCCATGATGCCGCGCCAGCAGCCACGTAAACAGGGCAGTTCGCACACCGCCGATATGCAGCGGTCCGGTTGGGCTGGGGGCAAAGCGCGTCCGCACTGGGCGGCTGCCCAACGGTGTTGGATCGCCTGACGGTGATATGCTCGGATTCAGATCGCTCACCAGGTCTTGCTCCTTCCTGAAATCAGATGCAATGCGTTTAGCACGTAAACAGACAAAAAAAACGGGCGCAGCCTGCCGCACCCGTGTGATACTTCAGTTGACAAAGCAAGAGAGGCAGCGCTTCAGCCGGAAATCATGGAGATGGGTTGATCCTGTGATTGTCCCTGCACTGATGAGGTGACCCTCTGAAGCACCCTGCTTCTGTAACCGCATGTGCGGATATTTTACCATACAACATCGGCGCGGATACAGCTACGCCTTCAATTCGTCGTGGGCCAGTTTCAGCGGCGTCGGCAGGCCATCCAGACTGGTGAAGTTATTCTTCTGGCGGTAGGCTTCCAGCCCGTCTTCGCCCTTACGCTCTGCCCACTTGATGGCATGATCGCGTTCGCCCTGATAGGCATACAGCGGCACGCCAAATCCGCATGAGGTCTGCGCCTGCTCGACATCGATCCTGATAATCTGGCGCATCCCCAGTATCGGTGTGAAGTGGACGATCAGTTCGTCCCATTCCGGCGTCTCCGGCAGGATGGTCGTCCCACGCCCGAACAGCCGCATAATCTTCGGCGCACCCTGGAATGTGCAGAACATGAGGGTGATCCGCCCATTTTCCAGCAGATGCGCTGAAGTCTCGTTGCCGCTGCCGGTCAGGTCCAGATAGGCGACCTGATGCGGCGACAGGATACGCAGCGAGTCCAGCCCTTTGGGGGAAACATTCACATGTCCGTCCGCGTTGAGTGGGGCGCTGGCAACAAAGAACATCTGCTGCGCCTCGATCAGCTTACGCAGCTCCGGTGTGATTTCATCATAAAATTTTGCCATCAACATCCCTTTATGCGAACTCGACCACATTAATGATAGGGTTAAGTATAGTCTCCAGCGTGACGGAATCAACGGTATACAGGAAGGAATTTAACAGAAGAAAAAGAGGAATACTTATGGTCAGGCAGTCAGTTCTTCATTATATTCAAGATGAGTTGGAATTAATTTGACACCCATGGAGCATCTATGAAACAATATTCGGTGGAGCTGGATGAGCAGGATATCACCATCCTGCGCGAACTTCAGAACGACAGCAGCATCAGTAACGTCGAACTTGCGAGACGGGTCAGCCTTTCGCCCCCGGCTACCCATTCACGTGTTCGGCGTCTTCGGGAATTAGGGTATATCCAAGCCTACGTCGCACTGCTGGATCGCGATCAGCTTGGCTACGATATGCTGTGTTTTATCACCGTCAGCCTGCAGATGCACAAGCCGGATGAGGTGCAGCGCTTTCATGATACCGTGCTGGAAATGCCCGAAGTGCTGGAATGCTATCACGTCACCGGTGATTCGGATTACATCCTGAAGGTGGTGGTACGCAACCGGCTGCATTTACAGCGCTTTCTGATGGACCGGCTGACACCCAATCCCTGCATCGCCCGCATTCATACGCGGCTGGTGCTGAACGAGATCAAGGCGACGACGATGCTGCCGCTCGACCCAGGAGACGAACACGGCGAACACGGCGCTGAATAGATCGTCCTGACGAGCGCATAACGATGTACCGGATTTAAAGAGAGTGAAAGGCAGGGGGCGGCCAAAAGATTTTATTTATTCAGGAATCAGCTTATGTCTGCATCAGCCCACAGCACGGCCCCATCAGGCGCGGATTCACCCAATCCTGAAACGTATGCCATCAGTCACGAAGCGTCACAGCTTCAGCGCTCGGTAATGCGGGAACTGCTCCGGCGTGCCTCTGATCCCGGTGTGATCTCGCTGGCTGGCGGCCTTCCCGACAGCCGTCTGCTGCCGTATGAAGCCTATGCCGACGCCGTGCAGCGCGTGATTTCCCGTGAAGGCGGATCGGCCCTGCAATATCGCCCACAGTTCGAACCACTCCGCGAATGGGTGGCCGCTTATATGCAAAGCCACGGTGTCCGCTGCACATCCGATCAGGTGCTGATCACCAACGGCAATCAGCAGGGCTTAACGATCCTGTCGCGGCTGTTTCTCGATCCCGGACAGCCCGCCGCCGTGGAAGAGATCACCTTTACCGGCATCCAGCAGGTGACCTCTGGCCGCAGCGCACAGATGCATCCCATCCCGGTCGATCTGCAAACCGGCGTCGATACCGATGCGCTGGAAGCGATCTTCGACCAGCACCGGCCCCGGCTCGCGATCCTCATTCCCAACTTTCATAACCCGCTTGGCGTCAGCATCACGGATGAAAAGCGCCGTCAGATCGCTGCACTGGCTGGCAAGTATCGCGTGCCGGTGATCGAAGATGATCCGTATATGGCGCTGCGTTTTCGTGGCGATGCCCTGCCCCCGATCAAGGCGTATGCGGAGACGCCCGAAGCCGATGCCTTCACGTTCTATCTCGGCTCATTTTCCAAGATGCTGGCCCCTGGCCTGCGCCTTGGCTGGCTGATTGCGCCTGCCGACCTGATGCCGCGCCTTGTCACCATGCGCGAATCAGTTGACCTTGAGTCCTCTGCCCTCACCCAGCGTGCCGTGTATGAACTGGTCTCGCAGGGTGTGCTGGAGACACATCTGGCGCGGCTCAATCAGGCCAACCGCGAACGCTGCGATGTGCTGCTGGATGCCCTGCAAACTCACTTCGGGGGCATGGGGCCGGAGGTCCACTGGACACAGCCGGATGGCGGCCTGTTCGTCTGGCTGACACTGCCCGCAGGCGTCCATACGTTCGCCATGCTGTCACAGGCTATCGAACAGGAACAGGTAGCCTACATCCCCGGCGGCGCATTTTCCGTCACCGGCGGACATCACAACACCCTGCGCCTGAATTTCAGCGCCGTCGATGCCAGCAGCATCCGGGAAGGCGTGGCACGGCTGGCACGCATCGTCCGGATGCAGACCGATCAGATCGCCCACGGGGCGATAAACGCCCTTTATCGCATCCCTTCCAAATAATTTTTCAATACAAGGAGAATCTAATGGTCAACCAGCTTATTGAACAGCAAGCCGATCACCGCCCGATCACCGAAGAGGCTGATCATCTTCAGATCCGCTCGATTGATCACGTCCACTGGTGGGTGGGCAATGCCAAGCAGTCGATGTACTTCTGGTGGAAGGCTTTCGGCTTCAAACCGGTGGCCTATTCCGGGCTGGAAACCGGCAACCGTCGTTATGCATCCTATGTGCTGGAAGCAGGCACGATGCGTTTTGTTATCTCGTCGCCGTATCGCCCAACCGATGAAATGGCAGCACATCACATGCTGCATGGGGATGGCGTCAAAGTCGTGGCGCTGGAAGTGGATGATGTCGCACAGGCGTATGAGGCAACCACTTCACGCGGGGCGACTGGTGAATGGCAGCCCCGTGAAGAAAAAGACGAACACGGCGCCCTGCGTACATCCGCGATCCGCACCTATGGCGAAGTGCTGCACGTGTTTGTCGATCGCAGCGCCTATAAGGGCGCATTCGCCCCGACCTATCGCCCGCTGGACCTGCCGCATGAGTCCGCTGGGCTGGCCGCGATTGATCACATCGTCGGCAATGTCGAACTGGGCAAGATGAATTACTGGGTGAACTTCTATCATCACGTGATGGGCTTCCGGATGCTTCAGGGCTTCAGCGATGATGACATCAGCACGGAATATTCGGCCCTGATGTCGAAAGTAATGCAGAATGGCAATGGTCGCGTGAAGTTCCCGATCAATGAACCGGCAGAAGGCAAGAAGAAGAGCCAGATTGAGGAATATCTCGACTATTACATGACGCCCGGTGTGCAGCATATCGCCATGAGCTGCAAGGATATTCTGGAAACGGTGCGTGAGCTGAAAGCCCGTGGCATCGAGTTCCTGCGCGTGCCGGATACCTACTACGAAACACTGCCAGAGCGTCTTCAGGGTAAAAATGTCAAGGAAGACCTTGACCAGATCAGGGAACTGGGCATTCTGGTCGATTATGATGACGAAGGCTATCTGCTTCAGGTCTTCAGCCGTCCGATGCAGGATCGTCCGACATCATTTGTCGAGATCATCGAACGGCACGGATCGCGCGGGTTCGGCGTCGGGAACTTCAAGGCACTGTTCGAAGCACTGGAACTGGAACAGGAACGGCGCGGCAATCTGTAGACCACAGGCTAACGGGTGACTTTGGCAGCAGTTCACCGTGATCACCCACATCACCACCATGAGGCGAAGAGTGCAGGCCGACTTTTCGCCTCGCTGCCTCTGCACTGAATCACAGGAAAATCGGTGATAAATCGCGGGGACAATTTGCGACCTTATGGACTTTAACGCGGTATAATGTGCGGTATTCCTCTGCGTGAACTGTATTGAAGGCTATCCTTATGCGTTTAGTCACCGTGAGTCAACTTAATAACCGACCTTATATCGCGACGGTCTTTTATGATCGTTTCGTCACCCAGTTAACTGGCGGCCTGAGCGAAGATGCGTACCTGCGGACCATGGTGGACTTTATCCGTGGGGGGACGGCAGTATGGAATGAAGCCTACGCCCGCGCCAAGATCCCGACCGATACCGCCGTGATGCTGAAAAAATGCAAGCTGCATGCGCCGATTATCCCCCGCAGCCTGCGCGACTTCTACGCCTTTGAAGAACATGTGAAAACGGCCAACGCCAACCGTGGGCGCGAAGTCCCGCCGGAATGGTACGAGATCCCGGTTTTTTACTACGCCAACGCCTCATCGATCTATGCCACAGAAGAAGTGATCCCCTACCCCAGCAACAGTGAGGCACTCGATTACGAACTGGAAATCGCGTGCGTCATCGGCAAGGAAGGGAAGGACATCCCGGCGGAAAAGGCAGAAGAGTACATCTTCGGCTATATGATCTTCAATGACTGGTCCGCCCGTGACATCCAGCGCAAGGAAATGGCAGTCGGGCTGGGGCCGGCCAAAGGCAAAGATTTCGCTTCGTCGTTCGGGCCGTATCTGGTGACCAGTGACGAACTCGCGGAATATCATGCCGGTCGCCCAGGCGTCTATGATCTGAAGATGATCGCCCGTGTGAATGACAAGGAATACTCACGCGGGAATATGAAGGATATGCACTGGTCATTCGGTGATCTGATCGCACGCGCCTCACAGGATGTGACACTCTATCCGGGTGATGTAATCGCATCGGGGACGGTCGGCACGGGCTGCCTGCTGGAACTGACGAAGGGTGAAGGCCCATGGTTACAGCCGGGGGATGTGGTAGAACTCGAAATCGAGCATCTCGGCATCCTGCGGAATGTGATCGGGGAGCGTCCGGGGAGCGGGCCGCTGGTCCAGCGCCAGACCGCCGAGCAGGAAACCATTCTGGTCGTTACGCCAATTGCCGAGACCGATACCGCATCAGCGCCGACAGCGAGTACACCTTCCAGCGCGGGTGAAGCAGAGCCACCGGCCAAACAGCCGGACCCGCTCTCCGCTCCACTGGAGGCGCTGTCACTGGCCGACACCGAGCCATTTGACAAGACGCTGATCCGGTCTGTCATGGATAAAATTACCGGGCGGGACACACAACCCGAGCCGGAGAGTGAACAGAAGCCAACCGAACCCGCAGAGGCAGCACCAGCAGAATCGGCATTGGGATCAGCGCCCGCCGCGCCGGGGACCTCTGCACCGTCGGCTGATCCTGCGTCAGTCAATACAACGGAGACAACCGATACCGCAAAGACCGATACACCCGCATCTGAAACACCAGAGACAACCGTTAATGCTGGTACTGTTACTGCGGCTGTGGAGACAACGCCAACGGCTGATCCCGCACCGGCTGATCCCGCACCGACTAAGCTCGCAAGCGATGAGCCTGCACCGGCCACGGATGACAAACCAGAGGCCAGCGTGATCGTCTCTGTCCCTGATGCGCCCGATACGGACGACACATCCAACAAATCAGCCGGGGACAACGGCGACAAACGCTGATGCATTCATCTACGGTTCCCGGTTCACCTTCTAAACAGCGGTTCACAGTAGAAGCGATGCTGGCCTGCACGCCCATACAGTCTGGCTGAACCTTCGATGTACTGCTGAACCTGTTTCCTGTTGGGAAGGTGATTCGCAAATAACTGAATAGATTTTCAAGGAGAAGGACCTGATGCCCTTTTACGCAAAGTTAGGTGAAATCCCGCACAAGCGGCATACCCAGTTCCGCAAACCGGATGGCGGCCTCTACCGTGAAGAAGTGATGGGGCTGGAAGGCTTCCACGGCATCCAGTCGATTTTATATCATCATTTTCTGCCCCCGCGTGTGATGCAAACCGAACTACTCGGCCATACCAAGCCGGAATATGTCGAGTTCGGGGCGCTGCGCCATCGCGCCTTTACCACGGCCAGTGCGCCCACCGGTGGCGATCCGGTTTCCGCCCGACGCATCCTGCTCGGCAATAATGATGTCACGCTCGGCATCAGCCTGTCTACCGAAAAGATGGATTATTTCTATCGCAACGCGCAGGCCTATGAGGTCTGGTTTGTGCATGAGGGGACCGGCACCCTGTACACGCAGTTCGGTCAGCTTGCCTTCGAACCCGGTGATTATGTCGTCATCCCATATGGGACCACATGGCAGATGCAGACCGATGGTGCAGCGCGCTTCTTCGTGATCGAGTCACCGTCACAGATCGAGCCGCCGAAACGCTATCGCAATGAGTGGGGCCAGCTTCTGGAACATTCCCCCTACTGCGAGCGTGATATCCGTGTGCCGGAAGTGCTGGAACCGCGCACCGACAAGGGCGAGTTCGAAGTCCGCGTGAAAGTGCGGGATACGCTCTCGCGTCATATCCTTGACCATCATCCGCATGATGTCGTCGGCTGGGATGGTTATCTCTATCCGTGGATCTTCAACGTGCGCGACTTCGAGCCGATTACAGGCCGCGTTCATCAGCCACCGCCCGTCCACCAGACCTTTCAGGGCTGGAATTTCGTGGTGTGTTCATTCGTGCCGCGCCTGTTCGATTATCACCCTGAAGGCATCCCGGCCCCGTACAACCACAGCAATGTCAACAGTGATGAGATGATCTACTACTGCGACGGCAACTTCATGTCGCGGCGCGGGATCGAGAAGTATGACATCACGCTGCATCCGAGCGGCCTGCCCCATGGTCCACAGCCCGGCGCGACCGAGAAATCCATCGGTGTTGAAAAGACCGAAGAACTGGCCGTGATGGTCGATACATTCAACCCGCTGCACATCGCCATCGACGCGCTGGAACTGGAAAAATCCGGCTATCAGGAGTCGTGGATCGACCCTGCATGGGAGTAGAACCTGTCAATGGGCCGGAAGAATCCGGCCCCTGCGTAGCAACTTAATGAGTGTTGCGGCGGAAAAGCCCCCCTATCCCTGCATGCTTCGCAAGCTTCCCTTTCCCCCATTCCGCTCGCGCCGAAACTCCGTTTCGCAAGCTCGCTTAGAGGGAAAGGGAGAAAAACAGGTCGCGGATGGTCATGCACGATAGTCATGCACGATAGTTATGTCGCTCTTTAAGCTGGTATTTAAGCAGAACTGATTGTTCAGAGTCAGTGAATCGTGTAACATAAGTGAAACTTCAAACACTGATGTAAACAACCTATCACTTCGTTAAAGTGCATTTGCAGGTATAAAGTACAGGTATTCGCATATGGATCTCTCCAATGCTCCCCGTCGCCAGTCCCGAAATCGTGCGCGTGATCGTCAGGCTGCCCGACAGGAACGCCGCAGCAGTGCGATGGCTGTTCCACGCGGAGCCGATGAAGCGCCGCCAGATCGCACACCGGAGCCGGTCGACACCCGTGCGGCACGTGCATCACAGTTCGGCCA
>CAYNDH010000033.1:0-3000 GCA_964395665.1 uncultured Anaerolineaceae bacterium
AAAGCCCTGTGATCGCTGTCGCCAAAAGGCCCCCTATCCCGGCATTGCCTGGCGCAGCTTGCTGCGCCGGTTAAGGGATGGGGTGTGGCTTGACTTACGCCTAACTCCAACGGGTAAATGGCTTATCCTGGTGCATATGGCCCCGTCGGGCGTCCGGTGCATGATGGACGTCCCGAACATGCAAATCACGTATAGCGTCCCTATGCGGTACGTGGTGAACAGGGTCAAACGGTGGACACGATGCCTGCATCATGGCGGATCGCCCAAAGCGGTGGATCATCACCTTATACGGATGCTTTACGTTCCACAGGGTGGTTTCTATAGTATGCTGGACTCAATTCGTAATGATCTATTCGACACAAGGTTTCATGATCAGACTGCATTTTAAGCCTCATTTCGCTGCCAGACGTGCCGTGGTCCTGCTGCTGCTGGTGCTGACGGTGTTCAGTATGACGGCCCCTGCTCCGGCAGCGGCACAGGATAACAAACCGTTTAAAATCCATTATCCGACCGACGCACGACCGTTACAGATCGTGCGTAAATTCAATAATGTCGGGACTGACGGCCTGCCGCATGAGGGTGTCGATCTGTATGCCCCCGTCGGCACTGAAGTGATGGCCGGGGCGGATGGCAAGGTCAAGAAGGTGGTGCTGGCGGACGATGGCCGGGGCTGGGGCGCATATGTGATGGTCAAGACCGTGCATAATGGCGTCAAGTACCGTGTGACCTACGCCCACCTGAATCCGGCGACTATCACTGTCAGCAAGGGGCAACAGGTATCGAAGAAGAACGTGCTGGCACAGGCATCCGGGGACGGCCAGCGTATGACGCTCATCGTTCAGGCTTCGGTCGGCGGACGCAGCGGCTACCGCGTCAACAAGGTCGTGAACCCGAAGAAGTTCCTGAAGATCCCCGGCTTTCGGCTTCAGCCGACGGATAACGGCCTGCGTCTGCGGGCTGCACCCAGCACCGATGCCGAAATTCTCGGACAGGTCAACCAGTGGGATCTGCTGAAAACGCCGCTGAAGGATTACAAGGCGCTGTGGAAGGCTGGCAAGGATGGCAAGTGGATTGAAGTCATCACGCCGGGCGGAGCCAGAGCATATGTCGCAACCCAGTACGTGAAAGCGATCAGCAAGAAGGATGGGACCGGCGGCGTGGTCGGTGTGCCACTGCGCGGCATGAATCTTGACCTGTACCAGAAACTCGGCGCACCCCCGGCGGAACCGCTGCGCAATCTGGGCTGGGTGCGGATCAACTTTAACGTCTCGTACAATCCGCAGAATGGCACTTACGGCAATACCGATGTCGCGGCGGCCTATGCCCGCTATTACCCGATGATCAAACAGTATGCCGCCAACGGCAACAAAGTGATTCTGGTGCTGACGCATCAGTTTTACGGCGAAGGCGCGGGTTACGTCTGGGAACAGATGGACAGCGGCAAATGGCAGACGCTGAGCGCCCGCTACGCACAGATGGCAGCGCAGACGGCGGCACTGTTCGGTCAGGAACGGCTGGTCTACGCCTATCAGATCTGGAATGAACAGGATACGCATCCGCAGGACGCACGCGCAGCAGTCCCGATGCCTGCGACAGATTACGCACATCTGCTGGCACAGGCCACACGAGCGATCCGGGCGGCAGACTCCAAAGTGCAGATCATCACCGGCGGACACATCACCGGCAATGTACTCGGTCCACAGTATGCGCGTCAGGTGCTGAACCTGCTGCCCCCGGATGCCTATCCGGATGGGATCGCATTTCATCCGTATGGACTCGGCCCGGCTGGATCGCCGTTCAACGTCTTCGGGACGATTGACGACGCCGTGCGCGTGTGGAGTACCGTGATGCCGAATCGTCCGCTGTGGATTACGGAATGGGGCGTGCTGGATCATCAGGGGAATGACAGCCTGGCGGCCCCGATTGCGGCCCATGCACAGGGTTTCATCTCGACACTGGAGAACCGCTTCCCCGGTATGGTGGCGGCGGCGGTGTGGTATGCATGGGCGGATGGCATGGATAATGGCTACGGGCTGGTGAACGCCCATAATCAGCCGAAGGAACCGCTGTACAGCAGCTATCTGAACACGATCAGCGGCGGCAGTCTGGTCAGCGCATCGTTTGACAGCGAGTCGTTCGGTGTTATCCCGCTGCCGGGGATGTCTGACAGCCGGTCGATTGCTTCCACTCCACCCGACGGATCGATTCCGATTAGACAGCTTCCGCTTCCCGTCACCCCCTGACCGGGCATAACTGATACACAAAAACGAGGCGATTCATTTCCGAATTGCCTCGTTTTGATAACAGGCGATGGTATTGAAGAAAGTTAACTATGAAAATTATAAAGAGACATTAGAATAAAAGAATTAAAACACTCACCGCTTACAAGGATTCGCGATGCGCCACCGCCTTCTCGCTATTCTGGTCAGTCTGTTTTGCTGCATTTCAATCATCACGCTGTCACAGGCGCAGCCGATCCCCCTGCCGGTTGATCCCGACAATGCGCTATCTCAATATCGCGCAGAGATCGAACTGCTGACCAACGGCGGCTTCGAAGTCAACACTGATGGCGACAAAATCCCGGATGGCTGGAAGGGAAAAAAGACCGAACTCCCGAAGAAAGATAAGCTCAAATGCAACAAGAACGGCAAGGTCTTTGCTAACAGCGGTGAATGTGCCTTCATGTTCAAGGGCAACCCGGATGGCAGCAAAAGCAAGCTGAAGCAAACGATCACCAACACAGAGATGATCGTCAACGGCAGCACCCTGATGCTGAGCGCCTATGTCGATGTTCGCAGCGCAGCACCTGACAGCAAGATCGCGCAGGCAAAGGTCAAGCTGAGTGATGGAAGCAAGGTCAAAGTACAGCTTAAAATCCCGACAAACCCGGCCAGCGGGTACATCCTGCTCACAGAGAGCGCACCTGTAAGTATCCCCAACGGCGTTATGATCACCAAAGCAGTGCTCAATCTCCGTTATGCCGGGACCAGCGGCAAATTC
>CAYNDH010000033.1:3100-7099 GCA_964395665.1 uncultured Anaerolineaceae bacterium
CGCCGACCAGTACATTGACCAATACACTAACGGATGCGCCGACGGATGCGCCAACGGATGCACCGACCGAGACACCAACCCACACGCCGACCGAGACACCAACCCACACGCCAACCCACACGCCAACCCACACACCGACCAATACGCCGACGCCAAACCTACCCTTGCAACTGCTGGCTGATGATGGTCAATTCGCTGACATGTTCGGTCGTTCAGTCAGCATGAGCGCAGATGGTAACACCGCACTCATCGGGGCTTTTCAACACGCTGTCGGGGAAATTGTCAATCAGGGCGCCGCTTATGTCTTCGTGCGCAGCAGCAGCGGCTGGACACAGCAGGCCAAACTGATCGCCATGGATGGTGAACGCTTTGACCTTTTCGGCGTTTCCGTCAGCCTGAGTGCCGATGGCAGCACCGCCCTGATCGGGTCGTATGCTGATGACATCGGCGCACAGGGCGGTCAGGGATCAGCCTATGTCTTTGTGCGCAGCGGCAGCGACTGGACACAGCAGGCCAAACTCATCGCCAGTGATGGTGCAGGGCTTGACACTTTCGGCTGGTCCGTCAACCTGAGTGACGATGGGAATACCGCGCTGGTCGGGGCGAATCATGCCGCCATTGGCACGCACACCAATCAGGGATCAGCCTATATCTTTGTTCGCAGCGGCAGCGCATGGACCGAGCAGGCCAAACTCGCCGCCAGTGATGGATCATCTGGTGACCGGTTCGGCTATTCAGTCAGCCTGAGTGCAGACGGTAGCACCGCACTGGTCGGGGCGAGTTATGCTACCATTGGCACACACACCAATCAGGGATCGGCCTACATCTTCGTGCGCAGCGGCAGCGCATGGACGCAGCAGGCCAAACTCACCGCCAGTGATGGTCAAAGTGATGACATCTTCAGCTATTCAGTCAGCCTGAGTGCAGACGGCAGTACCGCCCTGATCGGGAAGATGGCATATGACATCGGTGCAGAGGGACTTCACAGGTTAGCCTACATCTTCGTGCGCAGCGGCAGTCACTGGACACAGCAGGCCAAACTCACCGCCCCGGATGGTCAAAGTGATGACACTTGGGGCTATTCAGTCAGCCTGAGTGCAGATGGCAGTACCGCCCTGATCGGGGCACGTAAAAGTGCATCAGCCTACATTTTTACTCGCAGTGACAGCACCTGGACCATGATAAACACGATCTTCCGCCATGGCGTTAGCAATTTCGGATGGAAAGTCGACATGAATGATGATGGCAGTACCATCCTGATAAGCAGATATTTTGGATCGGCGTGGGTGTTTGATCTGGAATCACCGTAAAGGCACGGCTGAAGCGTAAAACAGGAAAGGCGATCCGTGTGGTGAAATTCATGGCCGGATCGTCTTTTATTTATAGGTTAAAATTGTTCTTATAAGAAATACGGTCTATCCTTGATATGGATGTAATCCAACATTATTACCAGTGTTAAGGAGATATTTTAATGCACCGCCGCTTTTCCGTTCTTCTTCTGAGCCTGCTATGTCTGATGCTGCTCGCCATGATCACCACAGCTCAGGAACTGCCGATTCCACTGCCACTCGAACCTGACACCGCCGCACTGCACACTCGCGCAGAGATCGAACTGCTGACCAATGGCGGCTTTGAGATCAATATCGACGGTGACAAAATCCCCGATAGCTGGGCCGGTAAAAAGACCGATCTGATCAAGAAAGATAAGCTCAAATGCACCAAAAATGGGAAGGTCTTCGCCAGCAGTGGTGACTGTGCCTTTATGTTCAGAGGCAATCCGGATGGAAGCAATAGCAAGCTGAAGCAGACGATCACCAACACAGAGATGATCGTCGATGGCAGTATGCTGACGTTCAGTGCCTATGTCGCTCCCCGCAGCGCGATACCCGACAGCAAAATCGCGGTCGCGAAAGTGAAATTCAGCGATAGCAGCAAGGTCAAGCTGCAACTTAAAATCCCGGTCAGTCCTGTCAGCGGTTACATCCTGCTCACAGAGAGCGCCCCTGTAAGCATCCCCGGTGGCGTGACGATCACCAAGGCGGTGGTCAATCTCCGTTATAAGGAGACCAGCGGCAAATTCATGATCGATGACGTCAGCCTGACCGTCCCCGGCATAGAGGCCCCGCCAACCCACACGCCGACCAGTGCGCCAACTCTGGCCCCACCGACGAATACACCGGCACCAGATCCAACTTTCAAACTGCTGGCTGATGATGGTGAAAGCAATGACCGGTTCGGCAATACTGTCAGCCTGAGCGCCGACGGCAGTACCGCCCTGATCGGAGCGCGTCTGGATGACATCGGCACCGAGGACAATCAGGGCGCAACCTACGTCTTTATTCGAAACGGCAGTGGCTGGGTACAGCAGGCCAAACTGACCGCCAGTGATGGTGAAAGCGGTGACAGTTTCGGCTTTTCCATCAGCCTGAGCGCCGATGGCAATACTGCCCTGATCGCGGCGCGTGAGGATCACGTCGGCACCCATGAAAAACAGGGATCGGCCTACATCTTCGTCCGCAGTGGCAGCACATGGACACAGCAGGCCAAACTCACCGCCACGGATGGTGCCAGCAATGACTGGTTCGGCCAGTCCGTCAGCCTGAGCGCCGATGGCAATACCGCCCTGATCGGGGCGTATCTGGATGACGTCGGCGCCCAGGTGGATCAGGGATCAGCCTATGTCTTTGTGCGCAGTGACACCACATGGACCGAGCAGGCCAAACTGCTCGCCACAGATGGTGAAACCGGTAAATACTTCGGAGAGTCCGTCAGCCTGAGCGCCGATGGCAATACCGCCCTGATCGGCATGAGCGCGGCTGACATCGGCACACAGGCCTATCAGGGAACCGCCTATGTCTTCATGCGCAGCAGCGATATATGGTTCCAGCAGGCCAAACTGATCGCCAGTGATGGTGAAAACCATGACCTTTTCGGCTGGTCTGTCAGCCTGAATGCAGATGGCAATACCGCCCTGATCGGGGCGAATGCAGACAACATCGGCACATCGTACAATCAGGGATCGGCCTACATCTTTGTGCGCAGCGGCAGCACCTGGACCGAGCAGGCCAAACTCATCACCGGTAATGGTGCAAACCGTTTCGGCCAGTCCGTCAGCCTGAATTCAGAGGGCAGTACCGCCGTGATCAGTGCGCCCTGGGAGGATATCAGCGCCCAGACCAATCAGGGATCGGCCTATGTCTTCGTCCGAAACGGCACCACATGGAGCGAGCAGACCAAACTCACCGCCAGTGATGGGGCAGCCAATGATGAGTTCGGCTGGTCAGTCAGCCTGAATGCAGACGGCAGTACCGTGCTGATCGGGGTGCATCGGGATGACATCGGTGCCCAAAGTGATCAGGGTTCGGCGTGGGTATTTGAGCTGGATTAAACGAAAACTCACGCCTGAAGCATAAAACAGGAAAGGCGATCTGTGCGGTGGATTCATCGTACGGGTCGCCTTTTTTGATTGGCCGCGTGTGGATTGTGCAGGCTACTCCACCGCCAGCGCTGCTTCGACTGCGCCGCGCAGAGTCTGCACGCGGCCCCACGCCTTCGCATCCTCAATCACTCGCGGGCAGACATGGCTTTCAAGGTCAATAAACAGGTCTTCGGCCCGGTCGTAGGTGTCATACGGTACGTCCGGATGATGCATGACAAAGGCCAGCGCCTGTGCCGCTTCGTCTGTTTTGCCGTGGCGCATCATGACAACGGCCAGATCAGTCAGACTGGCGAGCGCTTCCACCACAAAACCGGCCTGCCAGACGGTGTTGAGGACGGTCTGGATGGGTTTGGCCTGAAGGCTGTAGGCGCTGTCACCACTGCTGCCGGGCTGCACAAGACTGCTGTCGCTGTTATTATTGTCCATAACGGTTTGCCAGTAATCCTCTTTATTGACCAGAAAGGTGGATCAGAAGCACTGCCAGCGATACCCGGCGGTAAATATCATGTGCAGTGAAACGGTCTGTCAATCACTGCCCTGTCAATCACTGCCCTGTCAAT
>CAYNDH010000033.1:7199-18357 GCA_964395665.1 uncultured Anaerolineaceae bacterium
CTGTCAATCACTGCCCTGTCAATCACTGCCCTGTCAATTCTGCGGACGCCCAAGATCTGCAATGGCATAGACCAGACTCAGGCGCTGGCTGTAAAGGATGATGCTATTATACAGGGCTAAATCAGGTTCGCGGGGAACCGGAAAGCGCTGGCTGCCGACATTCACTTCCAGACGGCCAAGCGGGATGTCATCCGATGACAGGCCCAGTTCCTCATCATCATCCAGATCTTCGAGATCGGCGCTCCGCCGGGTGGAGAGATAGACGCGCAGATCCGGCCCCTGAATGGCGCGGAAATCCTGAAGCCAGAGGAAGCGGCTGGCGTCCGGCAGTTCATAGATAGTGACCTCTCCTTCCGCCGTGCGGTTGGGCGTGATCCCGACGAAGAGACCGGTCCGCACGCGCACCTGTCCGGAGACTTCCGGCGTGGCCTGTGCTTCTTCGGGCACGACGGCATCCGGCTGAAGCGCTGCACTGACCATATCCAGCGCCTGTGCAGGATCAACGCTGCGCAGGGTGAGATAATCACGCTGGCGCTCCGGCGGCAGTTCTTCAAAGGCCGGCCAGAGCGCGGGGTCAAGTTCCGGAAAAGGGATAATCTCTTCAGTTGCCAGCAGCAGTGGATACCAGTAGGGAAAGGTAAAGGTGGCGATCACCAGCAGCGCACCCATCCCTAACACCAGTAGTCGAAATCGCATCTTCTGTTACACGCTTTCCATGTTGTCGATCCTCAATGCGCGGCCCCATTATAACGGATGTGACCGGCAAGCCGAAGATACGGCTGGTGGGGTAGAAATATTGCCAGCCTGATAAGCCTGATGCAAACAAAAGGCGGGTTCGGTATCACTCCGCCCCCGCCCTGTTTACTGCCTATGATGATCTGAAGAAGCTAACGCAGGTCTTCCTCATCGGTTTCATCCTTCAGGTCAGATGAAGCCGTATCGAAGAGCGCAGGCGCGGGTGCCGTCGTGCCAACACCGGCATTCGAACTCGCCATCAGTTCTTCAAACGCGGCGCGATCGAGTGTTTCCTGTTCCAGCAGGACTCTGGCGATCATCTCCAGCTTGTCGCGAGATTCCGTCAGAATGGTCTTGGCGCGCTCGTACTGTGTCATCAGGATGCGCTTGACTTCGTTGTCGATGGCTTCAGCATAATGCTCACTGTAGTCGCGCTGTTCGCCCAGTTCGCGCCCAAGGAAAATCGAACCGCTGCTGCTGCCATAAGAACGCGGGCCGAGCACATCACTCATGCCGAACTGCGTCACCATGGCGCGGGCGATCCGGGTGGCCTGCTGAAGATCATTACTCGCGCCGGTGGTCAACTGGCCGAAGACGATCTCTTCAGCGGCGCGTCCACCCATGGCCGATGCGATCTGATCTTCAAACTGCTCTGCCGAGTACATCATGGTATCGCTGTCGCCATCCGGCAGGGACATGACATAGCCGCCTGCGCGCCCACGTGGGATGATGGTGATCTTGTGGACCGGGTTCGCGTACTTCAGCATGTGCTGCAGGACGGCGTGACCGGCTTCGTGATGGGCGATCTTGCGCTTCTCGTATTCGGAGATAACGCGGGTTTTACGCTCCGGCCCCATGACGACGCGCTCCATACTTTCCTGAAGCTCGCTCATGCCGATGGTCTTGAGATTGCGACGTGCCGCCAGAATCGCGGCCTCGTTGATCAGGTTTTCGAGATCAGCGCCAGAGAAACCGGCTGTGATCTTCGCCAGTGATTCAAGGTCTACGCCTGATGCCAGCGGCTTACCCTTGGAATGCACCTTGAGGATGTCCAGACGGCCCTTGATATCAGGGTTATCCATGATGACCTTGCGGTCAAAGCGGCCCGGACGCAGCAGCGCGGGATCAAGGATGTCGGGACGGTTGGTAGCCGCGATAATGATGATATTGGTCCCGGTTTCGAAGCCGTCCATCTCGACCAGAATCTGATTCAGGGTCTGTTCACGCTCGTCATGACCGCCGCCCAGCCCTGCGCCGCGATGCCGTCCGACAGCGTCGATTTCATCCACAAAGATGATGGCGGGGGCTTCGGCCTTGGCGCGGTCAAACAGATCACGCACGCGGGACGCACCGACACCGACGAACATCTCGACAAACTCCGAACCGGAAATGCTGAAGAACGGCACACCGGCTTCCCCGGCGACGGCACGCGCCATCAGGGTTTTACCGGTTCCGGGCGGGCCGACCATCAGCACACCCTTTGGCACACGGGCACCCAATCGGATGAACTTCTCCGGCTCCTTGAGGAACTCGACGACTTCCTTCAAGTCTTCCTTGGCTTCTTCCGCACCGGCGACATCCGAGAACGTGACCTGCGGACGCTCCATATCACGGGAAACCCGTGCGCGGCTGCGGCCAAAGCTCATGGCCTGATCCTGACCGGCGCGCATATTCCGCATCATGCGCCAGAACAGCCAGATAATGAACACCATCGGCAGCACGGCAATCGCGATATTCAGCAGCAGCCCCGCTGAATTGTCACCGGCTACGGGGATCACACTCACCGCCGCCCACTGTTCAGGCGTCACACCAAGGCGAAAGACCTCTTCACCGATGTTATAGCTGAGTGGTGTATACATCCGCCGGGGCGTGGTGCTTCCCTTGAGGCGGACTTCGACATCGGTGCCGCCGCGCAGGAAGATGGTATCGACATTGCCCTCACGGATTTCCTGTGCGAGCTGAGAATAGCTCATATGGTTCGAGATACCGCCGCTGCTCATCGACTGCGCCGCCAGCATGAACAGGACAACCAGCACGGCAACGGCGCCGATAATCAGCCACATACGCTGCGGGCTGCGGTTGGGAGAATTACTGTTTTGAGACTCCGGAGGTCGATTATTCACAAAAAGTTACTCCAGTAAAACTAACCTTACTGCCTACATTGAGAGGGGGAAATATCCACGGAATCGAACTGCGCGGCCTCGCGGTCATTATAGCATAGAACGAAGGCTGAAAAACCACGGAGATCGCGCACAAGCACGGTATTGGATGTTTTCTATGATGCTTTTTATATATGCATTCTGCCGATAAATCCAGCAGCGATCGGTGTCACTCTGCGAGACGGCTGCCCACAAAATCCGGATACCCGCGCACAAAATCCGTCATCGAGACGATCTTTTTACCCTCAAGCTGCACACTGGACGGCGAGTAAATGCCATCCGCACCGGTGCCGATGGCGGCCCGACCTTCGATTTCGATCACCTCACCCGGCTCCGGCGGACGGTGCATGGGTGGTGCGCTGCCAGCCGTCCCGCTGATGATCCGCAGGGTTTTGCCCTTCCACGTCGTGAAGGTCCCCGGCCACGGCGTGAAAGCGCGCACCAGCCGTTCGATCACGTCCGCAGGTTGTGACCAGTCGATGCGGCCTTCGCTCTTCTCGATACGCGGCGCGTAGGTGACGCCCTCTTCGGGCTGGGGCTGCGGTTCGAGCTTCCCGGCGAGATAGTCTTCCAGTGTTTCGATCAGCAGGATCGCGCCGAGTTCTGAAAGGCGGTCATGGAGCGTCGCGCCGGTTTCTCCCGGCTCAATCGGGATGGCGCGGGTGCGCAGCATCGGACCGGTATCGAGTCCGGCGTCCATTTTCATGATGGTGATGCCGGTTTCGGAGTCACCAGCACGGATCGCGGCCTGAATCGGGGCGGCACCGCGCCAGCGTGGAAGCAGTGAGGCATGGACATTGATCGAGCCATGCGGCGGGATGTCCAGCACCTTCTGCGGCAGGATCTGCCCGAAGGCGGCGACGACATAGGCGTCGGCCTCATAGTGCTGGAGTTCTTCCATCGCCGCTTTGCGTCCGATCTTTTCCGGCTGAAGCACAGGGATATTATGTGCCAGCGCCACCTGTTTGATCGGTGACTGCTGGACTTCGCGGCCACGTCCGGCGGGGCGATCCGGCTGGGTGACGACAGCGGTCACGGTGTGATTGCGGATCAGGGCTTCGAGTATCGGGGCGGAGAATTCCGGCGTCCCCATAAAGATGATGTTTGCCATAAAGAAATGTTGATCGCTTTCTATACTGGGTACCACATCTGGATGTTATGGTCGCGAACCGCTACTCTGGAGCGTATCTGAATATTCAGAAAACGGCTCTGAATCTTACGGAAACAGCGGACAACGCAGGCGTTGTCCCTACAAGGTGCATAAATGCACACGTCGAAGGTAGGGACAGGGCCGCATTGCTTGCAATGGCGCCCTGTCCGCGCCGAAAACCAATTTTCAGATAGCCTCTAAAGTCCCAAATTGTAACACAGACAAGGACGTATCAGGATACGCCCGGCTGATTTGCTAATACGGCATTTCTGGCTGCCAGACGAAGATCGCGGGATCAGGGGACGCCTCATCATCTGTGTTCGGCACTTCGATCACCACATGATCCCCCACCCAGACAACAGGGCGCGGTGTGTCGAACGGGGCGAGATCAGCGGGTGATTCCCACTGGTCTACCGGCTGATAATCCGGCAGTGCAAGGACGCGCAGATGATAGTTCCCATCATCATCAGGGGACCGCCAGAGCATGAAGCGTCCGCTGTCGTCCACCGCATCGAGAAAACCAAACGGGGCGTCGGTGATCTCCCATGTCTGGCCGTCGATGTCGAAATGATCGCCCAATTCAAACTGCGCCGTCGGATGTGCATTAAGATTCGGCCCCTCACCAATGGCCTCAATATCACAGCACAGGCGGAGTTTCCCGTTCTCCAGCCATTTGATCGACGGCGACAAAGTACTACGCATTTCAGCGATCACGGCCTGTGATTCGCCGGTTTCGGCATCCAGCCGGTGTAACTGATACTCATACTGCTCGATACTGGTCAACACAAGCAGTGAATCGCCATCCAGCGTCCACAGTACACTGTACACGTCTGTATCCTCATCCAGCGGGACTGCGAACGGCTCCGATGCTTCACCCTGTTCATCGAGCATGTCAGGCGTCGTCAGCCAGATGCCATCGTAAGAATAGTACGCGAGTGTATTGGCCGTGGGACTCCACACCGCATACGGCTGAAATCTGCCCTGATTGGGAAACGTCGCCATGGGGGTCTGCTCATCACGGCGGTAAAGCCGGACATCGGTGTCAGATGTCAGGGCCATATACTGGCCGTCATGGGACCAGACGACACTGGCAGCCTGATTCTGATAAGCCAGCGGCACCGTAGGGTCGAAGGGGACATCAGAGGATGTGATCGTCTGGCCGGTCAGGGCGTCGAAAATCCGTGTGCCGCTGTGCGTAAAATGCACAAGTCTGTCACTGTCCGCATCTTCATTAGAGGACTCATCGCGCAGCAGGAAAACACAGGGGGCAGAAGCGCCGATAAACGGATAGCACCGCAGCCGCGTCGATCTGCCTCTGGCATTGACGGTCAGCAGGATTTGCACGAGCAGGATTTGCACAAACAGGATTACGAGAACCACAAGGCAGGCAAAACGGAGCATCCTGTACATATATCGAAACGATATACGACGTATGACGGTGATGTTCATAGTCTCTACTCCTGTGTGAGTGGGATATGACACCCATTTTATGACAGTGCAGAGAGGCTCACCAGACGGCTGTCCATCGGCCATCGAGCGCTGAACGTCACAGGGAATCAAAAACGCTGGGATGCCGACATCTGTCAGTGACGACCCGCGTTTTTGTCGTTGTTCTTCAGGGCTGACGCCAGTTTTCACGGCGGACGGGCAGGGCATCAAAATCAGCATCCGCCGTCACGATGACGGCATCAAGACGGATCGCAATCGCAGCAATCAGCAGATCGACATCGGATAACTGGCGGCCTCTGCTTACCATTTCAACCCATAATCGGGTTGCCCTTTGCCAGTCTTCATCTGTAAGCTCGATCCAACCCAGACGCACATGTAATTTTTGCAAGGTCAGGATTTTCGACGCTGCCTTTTTCCAAATCAGACCTCGCATTACTTCATAATAGACTGGTTGGCACAGGTAGATTTCGTCGGTGCGGTGTGTCTCTAAGTGTGCCAGTATCTGAGTATCACCGTTAAAGCCAGCACTTATGATGTTAGTATCCAGAATGAATCTCATAGATCATCATCTAAGGGTTCGATGTATTCCACATTCATCGCCCATTCCAGTTCTTCCAGATCCTTTTCAGTGAAGCCTTCGCGCAGTTCAGCAAAGATCTGTTTCAATTCCTCAATATCGAGTGGAGCGTTACGCCGTTCACCTAATCCATCTATCGCTTCACTGATCTCTTTAATCTGCTCTGGTGTCGGTTCCTTACCGAGTTGGGTAATCTGCTGATCAATCATCTGAATACGCTGTTGTCTGGTGTACTGCAAGACTTGCCGCTGGTCGCGCTGCTGGTCGATATAGTCGGCCAGGGCGTCAAGGTCTTCGCGCGATAATTCGTCAACAAGGTGATAAATGTCCTTCAGCATCATGGGGCGCTCCTTATCGTGTTCTGTTGCCTTCAGCTATCCGTCTGACTTTGGAGTTCGGTCTCATCCTGAAGCTGCGGCGGCTGGACACCCGGCAGCGCGGTGATCGTCGCGGTCACACCGTCCGCCAGTGAGATGGCCTGGCCGGTGCGGGCGACGGATGGCTTGACAAGGCCGATGCCGAACACCTCACCATCCGGCGCGGTGACACTGCTGGTCAGCACACCGATGCGCTTTCCCTCAAAGATCAGATCCGCAGGCGCATTCACCATCGCTGACAGCCGGAATGCGACGATCGTCCGGGCAAGGCGTCCACGGCTCTCCATCCGGGCGATGATCTCCTGCCCGGTATAACAGCCCTTCTTAAAGCTGACTTCATCCCACAGGCCAAGCTCAAGCGGGATGAAACCATCGGTCAGTTCACGGCCAAAACCCGGACGTGCCGAGTAAATCCGCAGCGTGTTATAGGTCAGCGATCCGGCGGGGACAAGCCCATGAGGTTTACCGGCAGCCAGCACCGCCTGCCAGACTTCGACCGCCTGCGCCGCCGGGATCATCAGCATCCAGTGTCCGCCGGTATACGATTTGCGACGGGCGATGAAGACTTCCACACCGTCAATCATGATCGCAGCGCCCTGCCCGACCGCGAATTCGGCAGCAGGTACATCAGCGGCGGGGCTGTGCAGCGCGGTGATCACGGCATCAGCGGCGGGGCCATGCAGGGCAAACTGTGCGGTGGATGTTTGCAGGCTTTCGAGCTGGACATCATCACCGAAGAAGATCTGACGGCGCAGCAGATTCGTCAGCGCGTCGATGCGACCGGGGCCTCCAAACAGCGTCAGGCTGTCGGCAGGGGTATGAAACACCCATACGCGGTCGATCACACGGCCAATCGGTGAGGTGAAGATCGTCGGGCGGCCTGTATCGGCGGGGATGTCGCGCATGTCATTCGTGGACATCCGCTGGAGAAAATCCAGACGGGATTTTCCCGTCATCCGCAGCCGCGCCTCATGGGAACGGTCAAACAGGACAGCGCCGTGCAGCGCCGCCTGATATTCCTGCGCGGCATCACTGTATACGAGCGGGATACCATCATCGGCCACTTTCGCGCCGCTGCGGTGGTGGAAATTTCTCAATTCAATTGGATTCATAACACTCTCTGGCAGTTACAACGCACCCGTCCGGATCGCTATGAGAGCGGTTGAGAGGTGCGGCGCATGGGTTGGGTGCTGCGGGCAGATGCTTCTTCAAGCTCCGCCCAATAGGAGTCGCGGGCGGCCTGTTCGGTCTGGATCACGCGGCAGAGTTCTTCAGCGGCCTGATGGACATCCGCATTGACGATGATGTATTTGCAGGCGTTCTTGAAGTTCATCTCACGCTGAACCCGCGCCAGACGATCCGCAATGCCCTGCTCGCTTTCGCCGCGATCGCGCATCCGTTCAGCAAGGACATCCGGTGCCGGTGGGGCGATGAAGATCAGCACGGCGTTGTCGGGATATGCCTGCCGCACCCTGGATGCACCGGCGTACTCAATGTCCGCGATCAGATCCTGACCGGCCCGCAGCGCATTTTCGAGATAGCGGCGCGGCACACCGTAGTACTTACCCGGTGTCACCTCTTCGTATTCCACCAGATCATCGGCATCGATCATCCGGCGAAAATCATCCGGGGCGACAAAAAAACGTTCGCGGCCATGTTCTTCACCGGCTCGCGGTTCGCGTGTCGTAACGGTCGGCAGTTGGCGCAGATTTTCAATGCGGGGAAGGACGGCTTTCATCAGGGTGTTCTTGCCGACACCGCCGGGGCCTACCATCACGAAGATCAGGCCGCGCAGCTCGTTACGAAGTTGAAAATTCACTGCATTTTACCCTTCACTCGTCGGGTGTGGATGGGGGTGGAGAGGCCAAAGGTGTTTGTCTGTGAGGGTCATCCCCACATGGACATACCCGGAAATTGTGGTCAGATTATGGCTCAATTTTACCATGACCGGCTGACAGCGGCAATAACCGTCAGGTGATTTAAGACCGCACCTGCACCGCTAAAATGTCGCAAAAATCCGCGCCGGAGCGGGTTTTTTGTATGAGAAGAATTAAGAAACTCAAGAAACGCACATTAATTTTCTTCAGAGCCTGAGTAACTTCTGCGTAAATTGGGAAAGTATTTATGCAAAAGCGGCGTGTTACAGAGATCCAACCCGCCGCGTTTGGTTCCGTTTAGGTTCAGAAGCACAAACGTTATTACAACATTGTTCCATTTAGAAAGCATAAATCCGTAGTACTTTGTTAAGGTTGACCCAACATTCCGCGTGGCTTATAACGGAAACGGTATTAAGCTCAAGGGGGTATCATCATGAGCTATCGACTGATCAAACACTGCTTCTTCTTCATCCCACCCGACAACACCAATCTCGCAACGCAGCAGTATATGGCATCCAAAATTGATAGCTGGCTGCTGACACGCGGGTTTGAAAGCTATCGTAATGGTTTGAAAGCTGCCGGAAACAAATCGAAGTTCGGCATGTATCTGAAGCAAAACGCGATTCACGACATAGACAATCACGTCTATTCATCGCGCGGCACGAAAGCGAGCGGCAAACAGCCGCAGCGCAACAATATCGGCTGGACGACCGGCGACCTTGCCAACATCCGGGATAATCACAATAACTGGCTGGCCCGCAAGCCGTCCGGTGATTATGTGCTGGAACCCAACCCTACCGGCAAGATGGTCTACACAGATGTCGCCATCAACAGCTATCGCGAATTTGTCCGCGACCGGCTGAACGCCTATATGTGGAATGCCGGTTGGGATTACCTGTTCTTCGACAACCTGAACATCAACTTTACGGCGGCCACTGGCATCCCGGTCAGCACCCAGCAGTATGGTGACGGCGCAAGTGACAAGTGGCATCAGGTCAACCTCAACTTCCTGCAATACATGCGTGATACCGTCACCGGGCCGCGCGGCGCGATGCTGGCCGGCAATCTCAATGGTGAGAATCTGCCGCGCTGGGCACAGGTCGCCGCCAAACTCGATCTGGTGATGATCGAATTCTTCAGTATGTGGGAAAACGGCGGACAGAAACCGGTCTCCGGCTGGCTGCGCGACCTTCAGAAAGTTGAATACTGCGAAGCCAATGGCAAGGAAGCATGGTGTGTCATCCCGATCAACGCCGCCAGCGCCTATAACGGCGACTCGACGCAGATCCGCAAGATGATGTTCGGGATCGCATCCTATCTGCTGGTGATGGGGACGAAAGCCTGCCTGCGCGCCGGTGGAACGCCCTACTCGAAGTATTATCATCACTCGCAGTTCGAGAAGCTGAAAGAACTGGGCGTGCCGAAGGGCCGCTATTTTCAGGACTCGGCGAACACATGGCGGCGGGATTTCACCAACGGCTACGTGACCGTGAATCCGTCGGCGTTCTCGTCGAATATCGTCTATCACCAGTCCACACATCCATCCGTGACACTGCCGCCGATCATCGCGCCGCCTGCCAATCAGATGGCGACCATCGGCGAAAATGTCTCGATGCAGTTGAACTACAAGGACCCGCAGGGGATGTCGGTCAGCTTTTCGGCATCGAGCCTGCCTTCAGGCCTGAGCATCAGTTCCAGTGGACGCATCAGCGGGCAGATCCGCGCCAGCGATCCGCCCCGGATCAAGAACAATGTGAAGATCACGGCGCGTAACTCCGCCGGGGCTTCGGTCGAGATGCCGCTGGACTGGGACGTGAAGCCGGGGACGCTGGAAGCACGGATCAACTGCGGCGGGCCGGAAGTCTATCCGCTGGATACGACGAATACCAGCAACTGGCAGCGCGACGAGACCTCCAAGCCGCACGCGACACTTACCGTCAACGGCAGCAGCGGCACCAGCAGCGCCACCCTGCCAGCCCTGCACGGGGATGTCCCAAGCTGGCTGTCAGATGAAGTGCTGCGGACCTGCCGCTGGGATTCGAACGCGCCCTTTATGGTGTATAACATCCCGGTCAGCTCTGGGCGCAAGCATGTCATTCTGGGCTTCGATGAGACCGAGAAGAGCGGCTCCAACCAGCGCCGGTTCGATGTCCTGATCAATGATACGGTGGTGCTGCGCGACTTCGACATCTACGCTGAAGCCGGTGGCAAGCACGTCGGGATCGCCCGCAGTTTCATCGTCAATCCCGTCAACGGCAGGATCAAGATCTCGTTTGCCAACAAAAAAGCGGCGGCCCGTATCTCGACAATTGAGGTGTGGAACGCGCCGACCGGCGGCAATGTAGTACCGCCGCCTGTCCTGCCGACCAATACGCCGGTTCCACCCACGGCACAGCCGACCACGCAGCCGACCACGCAGCCAACGGCACAGCCGACCAATACCAGCGGTCTGCGCGTCACCAGTCTGACACTGGTCAATGCTGACACCGATCGCGATATCCGCACGATCAACAATGGTGATGTGATCGACCTGTCGCAGATCGGCACGACTCGCATCAACATCCGGGCGAATACCAATCCGGAACTGGTCAGCAGTGTGGTCTTCGGGCTGAATGGCAATGCGCGCCATCAGATCGAGAACGACAGCCCGTATGCGCTGAGCGGCAATACCGGCGCGGATTATCACCCGTGGAATTACAGTCTGGGGGCGCACACCCTGACTGCGACACCGTATCCGCAGCGGAACGGCAGCGGCAGCGCCGGAACCGGGCTGACGGTCAATTTCACGATCGTCAACGGCGGCGGCTCATCACCGGAGCCGACGGCGACACAGA
>CAYNDH010000033.1:18457-32842 GCA_964395665.1 uncultured Anaerolineaceae bacterium
ACCAGTCCGGAACTGGTCAGCAGTGTGGTCTTCGGACTGAATGGCAATGCGCGTTATCAGATCGAAAACGACAGCCCGTATGCGCTGAGCGGCAATACCGGCGCGAACTATCACCCGTGGAATTACAGCATGGGATCGCATACCCTGACCGCGACACCGTATCCACAGCGGAATGGCAGCGGCACCGCCGGAACCGGGCTGACGGTCAGCTTCACGATCGTTAGCGGCGGTTCATCACCCCAACCGACGGCGACACAGAGTCAGGGCGCTGGCAGTGGTCCGCGTATCGCCAGCTTCACGCTGATTGACGCCAACACCGACCGCGATCTCGCCACCATCAATAATGGAGATGTGTTCAATCTGGCGCAGCTTGGGACGACCAAAGTCAACATCCGCGTGAACACCAGTCCGGCACAGGTCGGCAGCGTGATCATCGGTGTGAATAACAATTCACGCTATAAGGTGGAAAATACCGCGCCTTACACGGTCGGCAGCAGCAGCGGATCGGATTACTACGCATGGAATTATCCATCCGGGACGATCAAACTGACCGCGACGCCGTATCAGTGGAGCAGCGGCGGCGGGACGGCTGGCACACCGCTGACGGTCAACTTCAGCATCGTCAGCGGCACGGCGAATCACAGCGCCGATGAAACGCTGGTGTCGCGCAGAGGCTTGTTCAAGCGCCTGCTCAACGTGGATGATACGGTGTAGGGCGTCGGCAGGCTGAACATGAAACAAAAAAGGGCGAGACTAATCACAGTCTCGCCCTTTTGGTTACACGAAGCTTGAACGACTACTGGTTATAGACCCACGCCGCGCCCTGATTGGGATTCGGGCCGTCGCCCAGCAGTGCGCCGACCAGTACGGTCAGGCCGTTGCCGCTGAGTGCGCCGGATGTGCCGAAGCTGTCGAAGGCATTCCCATCACTGGCGATCAGTTTGGATTTCTGCGTCCAGGCGCCGCCGCTGCGGACAAACACATAAGCCGATCCCTGATTGGAATTCGACTCGATGTCGTCGCCCTGGGCCGTTGCGAGGACGGTATTCCCATCCGCGCTGATGCTGACCACGCCGCCAAGCCGATCTTCTGACCAGCCATCATTACTGATCAGGCGTGCCTGCTGTGTCCATGTGCTGCCACTGCGGGCAAACACATAAGCCGATCCCTGCATGATATTGCCGCCGATGCCATCCAGCATGGCGCCGACAACTGCCGTGCTGCCGTCAGCATTCAGTGCGACTGAATAGCCGAACAGCTCCAGCGCAAAGCCGTCACTGGCGACCAGCTTGTCCTGTTCGGTCCAGATGCCGCCGCTGCGGACGAACACATAAGCCGCGCCCTGTAGAGGGTTCATGCCGATCGTGCTCATACTGGAGCCGATCAGCGCCATGCTGCCATCTGCGCTCAGGCTGACCGTCTGGGCGAAGTTGTCGTCCATGGTCGAATCGCTGCCGGTGAACGATGCCTGCTCACTCCAGGTACCGCCGCTGCGGACGTAGACATAGGCATAGCCGTAATATGGCATCCCGACAATCACCGTATTGCCATCGCCGCTGATGCTGACGGCACGACCGAATTCATCACCCTGTGCCCCATCGCTGGCGGTGAGCTTGGCGTCTTCGGTCCATGTACCGCCGCTGCGGACATACACATACACCGCGCCCTGATCGAAGTCGATGCTGCCATCGGCCAGCGGCGCACCGACGACGGCGGTATTGCCATCCGCGCTCAGGCTGACCGCGTAGCCAGCCTGATCATTATAGTCGCCGTCAGACGCGACCAGCCTGGCCTGTTCGGTCCATGTGTTCCCGCTGCGGACGTAGACATAGGCTGCACCATGATCTGTCATCCCCACGACATCATGCAGGAAGGCCCCGACCAGTGCGGTGTTGCCATCTGCGCTCAGGCTGACCGAACTCCCGCCAAAGCCATCCAGCGGCGCACCGTCATTGGCGATCAGTTTGGTCTGCTGTGTCCATGTTTCAACTGGGGGCGTGTGTGTCGGGGTGACGGGCGGCGTCCCGGGGCTGGAAACCGTCAGGCTGACATCATCGACAAGAAATTTGCCGGTCGGCCTGCTGTAACGCACAACCACCCGCACATCAGAAATCGTCAGGCCGGCGGGGATCGTCACGGTGCGGCTTTTGGTCAGCAGGGTGTAGCCGGATGTCGGCGTTGTGGGCAGGAAGAGATCCAGCTTCAGTTTACTGTTATCGCTGAAGCGGACTTTCACATTGGCGATCTTGCTATCCGGATCACCGCTTTTCGGATCGACGTAGGCGCTCAATGTCAGCACGCTGCCATCCACAATCGCGCTGGTATCGGGCACTATCTGCCGCAGCTTGCTGGTCTCCCAGCCTGGATTGCCCTTGAAGATAAAGGCGCATGTCCCGCTGTGTGCGATCACCTTATCCGGCTTGTTGCACTTCAGCTTGTCCTTCTTCGGAAGGTTGATCTTGCGGCTTTCCCAGCCATCCGGGACCTTGTCGCCATCGTTGTTGATTTCGAAACCGCCGTTGATAACCAGTTCGACGGTAGCACGCGGCTGGCCGTCCAATGGAAGCGGTAAGGGCAGCGTCTGCTGTGCATAGGTCATTGTCAACAGGCCAAGGCTGCTCAACAGAACAACCGTGATCAAAAGGATTTTGAATTTGCGTAAAGGCATTGAAAACTACTTTCTCTGATAAAAGGGATAAATCAGCACAGACCGTCACCTGATGCGACGAAGCAATATAACTACACCCTGACACAGGGAGGTCAGGCATGAAAGATCTGCACGTGGCACAATGGCCTCAATTTCAGTCTATATCAGCCTAAAGGGTTTGAAGTGTAAAAAACAGGGCAACCGGCAGATTATTTACTTTTGTAACTTTAGGAATACGAAAAAGCGGCCCTGATATTCAGAGCCGCCGGTGTGCATGTTTTATCGATGAGACAGCCTCCGAAGGCCAGTGTATTACCCCAGCATCCCGGCTGCCGCCAGCAGCAGGATCACACCGCCGACAAGGATACGATATACACCGAACAGGGTGAAGTCGTTACGGGCGACATAGCGCACCAGCCAGTCTATCGCGAACCATGACACAATCGCGGTGACGATCGTGCCGAGAATCAGGCTGAAGATGCCCGCCTCACTGGTGATCTCGTCCAGGCTGAGCAGCAGGTCGATAATCGTCGCGCCGCCCAGCACGGGAATCGCCAGATAGAACGAGAACGCGGTCGCGGTCGGGCGGTTCATGCCGGTGAGCAGGCCGCCAACAATCGACGCACCGGAACGCGATACACCGGGGACCAGCGCCAGCATCTGCATGAGGCCGACGCCCACCGCCTGCCGCAGTGTGATATTTTCAAGATCGACCTGCTCGCTTGTGTCAGGTATGTTGTCGGCTCCGGCGGGGACCTCTACAGCGGAGATGCGTCGCCCGCGCACACGTTCCATGACGATGAAGACGATCCCGCCGATGATCAGCGCAATCGCGATCACGGCCAGACCAGCCGCGTTGGTATTCCCATCAGCCTGATACAGATTATCCTTGATGGTGCCGCGCAGAAGGAATCCCGCCACAGCCGCCGGAATTGCAGCAATCACAATCGCCAGCCACAGCTTCTGCACATTGCGGTCACGATGGACGGTCCGCACCTGTCGCAGCAGATCGGTGCGATAGTAGGCCACCACTGCCAGCACCGAGCCAAGCTGGATGAAGATCTCGAACGTGCCGCCGGAGCTGTGGGCAAAGTTCAGCAGCGATGAGGCAATAATCAGATGGCCGGTTGAGGAGATCGGAAGAAACTCGGTGATCCCCTGAACAATGCCGAGGATGATGACTTTTACGAATTCGATCATGTGGATGAGTGGTCCTCTGCATGAGTTGGGCAGTGTAGTTATGACATGCAAACGGGCATAAGGCTACCGTCTGGACCGGATTCATACCAGTGCCGTTTGATCTGATGCACAGAATTTACGCGAAAACAACGGTTTTGTTGTTATAGACCAGCACGCGCCGCTGCAGGTGATGCCAGATGGCCTGTGCCAGCACCAGCTTTTCGATATCCTGCCCTTTGCGGACGAGATCCCGCACCGAGTCCTTGTGATTGACGCGCAGCACGTTCTGCTCGATGATCGGGCCAGCATCAAGATCGGCGGTGACGTAGTGACTGGTCGCGCCGATGATCTTTACGCCGCGTTCAGAGGCTGCATGATAAGGTCTGGCCCCGGCAAAGGCAGGCAGAAACGAATGGTGGATATTGATGATGCGATTGGGAAACTGTGTCACGAAATCACATGAGAGGATCTGCATATAGCGCGCCAGTACGATGAAATCAACGTTCAGCTCACGCAGCAGAGCGATCTGTGCAGCTTCCTGTTCGGCCTTATTTTCACGGTTGATGGGAAACACGTGAAAATCCAGCCCGAACTGGCGCACAATGTCACCGAGATGCGCGTGATTGCTGATGATCACCGGAATCTCCACACGCCATTCACCGGAACGCCAGCGCGACAGAATATCAAACAGACAGTGTGACTGTCGGCTGACAAAAACGGCCATACGCGGGACATCGTCTGAAAAATGCAGTTCCCACGTCATCTGAAAGCGGCGGGCGACAAAATCAAAGGCAGCATGAAGTTCGTGTCGGTGGATCACGAAGCCGGATATATCCCACTCGACACGCATAAAAAACACCCCGGCTTCAGCATCCACATACTGGTCGAGATGCAGAATGTTGCCGCCGTTGGTGAAGATGAAACCGGTCACGGCGGCCACGAGACCGCGCTGATCGACACAGGAGATCAGCAGGATGGCGGAAACGGGTGAAAGAGGTGAAAGGTCGGAAGAAGCGCTGGTATCAGTCATGGATTGGATCATCTGCACTGGTCAGTTAACAAACGCGGCAAAATCTACCATCAACCAACAGCCAGCGCAATGAACCTGTATATCGGTCTGATCCGGTTGTCGGGGCTAACCTGCTGTGTCAGCCCATGTTCAGCATACAGATTAGGCGATCAGCACCAGCACGATGAAGAGGCTATAGGCCAGCATCAGCCCACGGACCGCCAGCAGCATCTGCGGAGCGCTGGCGCCCATCTCCGTATAGCCAGACTGTGAGATGAAACGCTGTTTGATCAGTTCACCGACGACGTATGCGATACCGAAGATCACCGGCAGCGCGTCCCCTTCGACGCCGCGCAGCAGATAGAAGCTCATCCCGGCATGGCCCAGCGCATTGGCAATGGCGAAGATGATCGAGGTGATCTCTTTCTGATAGATGCGGACCAGAATGCTGCCGAAGATCCCCAGTGTGATCCCGGCGAACAGGACTGCTGGCGCGATCTCAAGCCCTTCCAGCGGTAACGGGTCCAGCGGCAGCGCCGTGAAAAAGGCGACCAGCCCGACGATGATGCCGACTCCCTTGGCGGCGGTTTCCAGCCAGCCCAGAGTCCCCCAGCTTTTGGTGTGCCATGTATTGGATTGCTGATCCTGTGGTTGATCCTGTGCAGCCATGGTTGATGCTCCTGCCCTGTTGATACAAAATGATAGTCCAGATTTATAACGATGCAAACGAGGCCGTGCAACGCTTATGACAACCCTTTACCCGGAAATTGAACCTTACGCTCATGGGATGCTCAGTGTGAGTGATGGCAATCAGATCTATTGGGAAGCCTGCGGCAGCCCGGACGGCAAACCGGTGCTGGTCGTACACGGTGGGCCGGGTTCCGGCTGCACTGCTGAAATGCGCCGCTTCTTTGATCCGGCGGTTTACCGGATTATCCTGTTCGATCAGCGCAACTGCGGTCGGAGCCGTCCGCATGCCAGTGAACCGGAGATCGACCTGTCGGCAAATACCACGCAGCATCTGATCGCCGATATGGAGGCACTGCGCGAATATCCCGGTGTCGAACGCTGGATGCTGTACGGCGGCTCATGGGGATCGACCCTGATTCTGGCCTATGCGGAACAGCATCCGCAGCGCGTGACCGAGATCGTGATCGCCGGAGTCACGATGACACGCCGATCTGAAATCGACTGGCTGTACCGTGATGTCGCGCCGATGTTCCCGGCGGAGTGGGCGCGTTTCCGTGCAGGTGTGCCGGAAGCCGAACGCGGCGGTGATCTGGTGGAAGCCTATTCACGGCTGCTGTTTCATCCTGATGCCGAGATGCGAGCGCAAGCCGCAAAAGACTGGCACGTGTGGGAATTCGGTCAGATGACAGTTGACCCTGATGCTGCACCGAGCGCCCAGTGGCTTGATCCGGTCTTCCAACTGGCACGGGCACGCATCACCACCCATTACTTTCGGCACAACGCATGGCTGGAAGATGGAATTCTGCTGCGGGAAGCCAGCAGACTCACCGGCATCCCCGGCATTCTGATTCACGGTCGGCTGGATCTCGGTGCGCCGCTGGTGACCGCATGGGAACTCTCGCAGGCGTGGCCGGACAGCGAACTGGTGATCGTGGGCGGCGCAGGTCACTCGACATCCGATCCCGGCATGACTGAAGCGATTATCGCCGCAACAAATCGGTTGGGACGAAAATGAACTAAATCCACACTGCTGGCTTTGGATATTGAGTGCAGGCCGGACTTCGACTAGCATAGTAACCGACAGGTCATTCACAGTCTGCCATCTCATGATGACCGAAGCCACCGCAGACGCTGTTGACCAGATCTTCGTTCTATTAAGTTTTTGCCCCAAAGGAATTCCATGGCAAGCATTACCGTGCGCCGCACTCAGGGTGTCGGACTGATCCTCCTTGCGTTTGTTGCTTTTATCTCGCTCGGCCTGCCGGATGGCCTGCTCGGTGTGGCGTGGCCGTCGATCCGGGCAGATTTTCAGCGTCCGCTCGACTCACTCGGGCTGCTGATGGTGTCTTCAACCATCGGCTATCTGACATCCAGTTTCTTCAGCGGACGCATCATGGCACGAATGGGCGTCGGGATGCTGCTGGCGGCGAGCTGTTTCGCCACGGGCTGCGCACTGCTGGCTTATACCCTTGTGCCGTCGTGGTGGCTGATGGTCGCCTTCGGCGTGCTGGCGGGACTCGGCGCGGGTGCGATTGATGCCGGACTCAATACCTACATCGCCGCCCATTATGGCGAAGGGCTGATGCAGTGGCTGCACGCCAGCTTTGGCGTCGGTGTGACACTCGGCCCGATTATCATGACTGCCGGACTCAACAGCTTCAACTCGTGGCGCGTGGGCTACATGATCGTCGGCACGGCGCAGATCCTGCTGGCGATATGTTTCGCGCTGACGGCGTCCCGCTGGAAGCGCCTTCCGGACAGTGACACAGAATCCGAGCCGGAACAGCGCCTGACTGATTATAAAACGTCGCTGCGGCAGACGCTGCGGCAGCCGAGCGTATGGTTGAGCCTGCTGCTGTTCTTCCTGTATGTGGGGGTCGAAGTCACGCTCGGACAGTGGGTCTACAGTCTGCTGACTGAAGCACGCGGTATCTCGCCGGAGACGGGTGGTCTGTGGGCGGGCAGCTATTGGGGGACGTTCACAGTTGGGCGGATTGTCGCCGGGTTGTATGCACGCCGCATCAGCACCGATCTGCTGATCCGCATCAGCATTCTGACCGCCTTTATCGGTGCGGTGATGCTGGCGTGGAATCCGGCGGAATGGGTCAGCCTGCTGGGGATTGCCATTGTCGGTTTCGCCGTCGCTCCGATCTTCCCGGCGCTGGTTTCGGGGACCGAAGCGCGGGTTGGCGCACAGCACGCGGCCAACACCATCGGCATGCAGATCAGCGCGGCGGGTCTGGCGATTGCGGTGATCCCCGGTCTGGCGGGTGTGCTGGCGCGTGTCTTCTCGCTGGAGATCATCCCGTGGTATCTGATCGGGACGATCCTGCTGCTGGCGGCCTGTTACGCGCTGGCGAATCGCTATCACGGGAAGCTCAACGGGAAAGCCGGGGCGTAGGCTTCCTCCATATATCAGACAGCAAAAAAGGCTCATCGCACTAAACATGATGAGCCTTTGTATTTACCACCTGTATTACCCGCAGATCGCTACGCCGGTTTTTCCTCGGCCAGCTTCTCGTAGGCGCGGGACCATGTGGACTCCGCACGGGTGTACTTGGTGATCTTGATGTCCGCAAACTGGGGGAACAGCTTGAGCATCCACGGGCCGAGTGTCGCCCAATCCTCACGGAAGATCAGATCTTTCAGCTCGTCGGCGGCCCGGCCAGCCCACATCCAGCGCTGACGGAATTCTTCGGCTTTCATCCAGTAGTCGCGCTTTTCCCATGCTTTCGACGACTCCTCGATGCCTTCATCGATCCCCCGCAGGCAAAAGACCAGCATCGCCAGCATGTCTTTCGCTTCATCGTCGATGTCAGTCTTCTGACTCAAACGGCGCAGCAGTTCGGCAGAGGTCCGCATCAGGTGATTACGGCGCTTGCCTGGGCTATCGGTGTTGATGACTCGACTCACGTTTGTTTTCCCCTCACTTTACTGACTCGCACCAGAGCGACACAGCACAAGGGCGGGGTTGCGCATCCCGCCCTGAACGTTCTGTTGTGTTGACTCCGGTGCCAATTACATATGACTCACATCCTGCCGATGGGTCTGCATATACCGCATGTCCACCCGGTCTGGGCTTACGACTCGGTATACGGGCGAATGCCTTTATAGATCTGCGCCCCACTGAGCATCTTAAGGATGGTCTGTGCGGGACGCCCGGTCTGGGCTTCGAGTTCCCGGCTGGAAACGGGGGTATTGCCGTTTCGCAGCAGCACCCGAAAGACACTGTCCACCAGCGAAGTCTCCAGATTGATGAAACTTTCCTCTTGCGCCGCCATCCGCAAGGCCAGGTCCAGCGCATTGGCCTGAAAGACTTCTCCCGTTTCCGGATCAATATAATCCAGCAGATGAGAGTCGCCGTCAGCGACCTGCCCCAGCCGCTCGCGCTGTTCTGGCTGAAGATGGCTTAAGAGGTAAATACGCAGATCTTCCCCCGGACTCCGCTCCCACCAATCATAATCAATGTGAAATCTGGTATCCAGAGTGGGTTTAATAAACGCATTGGGTTTCGGGGGCATGGCCATAGATCTTTTCCTTTATGTACAGTTATCACACAAGGCGCGGCGAAGGGCGGATTCGCACGCCACCGGCCCTGTGTCCTGTTTTCAGTTGTTAACCTGCTGGTGACGATCCGTCAGTGCCCGGTCGCAGATGCGTCACATCGCAGAACCGCTACTCGGTCAGATGCCAGTAATGGCCGCCGAGATTCTCGAAATCGGGATTAGCGTTCAACGCCGCCATAATCGGCCCCGGCGGACAGCGCCGCACCACATTCAGCGCGCTGTACAGCGTGCGGACATGGACTGTGGCCTGCGGTGTCAGCCTGCCGAGCGCGGGCAGCAGCATCTTCATCAGCGCGACAATCGACTTCCGCTGCTGCATCTGCTGGATCACGGCATCCACTGCTTCCAGTTCTTCCAGCCCGATGATCATCAGATCATCGTATTCAGAGCCGATATTGCGCTTATGATCTTCGAACGTCAGTTTATCGACCTTCGGGACCACCAGCCGGATGTATTCCGACCGTGGGCGGTAGGCCGGAATATCTACCACGATCTTACCGGGTTCTTCGCCCTTGCGCACGTTGACAAAACCGCCAATCGGGACCTTATGCTTATTATAAAACGACTCCAGCCCATAGACATAATGGTCACGATGCACCACCCAGCCGATGTATTCTTCGCCATCCTGACCATCGACCAGCGTCACATAGATGCGCGGTGCGCGGCGGGAGGTCGGGAAGACCTGACGCGTGTGAATATTCAGCGGCAGTGTCCCGGCGCGGCGGTGCGGATAGATCAGGGTGAAGGTGGCTTCTTCAAGCCGGGTATTGGTGGGCTTGAGATGCGTGGACAGTTCATCAGCGATTTCGGCTTCCAGTGCCAGCATCTCCGGCGTCAGCAAATCGCGTTCGGCTTCGATCGGTGTATAACGCAGCGGCGCGGGGATCTGCCGGACGGCTTCCGGTTCCTTCCGGCTGAGATACCACATGACCTGCCCCGCCGGTCCCACTTCATCGAAACGGTCATCGTCCTTCAGGGCGTAATTCATCGAGAAAACCTGAAGTGAATGCGGCGCGTTACCGATCCCACCCATGCCTTCAAGGATGGCTTCGGTTGTCAGTGGGCCGCCGTTAGCCATATCCAGCACAGCGTCGGCCAGATGCTGCGAGCCTTCGTCAACGTCGATCAGCAGATCACGCGGGAACCACTTCTTGCCGACATACGCCAGACTGCGTGATTCCACCAGCATCTGTTCAAGATCGTTGATGATGTCTTCGCCGTTGGCTTCCAGCACTTCTTCAGCGGTGAACTCATTCTCACCCGGCAGCGGATAAGCTTCGTCTTCTTCAAATTTCAGCTTGTGATCTGTCTTTAAGTCGGCTGCGAATTCACGTGCGACCTGTTCGTCATCGAACAGCACCCGCATGACTTTGAAATCGCCGTATTCGTGATTATCGCCGGTGCGAATATCCTCAACCGTGGCCGTGGCGAACTGCATGGTCGGGAAGATCACCCGCTGGCCGATTTCATAGCTGCGAGCCGGGTTATACATGGCGGCATCGGCGTAACGGTCGCGCAGGGCTTCCGTTTCAGCCGACAGCTTGCGCTCCAGCAGGGCCAGCGCGAGTTCGTGGCTGTCCATCGGGGATTCGCGCTCCAGCAGCAGGTTAATCAGTTCATCCACATCATCAGGGGTAATGGTCAGCTTGCTGGCCCACTGATGCAATGAACTGGTTCGGTTTTCTTCATGCGTGGCTTCCATCGTATTGCTCCCGTCGCTTTCGTTTATTTCGGGGGTAACTCTTCCTGTATCGGATCAGATGGCATATCGTTGACCTTTCGCTTCACTGTCCTGCTGCATGACTCATACTCACAGCCACATCAGCACTGTGAATGAAAATCGATTGGCATATAGGTACAGGCGTCGAACGCTGCGTTTTCTGATCAGGTGGCAGCAGACTGGCACAACGGGTCCCGTGGAAAAACCAGTCCCGTGGCAGAATGCACAGTCTGTTTGGGCGGGAATGAACATCCCCATGTAAGTCTTAACGTTTGGAATACGTTCGAATCGCCCACCTGTAATTATACTTCGTGAGTGAAGGTTGTGACAAGGCAGGGAAAAAATTATGGGGAGGTAGTAACCAGTGACAATTCAAGTGGCCGTTTCAGAGCATCAAGAGCAATTGCATCAATTCTCCGACTGACAGGGACAGACGACCATCCTCTGCGACACGACAGTATTCACAGCAACCACCGGCCCTTTTGTGGATATGCCGCCGTTGTTCGCTGCTGATACTCATTTCGACTGGTTTCTCATCTTCAGTTTGGTCTTGGCTTTTAGGAGTGCAAACATCTCATCTGCATTCATAAACTCCTGCATTTCCTCATATTCTTCAGGCGTCAGCAGACCCTCACCGTTACGCTCCAGGAGATAATCTGCACGAGCCTGCAAATCATCCGGTAGATGGTAAGCCAGAATCTCATCAGGTGAGGGTGCTGAGACCAGAAAATCAGTGATCACATCAAAAACGGCACGTACAGGTGCGCTTTGCATGGGTTTTTCTCCGTAATATGTTTTTCAATTCTAACATTAAATCTTCTGGTTAACTGCTTTTGAAAGTGGATGAAGGATCGACAGTCTCTCCATATCTAGCAGAAATCATAAATCCACCACTACTATTCCAACCTTCGCAGGTCTGTGGCTTGTTTCAGAACGCATTTCGGGTTAATTTTAAGGGTGTGAAAAGATCAGAAAAAACCCAGACAATCCTGCATCCCACGTCCCTGCACCAGACCGCCACGCGCAATCATGTTCAGGGCGGGATTCTGAACGGACCGCTGGCCGCCAGCCACCCACGAGAGACTCACGAGATTTAAGGAAACTATCCGCATGGGAACACTCAACCCTGATTTGCTTGCCAAAGACCTGGACGCGGTGATGAACGCCGCAGTCGCGCTGCGTGACCAGTACAAGAAGCCGAATCTGATGCCAGAAGTTATCCTGCTGGCGCTGGTCCGCAGCCAGCACACGGCTGCTGCGCGGCTGCTGCATATCTTCCATGACCAGCGCGGCGTTGATTTAGGCAAACTGGAAGCGCAGATCACCAACGCGGTGGAGACACGCCGCGATCAGAATGGCAATCTGGATTTCATCGCACGCGGCAACCGCCCGGTCGCCATGTCGCGCCAGTCAATCATCCTGCTGGATGACGCGCTGAGCCTTGCCAACTCCGTCCACGAGATCCGCATCGATACCGATCACATTCTGGCAGTGCTGGCGGAAAGCACCATGTCCACCAGCGGACTGCTGCGCCAGTACGGGATCACGCCCAAGGCGATTACCGATGTGATCTCGGAAAACAGCATCATCCGCCGCCGCTCGGATGGCACGACGCGCAATGTCGTGGCCGATGCCCAGAACGGCAACCTGACGGCGGTCTACTTCCGCGAGTCATTGCTGCGTGACATCATCAATATCCTGTCGCAGGCCGTCAACCGCCATGTGATCCTGGTCGGGCCGGATGGTGTCGGCAAGCGCACACTGGCCTACAGTCTCGGCCTGCTGATGGCACAGGGCAAAGGTCCGCGTGGGCTGAACAGCCTTGTCACGGTCGATGAGACCGCCCTGCTGGACGACGATCAGAAGGCGATCCGCGCCGGGATGAGCAAGGCGGCAGGCGGTATTCTGTTTATCCCGCATCTGCATCGCTTCTTCGGCGGCCCGATTAAAGCGGAGTTCTCCAAGTCCACGTCGATTATCCAGAAGGCGTTCCTGTCAGATGATCCGGTCGTCATGGCGACCACGACCGAAGTCGAATTACAGCGCCTGACCAATGTCAGCGCGATTGCCGAAAACAGCCATATCATCCGCGTGTCAGAGCCAAGCGTCGAAGAGACGATCGAGATCCTCAAGACGATCGCGCCGCGCATGTCTGCCGATTACGATCTTGAAATCGATCCCGATGCCATTGACATCTCGGTACGGCTGGCGAAGCGCTACTTCGCAGCCAATCCGCTGCCGCGCAGCGCCGAACACCTGCTGCACCGTACCGCCGCCATGGTCAGCATGAGCCAGCAGAGCCAGCTTGCCTTCCGCCCTGAACTGGATGACTCGGTGGTCGATGCGGAAGATGTCACACTGGCCGCCAGTCAGATGACGGGTGTGCCGGTGAATAAGCTGGGCGAAGACGAGCGCGTGCGCTATGCCAGCATGGTCGAACACCTGCAGGAGCGCATCATCGGGCAGGACGACGCCGTAATCGCGGTCAGCCGTGCGATCAAGACGGCACGTGTCGGCCTGAAAGATCCGAAACGTCCGATTGGGGCCTTCCTGTTTCTGGGGCCGACCGGTGTCGGTAAGACGGAACTGTCACGGGCGCTGGCGGAGTTTATGTTCGGCAGTGAAGACGCCATGCTGCCGTTAGACATGAGCGAATTCAAGGACGAGAGCAGCCTGAACCGTTTGCTCGGTTCCCCCAGTGGTTATGTGGACAGCGAATCCGGCGGACAGCTTACCGAGCGCGTCAGGCAGCAGCCCTATATCATCGTGCTGTTCGACGAAGTGGAAAAGGCGCATCCGCGCATTATCGACATCCTGTTACAGGTGATTGAAGAAGGCCGCCTGACCGACGGACGCGGCCAGACGGTCAGCTTCAGCGAGACGGTGATCATCCTGACGAGCAATCTCGGCTCACAGCATCTGGCCGTGCCGGTCATCACGGATGAAGTACGCGATGAGGCAATGGAAGATGTGCGCGAGTACTTCCGTCCCGAATTCCTCAACCGTCTGGATGAGGTCATCATGTTCAATGCGCTGGACGAAGAGAATCTCGGCAAGATCCTGCGTCTGCTGCTGAAGAAGGAAACCCGGCTGGCGACGGATCGCGGCCTGAACCTGACCTTTACCGAACCGGCGATTGAATGGATGATCGCGCAGAACGACGAGCCGGAATACGGCGCTCGTCCGCTTCAGCGTATCATCCGCCGCAGTGTACGCGAACCGCTGGCGGACTTCCTGCTGCGGACCAATCCGGCCAGCGGCACGGAAGTGCGGATCGATGCCAACGACAGCGGCCTGACTTTCGCCGCGCTGGTCGATGGCAAGGAGATCTCGGTCGGATAACATTTATCGCGGGGATTAATGTTTTCAAAGTCATTGATCGCTTGTCCCCTGACGAGCTGCGTCAGGTTCGGGAATATATCGACGCCCGTGAACAGCAGGTCGAGCTTCGTGCAGGGACCGTCAATATGGACACGCTGTTAAGTGCGCTTGAGGAAATACGGGCTGGCTTAAGCGAAGAAGAATCCGCCGAGATCGAACGTGCGATGAATGAAGAATATATCGAACCACTGGA
>CAYNDH010000034.1:0-32179 GCA_964395665.1 uncultured Anaerolineaceae bacterium
AATAGGCCGGAAGGATCTGCGAGACACCGACATTCGAAGCATGAGCGCGGTGGGCCGTCCCGAAGGCATCATTGACGAAGACATCACCCAGTTCGGCCATCTGTTGGGCGAGTTCGGCATCGTTCTTCTCTTCACCCTTGTAGAAGCGGGTATTCTCAACGATGAGAACACCGCCTTCCGGCAGGGCATCCACGGCTGCACGGGCCTTTTCGCCCACCGTGTCATCGACAAAGTGGACTTCAGTCCCCAGATGCTCTGACAGCACATTGACCGTCGGCTGAAGAGAGAATTCCGGCGCGGGACCACCCTTTGGACGCCCAAGGTGAGACATCAGGATCACGGCACGCGGTTTCTGTTCGAGAATATATTTCAGCGTGGGGACCGCCGCACGGATGCGCGTATCATCCGAGACCGTCGATCCTTCAAGCGGGACATTGAAGTCAACACGCACCAGGACGCGCTTGCCCTTCAGATCGGCATCGCGCACAGTCATTTTATTCATCTTGCCCTCCGCAGTGATGAGTAAGGCAGAAAACCCGGGGCAGCGTACTTGCTGCCCCAGGGAGGAAGTGCGAAACGGGTGTTACAGTCTTTCGCCGACGTACTTCACAAGATCAGCAACGCGGACCGAATAGCCCCATTCGTTATCGTACCAGGCGATGACCTTCACGAGATTGTCTTCGGCAGTGGTCGAGAGTGCGTCCACGATAGCGGAACGGGGATCACCCTTGTAGTCCATCGACACCAGCGGTTCGTGTGACACGCCGAGAATACCCTTCATCGGGCCGTTTGCAGCCGCTTCGAAGGCCGCAATCAGGCCGTCCTTATCGGTCGGGCGCTCAACCGTGGCGACGAAGTCAATCAGGGATACGGTCGGAGTCGGCACGCGGATAGCGAGACCGTCAAACTTGCCCTTCAGTTCGGGGATCACCAGCGAAACCGCCTTGGCTGCACCCGTCGTTGTCGGGATGATGTTCAGCGCAGCAGCACGGGCGCGGCGCAGGTCCTTGTGCGGCAGGTCGAGAATCTGCTGGTCATTGGTGTAGCTGTGGATGGTGGTCACATACGACCGGATGATCCCAAAGCTGTCATTGACGACCTTGGCCGCCGGAGCAAGACAGTTGGTGGTGCAGGATGCGTTGGAAATCACATGATGCTTGGACGAATCGTACCAGTCCTCATTGACACCCAGACACACGGTGACATCCTCATTCTTGCCGGGGGCCGAGATGATCACCTTCTTCGCGCCAGCCTGAAGATGCTTGGCGGCATCTTCGCGCTTGGTGAAGATCCCCGTGCTTTCGACGACAATATCGACACCCAGATCGCCCCACGGCAGATTGGCTGGATCGCGTTCTGCCAGCGCCTTGACTTCGTCACCATCGACAATCAGGTTGCCATCTCTTACTTCGGCTGTGCCGTTATAACGGCCATAGTTCGAGTCATAACGGAAAAGGTGTGCCATGGTTTCCAGATCACCAAGGTCGTTGAAGGCAACAACATCAATCTGGTCACCGTAATCTTCGCGAATCGCTTTCAGCACCTGGCGGCCAATACGTCCGAAACCATTGATACCTACACGAATAGCCATAGTGTGTTTCTCCTTCTCTCGTACAGTGTTTTGCCCATTCTATTCAGGCGGCGTGCGGCATGTGCCGACGTCGCCCTGAGTAAACGGATCAATAAAGAGCAGCGGACTAGAGTACCGCCGCCGCCTTTTCAACAATATTCCCGCGCAATGTAAGTATCAGTTCAGCCAGCTTGACCGAGTCATGTCGCCATGGCTGCTGCTGGTCGGTGAGATCGGTGTAAACCACTTCATAACGCTGCGCTATTTCATGATGAGGAGAGACAGTCTCAACGTAGATTGTATTTTTCCCTGCATTCTCGACCGGGAAAGCATTATTTGCCAGCACCGCCTGAAAGACACCGCGCCCAATGTGACGCTCCAGCGCCATTACATGGTCAGCGACGGTATAGCTTTCTGTTTCACCGGGCTGTGTCGCCACATTGCAGATATAGATTTTATAGGCAGAGGTCGCCCGGAGCGCTTCAGCAATGCCCTTAACAAGCAGGTTTGGCAGAATACTGGTATACAGGCTCCCCGGCCCGATGATGACAATATCCGCTTCCAGGATGGCACGCACACTTTCGTCATAAGCTTCGGCATTGGCCGGTTCCAGCGAGACCCGCTCGATGATACCACCCGAAAGGCCAATGGTTGACTCTCCGACGACATGCGTCGCCTCTGTCATACCCGGAAGCTGGATTTCAGCCACAAGCTGAACATCCGTCAGGGTGGCGGGCAGCACACGCCCCTGAATATTCAGTACACGCTCTGTCTCGATCAATGCATGGTCCAGACTGCCAGAAATCCCGGTCAGTGCGGCAATAAACAGATTGCCGAAAGCATGACCTTTCAGATCTCCATTATCGAAACGGTACTGAAATAAGCGAGTCATCAGGCTTTCATCATCTGCCAGCGCCGCGATATTGTTACGGAGATCCCCCGGCGGCGGGACGCCCATATCACGCCGCAGCCGGCCAGAACTGCCGCCATCATCCGCCACCGTGACCACTGCCGTGATATTACCGGTGTGCGGTTTCATAGCCCGCAGCACTGATGGCAAACCAGATCCCCCACCAATTGCAACGACCTTCATGCCCCGGCTTTTGCGACTGTGCGAATACAGCACATCCACTACGTGTCCGGTCTGAAGATGGCGGTAGGGTGCCAGCAGGGTTGAGAGCAAGCCATAAACCGCTGCTCCGGCACATCCCAGCCCGATCCCGAAGGCCAGCAGAGACTGTCCCCACGTCAGGCCTTCGGACGACGGCCCCAGCAGCGACGTGATCAGCCGCACCAGCCCGATACTGATCGCGATCACACCGAGCAGGCCGAGGGCAATCCAGCGCTTGATCTTAATACCGGGTCGCAGCCAGCTTGTCAGCTTTGGGACGAGTGTGCGTGATATCTCCATAACCTCGATTATAAACCGGAGATCAGGGATTTTGAAACGCACGGGTGACATTTATCCATGAAAACAGGATGAGTATCACAGACGCTGCCGCCGTCAGCAGGCCGATCAACAGCGCCGCATCAAACCAGAAGCGCTCAGGAAACAGACGAATCAGCGTATCAGAATACAGAAAAACCCATGTCCCATCAGCGAAGAACAGCCGGTGAAAGGACACGAAGAAATAATCCCATGCGAAGATCGCGCCCAGCACTACCGTCACAATCAGCCCCAGTGTGAGCAGGCCCCCGTTGTAGATCCCCTGCCAGAAGGCCCTGCGCTGGATGGCATTCGTGCGCGGGTTGAGCAGCAGCAGCGCACAGGCCGCCGTCCCCGTCAGCAGCAGCACCAGCAGATTAAAGGCTGTGCGGGTGACGATTTTCACATCCTGCATGTGCTGAAGTTCAAGCGGTGTATAGAGCGATGTGCCATCCGCGAACTGCTGCGCCGCCAGCCATTCGATCCCCTCATCGTTCAGCAGATACTCGATTGCCAGCGGGCCGTAGGTCAGGCGTTCCTCAAGTGTGATGCCGTAGGCATCAACCGGAAAGCCGGGGCGATGATACTCGAAGTAGAGAAATGCCGGGGACATCACCAACCGGACGCTGAGCAGGACAATGACCACCGGAACGGCCAGTGTCAGCAGCAGCGTGAGGGTGGACAGGATCATGGACTGAGATCTGGACATAGGCCTCATCGGTACAGTAAAAGCCGTGGACAGGTCAGGCAGTTCAGCGAAGCTGGTCCGCATTACCGGACAGCAGGAAATTAAGGACGAGCGAATCGACCAGCGTCTCCAGCGGCGCACGATCATCCGTGAAGACGACATCACTGGGATGAATCGCAACCTGCGCACTGATGCTCTCTGTCAGCACTTCACGCAGCACAGGATTGACATCATCTGGCAGCGCAGCGGTGTTGACGGCAAGCTGATCAGCGGTAGTCGGCTGGAGTGTCGCCACCAGAATCGTATTGAACGAACGCGGCACATCAATCGCGAACACATTCGGGTAAACCTGAAGCAGCACATTCGTCAGGGCATCCACCAGCCGTCGATCTTCCTGCGTGCGCCCCACATTGATTGCCACCACACCGCGCGGCGTCAGATGGTCGCGTACTTCCTGAAAGAACTCGACCGTCGTCAGATGCCACGGGATATACGGCGGACGATAGGCATCGATCGCCACCACATCGAAGGTCTCATCCAACTGCGTCAGGATATAACGACCATCCTGCGCCATGGCTTCAAGGCTGGGCATATCATCCGGGTTCATCTCGAAGTATTCAGCCCCCGCTTCGATGATCCCCGGATCAATCTCGACACCGATCATTCGTATATCGCCGTAAACATGCTGATACTGACGCGGGATCGTCCCGGCAGCCAGTCCGATCACCAGCAGCGACTGCACCTGATCAGGGATCTGGTCGCTGTTAAAATACGGTGCAGCCAGAAAATAATCCCATGTGCCGCCGTAACGGTACTGCACCGGATGATAAATACTGTGGACGCCCTGCCCCTCATTGAGATACAGATAGCGGTAGCCGCGCTCATCTTCCTGCACCTGAATGTAGTTATAACCGGTCTCACGCTCCATCAGCAGCGTATCGCCTTCATTGGCGGCACGCAAAGGGCCGGAAAGCACCAGTGCAGCCAGCACACCGACCACAATCGGCATCCACAGCCACACAGCCGCCCGCCAGCGGACCTCACGCCACAGACCGATCCACGCGATGACATACAGGATGCCAGCGAACAGCAGAAAGGTCCGGAATGTCCCCAGTTCAGGGATCAGAAACAGCGTGGGGAGAAACGTCCCCACCAGACTGCCGATCGTGCTGATTGCGTAGATCGCGCCGGAGATCCGCCCCGCATCCGCAGCATCATGAATCGCCAGCCGGATCGTGAATGGCGAGACCATCCCTAACAGCGTGACAGGGATCGAGAACAGCACCAGAATCGCCAGAAACGAACCCAGTGCCAGTGCTGCTTCCGCATTCACCATGGCAGATGCCGCCGCGCTAAGGACGGGCCGCGCCGCCAGCGGGATCAGCGCACTGAAGAAGGCCGCCCAGATCAGCAGCGTAAACAGGGTGCGGGCATATGGCGAACGATCCGCCAGCCGTCCGCCGATGAAATATCCCACCGCAAGATACAGCAGGATCAGGCCGATCACATTCGCCCAGACGATATTGCTGGTGCCAAAGACATTCCCCAGCAGCCGTGACGCCGACAGTTCAACAGCCAGAGTCACCATGCCGCTGATGAAAACGGTTAGATAAAGATAACGATCTGTACGCGGGTTACTGTCTGTACGCAAACATTCCCCTCACTCTGAGGTCACGAAAACAGGCCGCAAGTGTAGCACAATCTCAAAAGGATCAGAAGAACGGTTAGTATTGTAAATTCTGTAACGTTCCTTAATTAATTTTGCTTATTCTGACACATTCGGGTTTATTCTAAATTTATAGATCAGTGTTCAGTTACACGAAAAGCATTACCATGAAACAGGTCGCTATTATTTACGCATCCAGTCAGGGTTCCACGGCTGAGATCGCCGGCTACTTTCAAAGTATCTTCAGGACGCATCGCGTCAGTGCCCGGCTTTATACCGCCGAACAGGCAATTAATAGCGGCGTGATTCAGGCAGATGCCTATCTGCTGGGCAGCGCCATTCATGGGGGGCACATCCTGCCGAGCATGGTGCGGTTTACAGAGCACTACCGCGACCGGCTGAACAACGCACCTGTCTACTGCTGGATCAACTGCCTGCGTGTTCAGGAACCAGCCTTTGGACAGGTTCAGGGTGCCTACTATCGCGCCCTGAACCCTGCCCTGCAGTCCCTGAATATGCGCAGTTTCAAGGTATTTGCCGGCAAGTTGAATATGGCACAGCTCAGCCCGCAGTCACGTTGGGGGATGACCCTACAGTATGACGGCAAGCTCAATCCGGCAGCGCTGGATGGCGATCACCGTGATTGGGATGCCATGGGGAACTGGATGACCCGGATTGTGAGCGATCTCTACTACCGTGAGGGCGTCACAGTGCGGTAGCACACCATGAAGTATCCGCCTGACAGGTGTGGATGAGAGCGATGGTTACACCATCCACGGCCATATGACATTCTACTGCTGATTACCGGAAAGATGTTACTCCGTGCAGGGCTGCTTTAGTGCAATACTGTTCACAAGTCAATAAACAGCTCACAGGAGAAACGAAGATGGCACCCGAAGTTAAAGCAGTACGCACCACCGAAGGTCATATCATTCAGGACCCACCGCTCGCACGCTTCCTTTTCAGTGATACCCGCCTTGCGTGGGTTTGGGCAATTGTTCGTGTTCTGCTCGGCTTCTCATGGCTGGAAGCAGGCTGGCATAAAGTGACCGATCCGGCATGGGTTGAAACCGGTCAGGCGCTTCAGGGTTACTGGGTCCGCGCCGCTGCTATTCCCGAAGGTGGACGCCCCGCAATCTCATTCGACTGGTATCGTGGTTTCATTCAGGGCATGTTGGATGCCGAAGCGCACACCTGGTTCGCCAAGCTGGTCGCCTATGGCGAAGTCATCATCGGTATCATGCTGATCGTCGGTGCATTTGTCGGTATCGCCGCCTTCCTTGGTGCTTTCCTGAACTGGAACTTCATCATGGCAGGTACGGCCAGCACCAACGCCGTGCTGATGGTCGCCGCAATCGTGCTCATCCTGGCATGGAAAACCGCTGGCTGGTACGGGCTGGATCGCTACCTGCTGACCCGTCTCGGTACACCGTGGAACTCGCCTCTGTTCCAGCGCAATCGCACCCAGGCGCCACCGGCTGCTAAAGCCACCGCGTAGCAATCAGGTCGCACGACCAACATAACATCAGACAGGAACCCGCGCGGGTTCCTGTTTTGATTCCAGCCCGGAACACCTTAATATGGATGCCGGCACGGTGTAGTCACAGATGTCAAAGCTGATTATGATGGTGTATAGAATTGGAAACAGGTTCAGCCGTTAATCCGAGCAGGTTAATATTTTGAAAATCGACATTCGCAGACAGCGGCGAAAAACGCTGATGATGAGGGCCGTCACCGGCGGCGTAATCGTTTATATCCCGACCTGGCTGAAGGCCGACAGCCGTGAAGTGAAAGAATTTATCCACCACGGGTTAAAACAGCTCGAAGGAAATCTGCTGCCCGCCCGTGAGGAACAGACCACGCAGGCGCAGCTCAAACGGCTGACTCGTCAGTGGGCCATACGAATGAATGTCCAGCCGAAACGCATCAGCTTCCGGCCTATGCAGCGCAAATGGGGATCATGTTCCAGCATCGGCAGCGTCACACTCAACAGCACGCTGACCACCCTGCCCCTCGAATTGGCAGAATATGTGATCGTCCACGAACTGGCGCATCTGGTGGAGTTCAATCACTCACAGGCCTTCTGGTCACTGGTGGAAACCCACCTGCCGGACTATGCGCAGCGCAAAGCGGCACTGGATCAGATTCCAGTCTAGGACCAAAACTGCCGGTCGTTGTGTGCTGAACCGGCAGTTGATTCATCTGAATTGCATCAGCGGCGCTATTTGGCCTTCCACCGCCCCGAGTCTTCATCCTTCTCATATTTGCGCTTGACAGCAGCCCATGCCACGCTGTGAGCTGTTTCTTCGCGTGAATTTCCATCCCGGCGATCTTCAGGATCTTTGTACTGATCCCATGCGCTGTTATAGGCTTCCATATAGATCTCCTTTGCATGGGCAGGCAGGTTATCCTTCACACTCTCCGGTAGTTCATTAGTGGTCTTGTACGGAGACATGATTCACTCCTTTACACACTTTTGAGTACACATACTGTAAACACTCTGCCATTCCAATATGAGAGCCGGACAGCCTAAACACACATCCATCCACTGTCCTATAACAAACTTGCGCTTCAGGTCATCACGTTTGAAATCGGTTGGATTTAAGCCGATCAACCAGTACGAAAATAACCACCTGACCCATGTGAGGCCGTAAAGTTCATGGTTGAATGAAAGCGGTTTAATGGTTGAACGCGATGTACACAAACAGTGAAAAGAGGATGATAAAGATGAGTCCTACCCGTCAGGAATCAGTCCAGAAAATTTACGAACTCATTAAGGGCATCAAAATCGCATCGCTGGTGACACTGGATGACACTGGCGCACTTCACAGCCGCCCCATGGTGACTCAGGAAGTCGAATTTGACGGTGATGTCTGGTTCTTCACCTCACGCAGCACTGATAAAGTCGCACAGGCGCTGGTACATCCACAGGTGAATGTCACCTATTCGTCTGACAATAACTTTGTCTCGCTGGCGGGCCGTGCCAGCATTGTCGATGATCTGGCAAAAAAGAAGCAGCTCTGGCATGAAATGCTCAAAATCTGGTTCAAGGATGGCCCAGAAGATCCTGATGTTGTGCTGATCCGGGTTGAGGCCGAAAGCGCCCAGTTCTGGGAATCGCCATCTGGTGGACTCGTCGGCGCGGTGATCGGCATGGTACGTGTCGCCCTCACAGGTGACGCCGACGCTGCCGGTGAAACAGGTCAGGTCAATCTCTAGGCCGACGCAGCCGCCGTTATCAGATGATTGCAGCCACTTCAAAGAACTGTACCTTTGTGCAGTTCTTTGTTTAGCCATCTCGACGACGAGAATGATGAGTATTACAGAAGATTTCGACTAAAACTTGCGACCCGAAACGTTTTGGATTATGATTATAGCTATACTTATGTGCATTTTAATGAAAATAACGCGATGGCCCGTCTTAAAGATATCTCAAAACGCACAGGCTATTCCATTACTACGGTATCACGCGCCCTTGGGGGTTACAGTGATGTCAACGAGCAGACGCGGCAGCATATTATTGCCGTCGCCCAGGAACTCGGTTACCAGCCCAATGACATCGCGCGCCAGCTTCGCAGCCAGCGCACCCAGACACTCGGCCTGATCACCCCCGCCACCGATCACAGCTCACACGACGATTTCTTCTTTCAGCTTCTGCGCGGCATTACCGACAGCGCCACCGCCCAGCACTATGATGTTCTCATCAGCAGTCAGGCCAGCGATGCCGATGAAATGACCGCTTATCGCCGCATTGTCGGTGGTAATCGCGTGGATGGGCTGATTCTGGCCCGTACCCGCCAGCAGGATGAACGTATCGCCTATCTGAATTCGCTCAATTTCCCATTTGCCGTCTCTGGACGCAGCGCCCCCGGCCACGCGAACGATTTCGCATTTATCGATGTCAACAGCCAGCTCGGGATTCAGCGTGTGACCGAACACGTGCTGACGCAGGGACACCGAACGATCGGCATCATCCTGCCCCCGGCGGATATTGCCTTCACCGGCTACCGGCTTCAGGGCTATCAGGATGCGCTGCAAAAACACGACATAGCCTTTGATGAACAGCTTATCTTTTACGGAGATCTGATGCAGTCCGGCGGCTATCACGGTGTACAGACTCTGCTGGAACGCAGCCCGAAGATGACCGCACTCGTCTGTTGCAACGATTTAATGGCGCTCGGCGCATTGAGCGCACTGCAAAGCTGCGGAATCAGCGTCGGTCAGGATTTTGCCGTGACAGGCTTTGACGACATCTCGGCAGCCGAATATGCCTACCCTTCCCTGACAACCGTTCGCCAGCCGATCTACGATATTGGCTGGAAGCTGGTTGAACTCCTGATCCGGTTAATCGCAGGAGAGGATCTGTCCGACGCCGAAAAGCAGATTATTGTCCCAACCGAACTCGTGATCCGAGAATCCAGCACGAGACAAATCCCCGAAGGGAGGTGATGCGGAGGCATAAGATAAAACGCAGATCATCTGTCAGGGCAAGTGGTTATTCAAACACTCAACCTCACACAAGAAAAGGAAATTAAAATGAAAAACCGTTCGATCATTTTTCTACTGTTCGCAATTGCCTTAATCGCCGTTCCATTCAGCGCCGCCCAGGACTCGACGATCACTTTTATCTCTACCCAGTTTAATGTTGTTGAAGAATCAGAACTGGCTCGCGAGATTTACGGCGCGTATGAAGGCGCTAATGTGCAATTCGTGACATCTGAAGAAGGCCCGCTGATTGACCTGCTTCGCGCCGAATCAGAAACCGGTGAAGGCGTGAATGATGTTGTTGGCGCCCTGCACGGCACCTTCCCGACGCTGGCTTCTGAAGATCTGATGTTCGATCTCACCGATCTGGTAGCAGAGATCGAAGAAGAACACGACATCGACGACTCGTTCGTTGCGCTGGGCCGTATGGGGACTGAAGACTATCAGTATTATGTCCCGTGGATGCAGGCCACCTACATCATGGCCGCCCATAACGACGCCCTTGAATATCTGCCGGAAGGGGCTGATATCAACGCACTGACATGGGATCAACTGGCAGAATGGGGTAAGAATATGTACGACGAAACCGGTGAGGCCAGGATCGGTTTCCCGGTGGCCGGCCTGTTCCATCGCTTCCTGCAAGGCTATCTGTTCCCGTCCTACACGGGGGGCATGGTCACCGGCTTTAACAGCCCCGAAGCCGTCGAGATGATGGAATTCGTACGTGATGATCTATGGCCATATGTCAACCCACAGTCCATCAGCTACGACTTCATGAACGAACCGCTGCTGTCTGGCGAAGTGCTGGTCGCTTTCGACCATGTTGCACGTCTCAAGCCCGCGTTCGATGAAGCCGCCGAAGACTTTGTCGCCTTCCCCGCCCCGGCTGGTCCCGCTGGCCGTGGATACATGCCGGTTGTCGCCAGCCTTGGCGTGCCGTTCACCTCATCTGATCCGGAAGCAGCACAGGACTTCATCCGGTTTGTGATGTCACCCGAGACACAGGCAGCAACCCTTCAGCAGTTGGGCTTCTACCCGGTGATTGCTGATGTCGATACCAGCGGCCTGCCTGAAGGTCTGGCAAAACAGGCTGATGCCGTCGCTGCACAGTCCGCTTCGGAAGATGCCATTGTCGCCCTGCTGCCCGCTGGCCTTGGCCCACGTGGTGGCGAGATCAACGAAATCTTCCGCAACGCCTTTAATCGGGTGGTGATCAATGGACAGGAGATCCAGACGGTCCTCGATGAAGAAGCCGCAACGCTTCAGGCCCTGTTAGACGAGACCGGTGCCCCCTGCTGGGAACCGGACCCGGTCAGCGAAGGCCCATGCCAGATCGGTCAGACTGAAGAAGAATAGCATCTGGTTAGATTGGGGGCGGGATGCGGTGGTGTCCCGCCCCATGCTTCAGCACGATAAAAAGCGAAAAGATTAGCGATGAAACCCAGCCGCTGGACACCTTACTTACTTTTACTTCCTTCCCTGCTTTATCTTGCCCTGTTCTTTGTCTATCCGATGACCCAGGCCTTTCAACTGGCCTTTACCCGTGAAGGCCAGTTTCTGAACCTGCGTGCAGACCCTGAAGCTGAAGCCGCCGTCACGGGGACACTTCCCTTACAGACGGTTGTCAGCGTCACGGATCGCGTTCAGGGTGAAGAACCACTTCCGAGCGGCGCTACACGCCCGATCTTCTGGTTTAAAATTCAGGGAGAGACCGAAGCCGGAGAAACAGTTGAAGGATGGGTTAATCAGCGCAGTATCTTTATCGAGAATCGGCGCACATCCGAAACAGCACGGGTAACCGGTGGCGAAGCAACCCGTGAATGGACATTCGATCATGTCAATCGCATGATCACCGATTTTCGCTTCGATGATGCCCTGATGACTACCATGCTGTTCACCATCCTGATTGTCCCGGTGCAGTTCGTGATCGCGATTCTGATGGCGCTGGTCCTGCAGAGCAATATCCGTGGCAGCGGGCTGTTTCTATACATCTATGCGATCCCACTCGGCATCTCCGACCTTGTGGCCGGTATCCTCTGGTTCGCCATCTTCACGCAGAGAGGCTTCCTCAATTCACTGCTGGTCTCGACTGGAGTCACCAACCAGCCCTTTATCTTCATTCAGGCCGCCAATATTGAGTGGATGATCTTTGCCGTCGTACTGGCCGAAATCTGGCGTGCGACCTCAATTGTGATGGTGATCGTGGTATCGGGTCTGCAATCCATCCCACGCGATTATCTGGAAGCAGGTGAGGTCTTCGGTGCAGGGCTGGGACGCCGCCTGCGCTATATCATCCTGCCGCTGCTGAAGCCCAGCCTACAGGTCGCGCTGATCCTGCGGACCATCCTTGCGCTGCAAACCTTCGCCGTGCTGATCGCGATCACCGGTGGCAATATCATCACCGTGCTGGCGAATGAAACCTATCGCTGGTATGACCCGCAGCGCTTCAATAATCCGAATGTCGCCGCCGCCTATGCAGGGCTGATCATGATCATCTCGCTGGCATTCTCGCTGTTCTATCTTCGTGCCGTCCGCTCAGAAGAAGAAACGATTAAAGCGGTATGAGTACAGAAACCCTTCCCACAACCGCTGCTTCACCCTCATTCAGTGATACCGATGACCAGCGACGGCGCGCATTGCTGCGTCTGCGCTTAAATCGCGCCGGCATCTATGCGGTTGCTATCCTGCTCGCCATCTGGATTTTACTGCCCATTGTGCTGATCGCGAGTATGGCCTTCAGCACCCCGCAGGATGTACGCGCCTTCCCCAAGCAGATTATCCCGGACCCGGTCTCGCTGGAGACTATGGATTTCTTCCTCAATTCAGCGGGGATTATGCGCGCCACCGGCAACAGCATTCTGGTCGCTATCCTGACGCTGGTGATCTCGACCCTGATCGCCATGCCAGCCGGGTATGCGATTGCGCGCTACATATTCCCTGGGCGCGATGCGATCCGTCTGGTGATTCTCTCGGTCCGCGCATTTCCCATCGTCGTGCTGGCCGTCCCACTGGCGGTCATTTTCCTGCGTCTTGGCCTGTACGATCAGCCGATCACACTGGCCCTGATGCACACCGCCCTGACTCTGCCCACCACCATTCTGGTGATCTCCAGTGTCTTTGCCAGTGTGCCCTATGAGTTTGAAGAAGCGGCTCGTGTGTTTGGCTGCACACCGACGCAGGCCTTTCGCAAAGTCGTGCTGCCGCTGGCGCTTCCCGGCATCGCTGCATCCGCCATCCTGACCTTTGTGCTTTCGTGGAATGAGGTCTTCGCGGCGATTATGCTGACCGTCGCCAACCGCACCCTGCCCGCCCATATCCTCTACTCACTCGACAAATCCAGTGACCCGTTCAAGTTTGCCGCGGCATTTTTCATGTTGATCCCATCACTGATCTTCATCTTCGTCATCCGCCGCTATCTCTTCAATATGTGGGGTCAGATCAATAAATAAAGGGATCTGCAAATGTCTGATATTGTGATCGAAAATGCCGTCAAGAAGTTCGGCAAATTCACTGCCATTGATAATGTCAGCCTGACGGTACATGAACATGAATTCGTCGTTCTGTTAGGCCCCAGTGGATGCGGCAAGACGACGCTGTTACGGGCTGTGGCCGGTCTGGGGATGCTGGATTCCGGACGGGTGCTGATCGGGGGGCGGGATGTCACCTACCTGCCACCCCGCGCCCGCAACCTGTCGATGGTCTTCCAGAATTACGCCATCTTCCCTCACATGACCGTCTTCGATAACATCGCCTTCGGCCTCAAGATGTCTAAAACACCGAAGGCGGAGATACAGGAACGCGTCCATCATGCGGCGGAACTGCTGCACATTGAAGAAATGCTCCAGCGCTATCCCAGTCAGATGAGCGGCGGTCAGCGTCAGCGCATCGCGGTAGCCCGCGCCATTGCGGTCAACACCAGTGTGGTGCTGATGGATGAACCATTGAGCAATCTTGACGCCCTGCTGCGGCTGGAAATGCGCGCAGAACTCAAGGCGCTGCTGCATCGTCTGGGTGTGACGACCATCTATGTCACCCATGACCAGATCGAAGCCATGAGCATGGGGGATCGCATCGCCGTCATGCGTACCGGGAAAATACTTCAGATCGATCATCCGACGCGGGTCTATGACTATCCAGCCGATCAGTTTGTCGGTGGTTTCATCGGTAATCCGCCGATGAATTTCCTGCGGGGACAGGTTCAGCGCACTGGGGACGGCGCCTATCAGGTAAAAATCGGGGATCACATGATCACCCCCACCCCCGAAATGCAGCCCACCCTTTCGAAATATGACGGACGGGAGATTACTGTCGGCATCCGGGCCGAAGCGATGGAAGCCTCACTGGAACCAGCACCGGACACCATCCCCCTCACCATTACCGTGGTGGAGCCGCTCGGATCAAACAATCTGCTGACAGCGCGCATCGGACAGGACACCATCAAGGTGTCCACCAGTCCGGATATGACCGTCAGCATTGATGATCAGATCTATGTGCGGTTTCCAATCAGCAAAATCCGCTGGATTGATCCGGAGTCAGGTCGGGCAGTCACACCAAATCTGGAAAGTGTCCTTGCATGAGAGCGCCTGCCAGACCGGTGAAACCTCTTGATTTCGGCGGTGAAGGCATCAATGGATGCATAGACGCACAGGGCCGCCTGACTGCGATCAATTTTTATCATTCTCGTTTCGGCTATGTCACGCTGACCAGTGCCGAGCCTTTCCCGGATGAAGCCCGTTACACACAGCCAGCGGTACGGGCTTTTCGGGCAGGGCTGGCTGCGCTGGACGGCTTCGGCATCCAGATGCGGGAAGCGGTCACAGTGGCTGAAAGCAGCCTGCTTGAAAATGCCATCCCGCAGCACCGGCTGACATCTGTCTCTGGACAGCAGTCAGTGGTTCACACCTTTGTCGAGAAGGGCTGTGTTCATCAGTTATGGGACGGTGACGCACAGGCGAACGTATTCTTCGGCGGCAAACTGTCCCTTCAGCGCTGCGCCTATACGCAGTTGACCGAAGGCGGGCCGATCCCCGCGCCGCCAGTCGAAACACAGGTCACGCTCAACGACCGGCTGCTGATGATCGAGAACCCGCACATCGGCTGTATCTGCATCGCAGGGCTGCCGATTATCGGCAGTCTCAGTGTTGAGCCGCTGGCTGATGGATCAGTCCATCTGGATGTGAAACTCGATCACACACCGTCCATACACCTGACACTGACCTTCGGTGAAACCCGCAGTGCGGCAGAAGCAAAGCTGGCACTGGCTGATCGGGCTGCAAGCGTTGAACATCATACACGCCAATGGCAAACCCGCTGGGCTCACATCCCTGATGATCCCATCTTGCGGCGCGGACTGCTCTACAGCCTGAATCTGGCTGTCAGGGTCAACAGTGGATACTGCCTGCTGACCGATCACATGCTGCTGCCGCTCTCATGGAATCGCGACGCCTATTATATGGCCCGCGCCCTGCTCTCATGGGACATTGCAGGCAATACAGGCATCGACGGTCAGGCCATCGTCAAAGGGCATCTGCACTGGATGTTCGAAACCGCCGAGCGGCTCAACGGCGCATGGGGGCGCTGCTATCTGGCAAATGGTCAGATCAAAGATCCCGCCTTCCAGCTCGATCAGCAGTTATTCCCGCTGCTGGAACTGGCGGAATACACACTTGAGCGTTCAGATTTCGAGACCTTTGCACGCTACAGGCCGCAGGTAGAAGCAGTGCTGTCTATGCTGCACCAGCACCGGGCCGCATATGCTGCGCTCTATCCAACCGATGAAACACCTGCCGATGATCCGATTGCCTATCCCTATCATCTCTCCAGCCATATCCTGTTCTGGGTAGTGCTCAGGAAGCTCGCGCAGCTTGGCATGGAGACCGCCGCCGAGATGCAGGCCATTGCCGATGCCATCCGTACGCATTTCGTCATCCGGACAGCCGATCAGGATCTAGCACTGTTTGCCTATGCCAGTGATGGCGCGGGCAATGTCCACCTGTACCATGATGCCAACGACTTTCCGACCATTCTCGCGCCGGTCTGGGGCTTCTGTTCGGTCGATGATGCGATCTGGCGCGGGACGATCGAGTATGCATTTTCTGAAAGGAATCACGAAGCCTTCTTCGATGGTCATCTGGGGTCAGTCCATACCCGTGCCGCATGGCCTCTGGGCGATGTTCAGGAGATCATCGTGGCCCGGTTACTGAAGGATGAAAGGCGCGAACAGCGGGCCATCCAATCATTACAAGCTGCCGCGCAGATCGATGGAAGCCTGCCCGAAGCGTATGCTGTCAGCACTGGAGACGTCGTGTCACGTCACTGGTTTGCATGGCCGAACGCCGCTTATGCGTGTATTGCACTGGAAGCGTTTCATTAATCACAAGCTGCTTAACTATTATGTACTGTTAAAACAGGTTCCGGGGATGTAATGGAGTTAACTGAACGAATTCACCGCTTACTGACAGCACTGTATCCGGATGAGGCGGACACGCTGCTTCAGCGCCTCATGGTACGGTTACAGCAGGTCAGGGTACCGCCGCCAACCCATGGAGACTACTTCTCAGAGCGCACACTCACGCTGATCACTTACGGCGATTCACTGAAGCAGGAAGGCCAGAATCCCCTTCAGACCCTGCACCACTTCCTCAGGCAGCAGACCGGTGATCTGATTGATACCGTCCACATCCTGCCCTTCTATCCCTATTCTTCAGATGACGGCTTCTCGGTCGTGGATTACGATGCCGTCAATCCTGAATTGGGGGATTGGGACAATCTCAGGGAGATGAGCGCAGATTACCGCCTGATGTTCGATGCGGTCATCAATCACATGAGCGCACAGAGTGAGTGGTTCCGCGCCTTCCTGCGAGAAGAAGAGGGTTTCCGGGACCTGTTCATGACCGAACACCCGGAAACCGATCTCTCCGCCGTGACCCGTCCGCGCACCAGCCCACTGCTGACGCCATTTGAAACCGCATCGGGGGACGTGAAACACGTCTGGACGACTTTCAGTGCTGATCAGGTCGATTTCGACTTTCGGCAGTCATCCACCCTGCTGCGGATTCTTGATGTGCTCCTGTTTTACATCGAACAGGGCGCGCAGGTCATCCGGCTGGATGCCATCGCCTTTCTCTGGAAGCAGGCCGGGACGACGTCACTGCATCTGCCACAGACTCACGCCATCATCAAGCTGATCCGTGCAGCACTGGACGCAGTCGCACCGCATGTCTATCTCATCAGCGAGACCAATGTCCCGCATCAGGAGAATATCTCCTACTTTGGCGACAATGGCGACGAAGCACAGCTCGTCTACAACTTCACGCTGCCGCCGCTGCTGATCCACACCCTGATCAGCGCCAGCACGCATCAACTGGCGGGCTGGATCAACTCTCTGCCGCCGTCCACAGCCCGGACCACGTTCTTTAACTTCACTGCCTCACATGATGGTATCGGCGTCCGTCCGGTCGAAGGTATCCTGTCACCAGATGAGTTATCGCGCCTGTTCGAGCATGTTCAGCAGGTCGGTGGCCGGATCTCGTATCGCTCTCAGCCTGACGGCAGCCAGACACCCTACGAACTGAACGTCACTTATGTCGATGCTGCGGGAGCGCCAGACATCGACGCGGATACCCATATCCGGCGCTTTCTGCTCACTCAGGCCGTGATGCTGGCCCTGAACGGCATTCCGGCGGTTTACATCCACAGCCTGTTGGGAACAAGAAACGACACTGCCGGGTTAGAAGCACTCGGTTACAACCGTGCGATCAACCGCGCCAAACTCCACGCCGATACCGTTAACAAGAACCTTGACCAGCCCGACAGCTTCCGGGCCAAAGTCTTCAACGGTTACACGCATCTGCTGCAAACCCGAAAATCACTGAAGGCTTTTCACCCGCAGAGCAGGCAGGAAGTATGGGCTGGCGCTAACGGTGCGCTGCTGTCGATCAGACGGGTTTCGCTCGACGCCCAGCAGACCGTCACGGTGGTTTTCAACTTCTCCGATACAGCGCAGGACTATCCCGCACCCGCCAGCACCAACGCCCTGTCCGGTGAGCGTGTCGCCAGCGGCAGCATCACCATTGAAGCTCATGGGATGCGCTGGCTGGTAGAAGAATCACCGCAGCACACAACCTGACAAAAATAAAAGAAGGCAGCTAAACCCGCTGCCTTCTTCGCTTCTATCCGACCAGACAGAATATCCTAGAACATATTCCAGAGGTGCTGATTGTAGACTTCGTGGTGGAACTGCACTTCCGAACGCTTAACCTGTGTACCAAGCAGACGCGGGCAGCGATCCGCTGAAGCCTGCTTCAATGAGGCAAAGCGGTTAGCGACTCCCGGGTTAATAATGGTCGGGATATACTCGCTGGCGCAGTAATCGTGGATCGCATCGTAGATATTATCCGGCAGCGTCTGGATGACCGATGCCTTCTCGGTAACAGGCCCTTCCAGACCGGTGCGCAGCAGCGAATAGATCGCCATATACGGGTTGCAGTCCGGGGCAATGGAGCGGACTTCGATACGTGCTGAACGCTGGTTGCCAATCGGGACGCGGACCATCGAACCGCGATCAATTGCCGACGCCTTGATCTCATTCGGTGCTTCGTAGTGCGGATCGAGTCGGCGATAGGAATTCACACTGGAGTTCATCAGCAGGCAGAGATCAAGCGCATTGGACAGCAGGCGCTCGACGAAATCCCACGCAAACGGTGAGATGTTTTCACGCCCGTTCGCATCCCAGAAGAGATTTTTCCCATCCTGTGTAAGCGAAATATTGGTGTGCATCCCGCTGCCATTGACACCGGTCAGGGGCTTCGGCAGGAAGCTGGCAGTCAGCCCCATGCGGCTCGCAACCTGACGGCACAGCAGCTTATAAAGCTGGACCTGATCAGCAGCAATCGTCACTTCGGAGTAGGAGTAATTCATCTCGAACTGCGACGGGGCGACTTCAGGGTGATCTTTCTCATTACAGAAGCCCATCGCCCGCTGCACTTCCGCCGCGGTATCGATAAATGCGCGGATCGGGTCACCCGGCAGAGAGTGGTAATAACCGCTGGTGGACGACGGTTCCCAGCAGCCGGTCTCGGCAAAGCGCTGTTCCGCATTCAGGCCGTTGAAGATAAAGCCCTCAATCTCATTGGCGAGATTACATGTCAGGCCCTGTTCATCGTAAATTTTGTTCGCATACTGCTTCAGCATGCTGCGCATGTCACCGCCGTAAGGTGTGCCATCGCGCTCCTGCACCTCGCCAAAGACAAAGACCTTGCCCGGCGCGAAAATATCAGCAGGCAGCCAGTAGAACGCCGACCAGTCGATGGCAAGACGCAGATCCGACTCATACTGCTGGGAAAAGCCACGGATTGAAGACCCGTCAAACGTCAGGTTATCATACGAATTCAGCAGGAATTTCTTATCGTAATCCAGCGTGTGCAGGCGTCCTTCAAGGTCAGTGAAGCAGACCGTCACGGCTTTGATGCGCTTCTCATCGGTAAGATAGCGTAAGCGCTCTTCCTGCACTTTGTCCGGCGCAGTACGATCAAGGCGCTTTTGCTTCGCCTCAAGGTTCAGTTCTTCCAGTTCGGCATATGGAAGTTCCAGGAAATCACGCAGTTTATCGCTCACGGTTGATCCTCATTCCCTCAGATGACAGAGTGCCTGTGTTGAAGTCGAACAAGCATCATTTTAGAGGGCGACAGTCTCCATGAAATTGGTTAGTGTTCACACAATCGTTTTATCTTTCATGGTTAATTTTGCCAAAAATACCACGATACATGATCAGGGCTGGCGCTTTTGTACAGAATTCAGGCCCTTATTTGTACAATGCTGACATGATCAGTTGTTTAGTCAGTTCTCACATCGGCTTCAGATGCTGCGCATAGAGTCAGCAGATATGCTGTAAATCGGGAGCGTGTATGAAGGCAAAGACTGCTGTTCAGCGATCACCCGCGCCGGAGCTTGTCGAAAAAGTGCGCGAAGTCTGTAAAATCCTGCTTGCCACCTACGGCGAACGGCCTCTTGTCCCCCGCCGCACGCCCATGCGCGAGCTGATCTCGACCATGCTGTCCCACCGGACGAATCACGCCAATGAAGAGCTGGCCTATGACCGTATGTGGGAGCGATTCGGCTCGTGGGAGGCCATCCGCGATGCACCCGTCGCCGAGCTGACAGCGGCCATTTCGACAGCGACCTTCCCCGAAGCAAAAGCGCCCAATATCCAACGGGCGCTGGCACAGATTATCGCGGATCGGGGCGAAGCCTCTATCGACTTTTTACAGGATCTTCCCCTTGACGAAGCGCTGATGTGGCTGACCGCGCTGCCCGGTGTAGGCGTCAAAACAGCCACCCTGGTGCTTTTATTCTGCTTCGCGAAGCCGGTGATGCCAGTCGATACACACGTGCATCGCATCAGCATCCGGCTGGGGCTGATCGGCCCTAAAATCAGTGCGGAAGCCGCACATACCCTGCTCCTTCAGTTATTCCCACCCGATCCGTATCTTCTGTTTAATTTTCACAAGGCCATGCTGAAGCACGGACAGACTCTGTGTACTTTTAACAATCCGAAATGTGCAAGATGCCCTCTGCTGCCATTATGTGATTACGGACGCGAACGCATCAGACAAAAAGGCACACTGTAAGTCAGTGTGCCTTGGGTATTACATTGGATATTATAGATGAACGGTGTTCAGGATCAGACGCGATCCGCACGCATCAGTTTAATCTGCTTGCCGCGCACACGCCAGCGGCGCATACTGTTCAGCACCTGATCCACGTGTGAGGCTTTTACATCGAAGTAAGTGCGGTCGGTCTGGATGTCGATCGCGCCAATCGCCTTACCGGGGATACCGCTTTCGGCAGCAACAGCACCGACGATGTCACCCGGACGAATGCCCGAATTCTTACCCTGATCGATCACCAGTCGAACCATGCCCATCTCGGCACCGCGACTGCGGCCACCGGACCGGGCATAACCGCGACCGCTGAAAGCACCATCCTGACGCGTGCGGCGTTCCTCACGGACGGTCTTCAGCTCTTCAACCGGACGGCTGCGCTCGTCACCACGGGCAAGGTGGATCAGGGCGGCAGTGATCTCGCGGATGTCGTAACCCCCTTCGATCAGGCTGTCAACGACTGCACGTTCGTTCTCCAGATCCTGCGCATCGAGAATCGTCTCCAGCTTCGCCGCGAAACGGTGATCCCGCTGCTCATAAACAACTTCTGTACTTGGAAACTCGGTGCGGATCATCCGCTGGCCGGTGTAAGCTTCCAGACCGGGGATACGACGACGCTCCTGCGGAGTGACGAGCATCAGCGCGGTACCAGACCGCCCCGCCCGACCTGTGCGGCCAATACGGTGCACATAATCTTCCGGATCGTAAGGCATATCGAAGTTAAAGACATGCGATACACCGGAGATGTCAACGCCGCGCGCCACAACATCAGTCGCCACCAGAATAGGAAGCTGACCACTGCGGAAGCGCCGCAGCACCGACTCACGGGCTGCCTGATTCAACTCACCATGCAGCGCATCAGCGATATAACCACGCTTGAGCAGCTCTTCCGCCAATTCTGCGGAGCCGCTGCGCGTGCGGCTGAAAACCAGCGCACTCTGAATATCCTCAGTTTCCAGCAGACGCGACAGCGCGGCCAGCTTGGAGTCCTTATGGACCATATAGTAACGCTGCTCGGTCAGTGGGACCGTCAGTTTCTCACGCGCAATCATGATCGAAACCGGATCGCGCATATACTGTTCAGCCAGCATCCGCACTTCATTCGCCAGTGTTGCGGAAAAGAGCGCTGTCTGGCGCTGTTCCTTGGGGATCTCCTGCAGGATGCTCTGAACATCCTCGATAAAGCCCATTTTCAGCATCTCGTCAGCTTCATCCAGCACCACGTAATGCACGTGCGAAAGATCCAGTGCGCGGCGCTTGATGAGATCCAGCAGACGGCCCGGCGTGCCGACGACGATATGAGTTCCCTTTTCCAGACGGCGAAGCTGACGGTCATAGGAAACGCCGCCGTAGATCGAGACCACGCGTGCGCTGCTGAATTCACCGTACTTGTACACGCTGTTCGCGACCTGTGATGCCAGTTCGCGTGTCGGTGTCAGCACCAGCGCCTGAATTTCGGGCCGGTTCGTATCAATCTGCTGAAGAAGCGGCAGTGTGAACGCCGCTGTCTTCCCGGTCCCGGTCTGCGCCTGACCAAGGATGTCCTTGCCCTCTAGCAGAAGTGGAATAGCCTGCACCTGAATCGGTGTCGGCTCGGTATATCCAGACTTGACAAGAGCCTGCAGCAAGCCTGGCTGCAAGCCCAATGCTTCAAAAGTTTGTGTCATTGAGTTAAATAGTCCCTGTGTCGATTGTGGACGGCAGAAGAGGTTTCCGGTTGAATGCCGGTCGCCTGCCCAGTCTGAATGGCGACACAGTAAAACCTCGTATCTGAAAACGAGGTCGAGGCATTAACGCGGTGATGGTTTTTCCAGTCCTCTAATGGTAGCAGATGCCACCAACATTATAAAGATGAGGTTTAGGGGCAATCTCTTACGCGTAAAAAGAGGAATGCCCGTTGAAAAGCATCCCTCTTATACAAGTCTTACGCAGTACGCGGAATTGCAGGGCCGCATTCTTCCAGCCCACATGTTTAGCGCTTAGATGTCGAGATTGCGTACCCGCTTGGCATGTGTCTGGATGAAGCGGCGGCGCGGTGGCACGTGACTTCCCATCAGCATATCGAACACCTTATCCGCTTCGGCGGCATCCTCAATGGTCACCTGAAGCAGCGTGCGCGTCTCGGGATTCATCGTCGTATCCCAGAGCTGATCCGGGTTCATCTCGCCCAGACCCTTATAACGCTGCACGTTGACGCGGCCCGGATTATTGTACTTCCGCAGCGCCTTGTTCAGCAGTTCCTGCTCGTGCATACCGGGTTCATTGTAAATGTACTCGATATTCTTCCCATCCTTAAGGCGGAAGATCGGCGGCTGTGCGATGTACAGATGACCGGCATGGAGCAGCGGCTGCATCTGACGGAAGAAGAAGGTCAGCAGCAGGGTGCGGATATGGCTGCCGTCAACGTCAGCATCGCACATCAGGATGATGCGTTCGTACCGCAGCTTGCTGACATCGAGATCCTCACCAATCCCCGTTCCCAGAGCCGAGATCAGTGCCTTGATTTCGTTGTTATCCAGGATCTTGTCCAGCCGTGCACGTTCGGTATTCAGGATCTTGCCACGAAGCGGCAGAATCGCCTGAAAATGCCGGTCACGGCCCTGCTTGGCACTGCCACCGGCGCTGTCACCCTCAACGATGTAGATTTCCGAGCCGGGGCCATGTTTTGAGCAGTCTGCCAGCTTACCCGGTAGTGTGGAGCTTTCCAGCAGGCTGGGGCCGCTCCGCACCAGATCACGCGCTTTCCTTGCGGCTTCACGAGCGCGCTTACTCGTCATACATTTTTCAACAATACGGCGTGCTTCACGCGGATTATCCTCAAGGAAGTCGTTAAAGGCTTCCGAAACCACCTGCGAGACCGCGCCCTGAACTTCCGTATTGAGCAGCTTGACTTTAGTCTGGCTTTCGAACTTGGGATCAGGGATCTTGACACTGACAATCGATGTCAGACCTTCAAGCGTATCATTCCCGGAGAAGTTCTGATCCTTTTCCTTCAGGAGACCGGCTTTCCGGGCATAACGGTTAATCACGTTGGTGATGGCCGAGCGCAGACCGGTCAGGTGCGAGCCGCCATCAGGCGTGCTGATCGTATTCGCAAACGCCAGTTCAGTTACATTGGCCGTGTCGTTATACTGGAAGGCCACTTCAACGCCGATGGCATAAGCTGCCTTGCCCTCAGGCGTGAATTCGACATCCTTTTCCACATACACCGGCTCATGCAGGGCCGAACGGGTGCGGTTCAGGTAACGTGCAAAAGACCGCAGTCCGCCCTCAAAGTAGAACGTGGTCTCGCGTGGGACCGGGCGAATGCGCTCATCGCGCAGTGTGATCGTCACACGACGGGTAACAAACGCCATCTCGCGGAAGCGCTGCGCCAGCGTCGTATAACTGAACTCATTTTCTTCCATGACGGTGAAGTCTGGCCGGAACATCTGCGTGGTTCCCGTGGCTTCGCCGTTTTCCAGCGGACGTACCTTCTCCACCGGGCCGACGGGCATACCCGTATTGTACACCTGACGCCAGAGAGCACCATCACGGCGAATCTCGGAGATCAGTTCGGTTGACAGCGCATTAACTGCCGAAACACCGACACCGTGCAGACCACCGCTGACTTTATAGGCGCCGCCGTCGAATTTACCGCCAGCGCCGATTTGTGTCATCACCAGTTCAAGTGCAGAAATCCCTTTTTCGGGATGAATCGCCACCGGAATACCGGCACCATTATCTGAAACCGATACCCAGTGATCGTCATACAGCGTAACAATGACTTGATCGCATCGTCCAGCCAGCGCTTCGTCAATCGAGTTATCGACGACTTCGTAAATCAGGTGATGTAACGCACGACTATCCGTACCACCGACATACATTCCCGGACGCCGCCGGACATGCTCGATGCCGCTTAATGCCTGAATATTGCCAACATCATAGGCAGCACCATTCGCGGTTTTTGTCTCCGCCATGTAATTTCCTCAGCTATTCAACAGACAGATCAGGTCGATTTGTAAGGTAGAATTTGCTCACAAAAGCGAATCGCCCAGCATTACACTTTTAGGCGTAAAAGTGGACGACTCTCTTCATTATTATATAACACTCTCTGGAAAAGAGCAATATGAGCCTGTAATCCGAACAGGAGTTCTTATGACTTAAGCCATTCGGCAGCCGTATTTGCCAGGTTATCCAGACCACCGATTTTGACAGTACACTCAGGCAGCGAGTCTAAAAACATCGTCCCATACCCCTTGCTGACAATCCGGCTGTCGAACACGGCGATAATACCGCGATCAGTCTGGGAGCGGATCAGACGGCCAAAGCCCTGACGAAAACGCAGGATGGCATCCGGCACGGCATACGCGTTGAAGGAGTCGGTGTATTTTTCCGACCTTGCAGCAAACACCGGATCAGTAGGGACACTAAACGGCAGGCGCGTGATCACCACTGCGCTCAAAGCCTCTCCGGGGATGTCAATCCCTTCCCAGAAGCTGCGCGTCCCCAACAGCACCGCTTTCTCAGCAGACTGGAAGCCTTCAATCAGTGCCTGACGACTGGTGCCGTCACTCTGGTCATAAACTGCAATCCCCCCTAGTGCCAGCCGTGGGGACACCGCCTGCGAAGTTTCCCGAAGGTGCGAATAACTGGTAAACAGTACCAGCACACGGCCATTCAGCGCGGCGGCCAGTTCGATAATGCCCCGCTCGACACCGCGCTGATAGCCCTGTCGGTCAGAGGGTTCGGGGATGTCATTAGGGACATAAAGCAGTGTGGATGCCGCATAATCAAACGGAGAGCCGACTTCCAGACACTGCACATTTTCGGCATAAAGCCGTTCTGTCAGGTGGCCGAAGCTGTCACCCGTGCGAAGTGTCGCACTGGTCAGCACGACGGTGTCTTTCTTCAGCCACAACGCCTGCTCGACAATCGGCCCGATATGCAGCGGTGCAGAATGCAGTACGGGCAGTTCGGCCTGTGGATTACCGATTGTCAGCCAATAAATCAGATTCGGCTCCGGCTCCACTGTAAATCCATGAAGCTGAACCCGGATCTCCTCAAGATAGTCCGCAGCAGCCTCTGTACTGGTGACAAAATCATCATAGGCCGGGATCTCATACTCTTGCAGCTTGCCGAGCGCCTTGTGCAGCCGTTTCATCGCCTCAGCGATCACTTCAAAGTATTCGGCCAGCGTAGACCACTGCGCTTGCAACGCCGCGAAGGTTTCGTGTTCGCGGTAGGACGGAATCACCCGCATAAAGGTGTTATAGTCCGAACTGCGGAAACGGTGCACACTCTGGAAGAAATGATGAAGCTGGCGGAAGTAAGCCTCAATCTGTCCGCTCATCATCGTTGTCGCTTCATCAATCGACTGGATGAAGATCTGAAGCCGGTTGAGATCCTTCTCCGGCACGACACCACGCGCATTCAGCAGAAGTTCACCCAGCAGGCCACGATTCGGCCCGCCCAGATCCGCAATCCGGCGGATTAACGCGCTCTGGTCGATGTGAAAGCTCATGCCATGGGTGACGGCATCTTCAAGCTGATGCGCTTCGTCGATGATAACATGCTGATATTCCGGCAGGATGCTGTTTTCGGAAACCGCATCAGAAATCAGCAGCGCGTGATTGACGATCACCAGATGAGCGCCGTCAGCCGCCTTACGCGCCTTGTAGAACGGGCACACGCCCTGCATCAGCGCCTGACAGCGGTTCAGGCTGCATCCTTCATCTGCCGCGCTCATGCGCTGCCAGACCGCATTCTCAACCGGCCCTCTCAGGCTGATCTCGTTCTTTTCACCAGTGTCGCTCTCTTGCAGCCACACCAGGATCTTCGCCAGCGTCCGCATCTCTGGCAGGCTGGTCGGGCGACGGCGGCGCAGGGCCATCAGGCGGCGCGGACAAAGGTAATTATCACGCCCTTTCAGGACAACAGCCTTGAAATCCGCATCGATCACCGATCGCACCAGCGGGATATCGTGATGCAGAAGCTGATCCTGAAGATTCAGCGTATAGGTCGAGATCATCACCGGGCGTTGATTGCGGATTGCCCACAATGCCGCCGGGAGCAGATAAGCCAGTGATTTTCCAGTGCCTGTCCCAGCTTCAATCATGGCGTGCTGCCCGTCATTGAATGCCTGTGTGACATGCTGCGCCATATCGATCTGCTGGGCGCGATACTCGAACGTCTCCATCTGCTGCGAGAGTCCGCCTGCCTCACCCAGAGCGGCATCAACCTCAACCGCATCAACCGGAGCCACCGTCTCGACAGGGCGCAGCGCTGGAGTGTATTCCGCAGCGCGGAAGATCCGGCTGACGTCAGCCTGCCCCTGAACCGGCTGCGCACCACGACGGACTTCATCCAGCGCCTGTTCGAAAACCCATCCCGACTCCCAGTTCAGGCCGCGTGAAATCGCCACGATCTCATGCAGGATGTCGTGTGGAAGTTCCAGCATGTTCTGCCACAATTTCCAGAACAGAAAAGCAGTAGCCCGTGCATCATCCAGTGCGCGATGGGCATGTTCGAGGTGAATGCCAAAATCTGATGTCAGGCTGCCAAGGTTATAACGTGCTGCACGCGGTTTCAGGATAGAAGCCAGATCATAGGTATCGACCAGCGCCGCATTCTGCAAAATCTGATGCTTGCCCTGTAGAAATCCCATATCCAGTGAGGTATTGTGCGCAATAATCGGACGGTGGCCGATAAACGCGGTGATCTGCGGCAGTATCGATTCGATTCGTGGTGCCCCTGCCACGTCCTGATTCTGGATGCCGGTGATATGGGTGATAAAGGCCGGGATTGGAATACCGGGATTGATGAAGGTCGAAAATTCTCCTGTGATTTCACCATCACGTATGGTGACGGCGCCAACTTCGATAATTCGATCCTGTGCTGGATTAAGGCCAGTGGTCTCAAGATCAATCGCGGCAAATTCGCGATGCATTACGGCTCCAAATCTACTGCAAGCAAATGTAAGCCGTGATTGTAGCATATCTGTATCATAGTGCTGAATGTCAGCGCAGCGTGACCGTACAGCGTGACCGTGCATCGCGCAGCGTGACCGCATTAAATCATAGGCCAGCATGACTGCATCACAGCAAAATAAAAGCAGGTGCGGATTTTCAGCCTCCACACCTGCTCGCGATCACAGTCTATTCAGCGCTCATCAGCAGCCGTCAACTGACGACTAACGACTAACGACTAAAAGACTGATGATTACTCCATCTCATCCATACGGGACTGCCACTTCGCCAGCAGATTGTTATAGGTCGCTTCGCTGATCTCACCGCTCATCAGCTTCATATCGAGACCATCGATCAGCGCCTGCACATCTGCTTTGGTCTGCGGTGCGGCTGGGGCCGCCGATGCAGCGCCACCACCCTGCTGATTATTCATCATCTGCTGCATCATCATCTGCTGCATCAGTTGCTGCTGCTGCTGCATCTGCTGCTGCATGGCAGCGGCTTCAGGGTTCATCATGGAGCCTAACTGCTGGCCGACACCCAATCCGACACCGGCCCCGGCCATCGCGCCGCCCAGCCCCGGATTATTGGCCGCGGCCATCCCCATATCAAGACGCTTCTGACGCTCAAGCACGTTCAGCCACACTTCCAGCGGGACGATGTCGCGCAGTTCCTCAATCGGCACATTGACCGTGTCAAACGGATTGGCCTCAAGCGCCTTGATCCGCAGGCCAAGTGCTTCGAACTTTTCGTTGACCTGTGCCAGCATCGCGCCTTCAACTTCTTCCAGAATGGCGTTAGCTGCCACCAGGCTGTCAGCGCCGGATTTCAGCATCAGCGAGTTGATTTCGCCCAACAGCATGGCCTGAATGCGATCTTTGATGTCACGCAGGCGCGTAATCGGCTTGCCGACGGCGTACTGCTTCAGGAACAGCATCGGATCAGAGACGCTGATGTCAATCACGCCGTGAGTGCGCAGCAGCAGAATCCCAAGACCGGTAGTGACATTGAGGTAAATCGGCTTGACCGTCCCCCATGGGACCTGCGGCATATCCTTGAGGTTGATGAAATAGACATCAGCCGTAAACGGCGTGCGGCCACTGGTCGCCAGACCGATCAGGTTGGAGAGGATCGGCAGGTTTGCGACGGACAGCACATGGCGACCAGGGCCGAAGACATCCAGCGCCTGCCCTGCACGCACAAAAATTGCGGCCTGATTCTCGCCGACGATGAGCTGCGATCCCATGCGCCAGTCACCGCTGCCCTGCTGCGGTTCGCGATAGGCAAGCTCATCGTCCATAACATTAGTATGGTCGATAACATCAATAATTCTCATTTACAGACTCCTTCATTAGGTCGAGTGGTTGTAGTTAAAGAGTGAAGATGGATGACGATCTCCAACATCAGGCAGTGGCATTTGCGGTGACTAGAGTGTCTTCGAAAGCCCGGTCAAAACTTCATCGCGCAGGGCGAACGCCTCAATCGCTTCGCTGGCAAGCGCATGAAGCTGGTCAATCGCGTCTGTCAGGGCGTCCTTATCTTTGGCGTCAATCGCCTGTTCAACCGTATCAAGCGCGCTGTCAAACTGATCGACATACCGGATCTGCGCCTCATCGAAACTGTAGATCTTGTCGAGATCCGCTGCGTCGATCTTCATCTGCGCCCACATCCCATCATACTTGGGTGCAGCCGTCTGGATTTTATCCCGATAAAGCTGAAGACGGGTTTTGGCATCGCGCATTTTCGTCGAGAAGCCCAGCCCGATTTTATCCAGCACACTTTTCTCCAGCCGCACAAAACGGCTGACGCGCCGGTCGAGCTGTTCGGCCAGATAATCACGCAGCATACGGTCTGCGGTGCGGCGAGCCTGCTTTTCCTGATACCCTCTGAAACCCGGGATACGAGCGACAAGCTCCTCAAGTTTCCCCCGGCGCGATACGATGCGATCATAAAGTGCGCTCATTGTTGTCCCTCTTTATATGATATGGTCAATCGACGTATACTATATTATGTGATCACTGAACCTGTGGCTTCCCCCATTGGCGCGGGGTTCCGCAGGGCTGCGCCGCCCTTATGACAGGAAATACTCCGTCCCGCAGTACTTGCACACGACCAGCCCTTTACCGGCCAGCGTGATCGGTGCGCCGCACTTCTGACAGTCCTGCATCTCGCGCAGGTGAGAGGCATCCGACGAATACAGGATGCCATCATCCCAGTTGACATAGCCGCTGAACACCTGTAAGCCGACCAACTGCCGCACCATATCCTGAATATCGGCGACGTTGGTCTTCATATCAATCGCCAGATCATGTACTTCGACCTGTCCGCGTGTCTTCACCAGATCGAGCAGTTTGCGCTGCTTCTGCATCACCGATTCCTGCTCGGCTTCCTGACCGCCTCGCACATACAGGAAGATGCCAAAGCCGACCAGTATCGCCACCGGGATAAATGCCAGCCCCGCACCAACCACCGCTCCACCCGCACTTAATGCTTCGCCTTCGGCTGCTGTATTCGTCTGCGTGGCGATAAAAGCGCCTGCAAGAATGGCGATCCCGAAACCGACTGCAATCAGAATAATGCCGATCAACCGACCTGAATTCATCTGCACCTTACCTTCTATGTTTATGTCGCAAAAATCGCATCCGTCACCATGGCGACATCACATGATGGTCACGTCTGTCATCCGAAACCGCGACTGCCGCCGCCGCTCCCACCGCCACCGAAGCTGCCCCCACCGCTAAAGCTGCCCCCACCACTGCTCCAGCGTCCACTGCTACCAGAAGACTGCGGACGGCTGGTCATCACACTGCCAGCGCTGTTCAGCATATTGGTCAGCCCCGATGACAGCGATTCCAGCCCGCCGCTCAATCCACCAGCCATATCATTCAGGCCACCCTGTCCGCCTGCACGTGCGATCTCACCCGGAAGCATATCATCTGCCGATGGCATCCCGCCGCCGATATTGCGCGACAGCGGTGTCCCGGCGCGATAGCCGCGCCCCCAGTAACCGCCGCGATAGGTCGGGAAATACCATGTCGGGATCGGCATCGTTTCCAGCCTGCTGAAACGGTTGATCCACGAGCGCTCCATCCCGAAGGCCACAGCATACGGGAGAAATGCCTCAAAATTACCCTGCGCCTCTTCGACTGTGCTGTAGCGTTCAAGGTTCTGCAGATAGCGATAGAACGCTTTCCATTTGGCCGCTTCTTCAGCGCCGTGCTGGGTCTTGGCCGGCATGAACCGCGCCGCGAACAGCATCAGCACACCGGTAATCGCCCCCATCACCGGCAGGCAGATCAGCGACTGGTAGGCTGTCTCGGTTGCACCCAGGGCACCGAATCCCAGAAAGCCGCAGGCCATCAGAATAAATATGCCGACCGCACTCCAGCCATTACGAGTGGAGTCTGGATTAGCAACAAACAGCCCCTGATCCACCAGTTCGCTGTAAATATCGCGCTGCAAGGAAGGGATATGGACGTAGAATTTATTCTTCAGGGAATCAAGTGTTCGCTCCATCGAGCCGCCGAACAGCTTTTCGGCGAAGCGGCTCTCATACGAACGCAGATCGTCAAATGATTGGTTCGTGCGCTTAAACGTGAATTCCGAGCGCCCCCCCAGGCCGAAGAATCCCTGCGTCTGTGTCTCTTCGATCACGATATAACCACGCTGTGACAGATCAATCAGCGTCGAAAGCACATCGCGCAGGTCGGCCTTTTCGTCAATCAGCGCCCCGACCACCGCCGGCGGCAGATCCGATGGCAGATCGCTCAGATATTCCGGGACAATGCCGACCTTTGGATCACGTCCGCGTGAATACCAGACATAGAACACACCCAGCGGCCCACCCAGGCCAATCAGTGCGCCGAGTGCCAGCACCGCAATATTGATGATCGGTTCAAGCTGGCGCTGCTGGTCAAATGACTGCTGCCAGCCTGCAACCCGCGCATTCGGTGAGTGCGGGTACTGTACGCGGATTTCAAAGGTATCATTCGGGCCGACACGTTCCGTAGCAGTCGCCACAATACGCGTCCCATTAACAGCGACATTTGCACGCGCACCATAAGTCTCAACCGGATCAACGCCTTCGCGTGGGGCCAACCCGTCCGGCATATTCACCGTGATGGTACTTTCACCAACCGAAAAGCCAAATGTCTCCGCTGGAATGGCGATCCACCACAATTGGTCGCCGCCCTCGTAAGACCGCAGCGCCCCGACCACGCTGTAGCGGATCTCAAATTCGCGGGTTTCATTGCTCACCGCCCGCGAGAAGTGATAAACAATCGATAATCCCTCATCGACATTCTGTACACAGTACGTTCCGGGCCGCTGCGAACAGCTTCGTTCCAGTGCGCGCCCCTCTTCATAGACTTCAACATTGGTGATGCGTTCAAGATTGTCATCGGGGATAATCACGGTACCGAAGCGGAAGGTGCCGGAGAAATCAACTTCATAATATTCGGAGACATCAAACTGGTTTGAGGCAGGATCGACATTATCAATGGTGACATCCCACCGCTGCCAGAAGATCGAACGGCTTTGTGCAGCCGCTGAACCTGTCATCACTGCATAACAGATCACACTCAGAACCAGCAGCAAACTCACTGTAATCAGATGCCTGACGCGCATACCAACCTCAATTTTTGTTTCTCCCCATTCTATATTATAACACCGAACAGAGTATACGGCTGAGACAGTAGCGTACCAGCCATAAAACGTATAAACTCAATTCAAATCTT
>CAYNDH010000035.1:0-31951 GCA_964395665.1 uncultured Anaerolineaceae bacterium
TCTGTTGACGTTTCGGTTATCATGCGCCTCTGCAAGCCGGTTTTGTGTAGGGGCGGACCTGCGATGTATCGCCGTGTCCGCCCACCATAACCCACAGTCGGCGGGCGATGACGTGTGATGCGAAGCATCATCCATCGCCCCTACAAATGAGCGCTTTTTGCAAATGTCAACACAACCTAGCCAGAACGGATGCACTGAAGCGCTTCCCTACACCTCTACTGCCTGTCTTTCTCCCCTTGCCTGTGAAGGAGCGAAGCGACTGGGATGGGGGCATTTTTCTGGCCTTAGCCCTTACAACCGTCCGTTTTCGTGCAGGATCAGCAGATTGCCGACTGTCAGCCAGCCGCGCCATTCCAGCGCGGTTGCCGGATTCCAGTTCGGGAAATTGAACGACCATCCGCCGTCCTCATCCTGAGATGCCGCGATGCCGTCCAGATGCTGTGCGATGACTTCATCGGAAAACAGCGGACGGGCGATGCTATCGGGATACGGCGCGAAATCCAGCGGGAAATGCACCGCGCCTTCTGCCTTTGGGTCCAGCGCCACCAGATTTTGTTCGAACAGCTTCGGCCCGATGCGCCTGAATCCCTGCTGTACGCGTTCGCGATCTGGCACCGATTCGAGAAACGACAGTACATTGTGCATCTCATACTCGCTGGTACTCTCAAGGGCATCGATGCGCTTCCAGCAGAACGCCGTCGCCTGTTCCAGCCATGGATGCTGCACGCCATGTCTGTTCAGCAGGCCGACCAGTCCACCGGTTGGATTCAGCGACGCCGAATAATCATCCGTCCCCCACCACGGCGCATGCGGATACTGCTGTCCGACTGGCAGGATGAATGGTATGCCGCCTTCTTCGGTGGAGATCGTTATCAGGTAATCGCAGGCCCGCTGCACGATGGCGTCATCGAAATAGCTGATCTGATCCATGACGACAAAGGCCATCCATGTCGGTATTGGCAGGCTGACCGGCGCTCGCAGGTCCGGCTCGATGGCATTGCCGAAGCCGCCATCCGGATTCTGATAGGCCCGCAGTGCGTCCAGTACCGCTTCACGCGATCCGTCCAGAAACAGATACTGGAACCGTACGCGCTCCAGTAATCGCGCACTGCGCCAGATAAAATCCGCTGCTTTTGCAACTGCTGGGGAAAGTGTTTTCTGTGCTTCATATGCAGACATGTCGGTTGAACTTTCGTTTGTTATGCATCAGATCACGATAAGGTCAATGTAGCATGCGAACGGTGACACCTGTCTGTCACCGTTTTGAATAGCGTCTGACCATCTGCTCGCCGATTTCCAGCAGCCGTTCCTGAAGCTCCACCGGCGCGATGACCTCAGCTTCGTTTCCCATCCCAGCGAAAAACCGCGCATAATAGGCCAGCTCACCTGGGGGACACCGAAAGCGCAGCATCGCGTAGCTATCCGTCAGCCGCTGGATGCTCTGACCGATATGTGGTTCGCTTTCGGCATAGGCTGCACCACGTGCGGTCAGTCGGACGACGACTTCGGGATGCGAGGGATCATCATATGGGCGCGTCTCATCCGCTCTGATTGCTGGATATGATGCGGTCAGCGGCTCCAATGCCAGCATGCGATCGACGCGATAGGTGCGTTCTTCCTCATGCTCCATGCTGTAAGCCCGCAGATACCAGTAGCCATTTTCAGTCGTGATCTGCAGGGGCAGCACCCGCTGTCGGGACTGTCGCTCTACCGACTGATAGTGGATCTCTACCCAGCGCTGTTCGTGCGCCGCCGTCACCAGTGCATCGAGAAAGGGGGTATCTTTCATGCGCTGCGGGATCTCAACCCGTACCGCTGCCAGCATTGGCTCGACGTTCATCTGATCCGGCAGCAGCGCATACAGCTTGGCCTGTAATGAACTGCGTTCCGGTACAAATGGCGCGTTAGGCAGGCGTTCGATCACACTCAATGCCAGCAGCAGCAGAAACGCCTCATGAGTCGTCAGCGCCAGTGGAGCCAACCGATAATCCTCTGGCAAGGAATAGCCGCCGCCCGGACCGGCCACTGCGATCACCGGCACGCCCATCTCCGACAGCGCCTGAATATCGCGCAGCACAGTCCGCTTCGAGACTTCGAACCGCTGTGCGATCTCATCAGAGGTCAGCGCCTGCCGCTGCAACAGCAGCAGAATCGCGGTCATGCGCTCCAGTCGATTCATGCATCACGCTTTCTGCATCCCATTTGCCCCCATTTCCAGAATGTATACCACAGATGCAGAGGGTGTGCGTTCGTGTAAGGGCCGGATTTTTCCGGCCCTGGTGGATAGTAGAAACAATGGGCGGGAAGAATCCCGCCCCTACGGGTGTGGTTGGGTGTGGGGATTTTTGCGCCGGGGTGGGTAAAATAAATGTATCGTGATCATACTGATGAACCGAAATGGAACCTTATGACACCCGCATCTGATCTCCAGCAGGGGAAAATCCTTCATCTTCAGACCGGCAAAGTGCGCACCCAGATTGACGAAGACGGCAAGCCGTGGAAAACCGGTATTTACAAAGAGGCGGTGACGACGCCGATCGCGATCACGTCCAGAGGGCTGGAGGGCGACGAGCGCACCGGCTATGATGTGGACCGCGCCCTGTCGTGTCAGTCGGTTGATAATTACCGCTACTGGGGCGCGTATTTCAGGCGGGATTTTCCGTTAGGGACGTTTGGCGAAAATCTGGTGCTGGAAGGGTATACCGACGAGACGGTATGCATCGGCGATGTGATCCGGGCGGGGACGGCGCTGCTTCAGGTCACGCATTCACGGACGCCGTGCTATAAACAGGCGAAGAAGATCGGCGTGCCGAATTTCGTCAAGCTGATCACGCAGACCGAGCGGCGCGGTTTTCTGCTGCGCGTGCTGGAACCCGGTGTATTTGCAGTTGGGGATAGATTTGAGACGGTCGAGCGTCCGCGCCCGGATGCGCCGATGCTGTATGTGAATCGTCTGTTTTTCGGCAAGCCGGATGCTGAAGCGCTGCAATGGCTGGCGGCTCTGGAGCCGCTGTCGCACGAGTGGCGGGATGAGGCGGCGTCCCGCGTGCGGGAAGGTGTATAGGACGCCTCGGATGTAGTGAGTTCGGGCCGGATTCTTCCGGCCCATTTGTTATTATTCCACCGTCCGCACGGTTTCCATTGCCACCCAGTCGCCTTCCTGACGGACGCCGGTCAATGTCAGGCCGACGTTTTGCAGCGCGGCTTCGACATCCGGGACCTGCTCGGCAATAATCCCGCTGAAGATCGCGATGCCGCCGGGACGCACGATCTCGGCAAGGTGTTCATCAGTCATGGCGATGATGATGCGTGCCAGGATATTCGCGACCACCAGATCAAAGCGCCGCGCCGATGTCACGACTGATTCCAGCCCGCCCTGCTGCACGATGATTTTGTCGGCGGTGCCATTCTTCTCGATATTCTCCTGCGCCGCCTCAACCGCAACCGGATCAATATCCACGGCCAGCACCTTACTGGCGCCGAGCTGGGCGGCGGCAATCGCCAGAATCCCGCTGCCGGTCCCCAGATCAAGGACGTTGTGACCGGGCTGCACCAGGGCGTCCAGTGATGCGAGACAGAGGCGCGTGGTGGGGTGTGTGCCGGTCCCGAAGGCCATGCCGGGATCAAGGGTGATCACGACGTCGCCGGGGCGCACATCGTCGGCGGGTTCCCATTCCGGCTGGATGACGATGCGCTCACCGATCCGCACCGGATGATAATGCTGCTTCCATGCGTCGGCCCAGTCTTCTTCGTCAAAGGTCGTGAAGATCGGCTTCATCCCCAGTGCGTCTAACTGCGCCTCAATTTCCGCCTGTGCTGCGGCGGCGCGGTCATCTTTGGGCAGATAGACGCGCACGGCTACTTCCGGCGGCAGGGGCAGTTCATCATCGTCATAGCGGTCGGGGGGGATGCCCTCATGTGAGATGGAGACGCCCTGATAGCCGTAATTCCGCAGTACCTCTGCGATGGCTTCGCCTTCTTCTCGTTTCACACGCAGGGTGACTTCGAGCCACTGCATAGGGTTCAGCCTTTGGTTGGTGATCGAAAACAGAGTCCGTATGGTACTTAACTTGATGGCGTCGGTCGAGGCCGCGATGTGGGCTGTGACGGATCGGGTGTGTGTGTTTCATTGACCGGCATCAGGTACAGCGTCCCGTCCAGATCCTGGACATTTGAACCGGGTGTGTCCTGATCGTCATCGATGGCCTCTTCCGGCTGGGTGGTCTCGCCGGTGTCATCCCCAGTGCTGCCTGCGGGTGCGTCCTGCGTAAGCTGGATGTCCGTCTGCTGATCGCCGTTCAGGAAGCTGCTGGCCGCCAATGCCACCGCGATCACGACTGCTGTCAGCAGCCCGCACCCGATCAGTGCGCCCAACAGGACGCCGACCATCGGCATCCCGCGTCCGGTGGGCTTGCGTGCCCGGGCCTGCATCCGACGTGCGACATTGGCCGGGGGCATCGGGGCGGGTGTCGGCGGTGGATAGAGCGACGATGGGGGATGCGGCGCGTTGGGCGCGTAATTCTGCGGTATGGTCTGCTGCGGTGCAGGCTGCTGTGGGACGGTTTGCTGTGAGACAACCTGTGGAAGTGGCCGTGACGGTGATGTCTCGCTGGGATAGCCGTAATTCCCAGGGGTGGCGCTGGGCTGGGTGTGCTCGGAAAGCTGCGGGCGCTGTGACGGCTTCTGTGTATCATGGCTGGCGAAGTCCCGGCTGCTGATCGCCATTTTCAGCGCTTCGGCCAGTTCCATCGCGGATTGGTAGCGATCCTCTGGACGTTTTTTCAGCGCCTTGTAAATCACCTGTTCCACCGCGCCGGGGATATTGGCGTTAATCGAACGTGGGGCCGGCGGTGGTGATGTCACATGCATGACGGCGATAGTATAGGGTGTATCACTCTGGAATGGGCGCTGGCCGGTTGCCATCTCGAACAGCATGACGCCGAGCGCATAGACATCGCTCCGGCCATCCAGCGGCTGGCCCTGCGCCTGTTCGGGACTCATATAGCTGGGCGTCCCCAGAACGCCCTGCGTCGTCAGGGTCGCGCCTGCATTTTCAGAGCCGAGAATGCGCGCAATCCCGAAATCGGTGATATAGGCGCCGCCGTGGTCATCCAGCAGGATGTTGCTCGGCTTCAGGTCACGGTGCAGGATCTGCTTGCCGTGTGCGTAATCCAGTGCCGGTGCGATCTGCGTGATGATGTCCAGATATCTGTCCGGCTCCAGCGGCCCTTTGCGAATCAGATCATCGACCGATCCGGCGTTCATATAACGCATGACGATATAGGGCTGGCCGTTGTAATTCCCGTGATCGTGGACTGGGACGATGTTGCGGTGTTCGAGTGTGGAGACGATGCTCACTTCGCGCTCGAAGCGCTGCAAGTACGATTCGTCCTTCATCATGTCATGGGGCAGCAGCTTGATCGCTACGGGGCGGTTCATCGACGTTTGCACTGCAAGGTAGACCGTCGCCATCCCGCCTTTGCCGATGCGTTCGCGAATCTCGTATCCACCGATCTGCTTGCCGATAAACTCATCCATCATGAGGAACACGCCTGTTTTTCTACGGTAAGTAAGGGCCACACTGTTGAGGCTATTATACGTTATCTGCTGAGAGGCTTACAAACCTCGGCTGTGTGCACAAACGGACAGCCTTATATACACAGCAGCGGCTTCACATCGTGAAGCCGCTGCGTCCTACAAGCCTATAAACCTACTTGCCAACGAGCACTTATTGCAGATTTTGCCAGAAGTCAAGGCGGTGCTGGGCGGCATAATCCACTGGTGCGATACCGCTTTCACCGGGGGCGAGCGCCTGCACGCAGGGCGGCTCATCCGTGTTTTCAAACGGCTTCTCACTTTCAGACTGGATACCCTTGGACTCATCCCTCTATATGCGGTGATAGGTCGCCTGCTACAATTTCGCTGTTTTACCGGATGAACTATGGGAAAATCCCCTATGTGGATGCGTTACCGGCAGGGTTGATACATTCTGATCCAGAAGAGAGGAAGCGCCATGTTACATCCCCTTACCGAAACGCTGGAACCGGCTTATGACCTGACCGATATCACGCTGACGCCTGCACCGCGCGGCTTTGTGGCGGAGACGTACACCGTTGACTGCATGGATCAAGGTCAGCCAGCGCGTTACTTTGTCAAATGGACACGGATGCAGCCGCGTTATACCCAAAACCTGATCGAAGCGCTGCCGGTGCTGCTGACCCTGCATCAGCTTGGATTTGACCGTATCTCGTATCCGATTCAGACACGCTCCGGTGCGCTGAGCATCCAGCCGCCGCAGGGTGGAACACTGGTGCTTTACAATTACATCGACGCCCGCTGGACGTTCGAATACAGGTTCGCCGATTATGTTGATCTGCTGGGCCGCATTCACGCCGTGACACCACAGCTAGAAGTCCCGATCCGGCGCGAAGACTTCGAGCCGACCGGTCTGGATGCGCTGCGCGCTGAAATCGCACAGATCGAAGCACTTGCGGACGATGTGCCTGAAGTGCATCGCATGTTACGGTCAGAACTGCTGCGGTATTTCGGGGAACTCGAAGCTGATTTTGCGGAATACGAAGCGCTGTCCGCCAGCCTGGGCCAGCGCTCATCAGAAGGCTGGGTCATCACCCACGGCGACGGGCCGGGGAATGTCATGGTCGCGGAAGATAACAGGTTGTATCTGATTGACTGGGATGATCTGCTGCTGGCTCCGCCAGAGCGTGATACGTGGTTTCATGTCCATGACGTGGACGGCTGGGCGCTGTTTCTGCGCTATTATCGCGAACGCTTCCCGGCATACGAGCTGGATCAGGAAGTCTATCGCTTTTATCTGCTGCGCCGTTATGTGGAAGACATCGAAGGCTTTCTGGATAAAATCCTGTCCCCCGACAGCGACGACGAAACCCGCTGGGACAATTTTAAGCAGCTTCGTCAGGACTGTTTCGGCTGGCTCCGGCCACTGGTAAGGAAAGAATCACATGGTGACCACTGAAACGATCCGCTATGCCACGCCGGATGACGCACCAGCAGTCCGGGCGATTTATGCGCCGTATGTGGAATCAACCGTCATTTCCTTCGAACTCGAACCGCCGGATATAGACGAGATGCGCCAGCGGATCAGTAAAACACTGATGACGCATCCGTGGTTGGTGTATATCAGTCCCGATGGCGAACTCTGCGGATACGCCTACGCCACCAAAAACCGTGATCGCATCGCCTATCAGTGGTCGGCGGAAGTCAGTGTCTATATTGCGATAGATTATCATGGGCAGGGGATCGGTCGGGCGCTGTACACCGCACTGTTCGACATCCTGCGGGTGCAGGGCTTCTATACTGCCTTCGCCGGGATCGCGCTGCCCAATGAGGCCAGCATTGCTATGCATCACGCCTGCGGATTTCAGCCTGCGGGTGTGCTGCCGATGATCGGGCATAAGTTCAGCCGCTGGATTGATGTCGCATGGTACAGCCTGACGCTCCAGCCATACATCGATCATCCCGCACCGCCGCGCCGCACTGCGGAGATTGAGCAGACGCCGGAAGTCAGGGCGGCATTTCAGCATGGGCTTGATGTGATGATCACGCGGCGGAACCTGTAAGCGAACCTGTAGGCTATGGAAATTAAAAAATCAGGCACAACCTGAAAGCCCCTATGCTATAATCAGTCGTATCGGGTATCCAGCGCAGACATCACTGTTCTGGCGGATACCAGACACCCAGTTCATGTATACAGAACTTCACCGCCGTATGCTGAAATGTGCATCCGGTGTTTGTGAAATAAAGGTTGAGTGACCCTTGACGCCTTCGCCTGACATCCCAGAACGTGAAATCCGCGAACGCTGTGCCGCGATCCTGAATGCTGCTGCTGAAGAAGCGCGGCGCGAAGGACATAATTACATCGGCACAGAACATCTCTTCATCGCTGCCACCCGCAACGAAAATGGCGCTGTCTGCCGACTGCTGCGCCGTGCCAAGTTGTCGCCGAGTGCGGTGCGTAATGCTATCCGCCGCGATATTGGTAAGGGGGAAGGGATTCTCGATAATGTCCTGCCGTTTACGCCACGCACCGAGATGGTGCTTTCGCTGGCGATCTTTCTGGCAGAGCAGGACGATATCCGCGAAGTCAACGAACATCACCTGCTGATGGCGCTGCTTCAGGAAGGTGAGGGTGTCCCCATCCGCCGCCTGATCGATATGGGTTTTGACATCAACCTCTGGTTACAGCGGCTGATTGCTGAAGAACACGAAGATCACCTGCCGCCGATGCCGGACAGCGACCTGTTTGATCTGCTGGGCGCTGACAGCGATGATTTCGAGATCGAGAACAACCCGCTGGTCCGCAGGCGTATGGATGGCGATATGCGTGCGCCGACGCCACTGCTGGATAAATACGGGCGCGATCTGACGGCACAGGCCGCCAAAGCGAAGATTGGCCCGGCGGTTGCCCGTGAGTCGGAGATCCGTGCGATTGCCCGCACCCTGTCGCGCAGCAAGAAGAATAATCCGCTGCTGCTTGGTGATGCCGGTGTCGGTAAGACCGCTGTCGTTGAAGGGCTGGCATATGCGATCCATGCCGGGACCGCCCCGCTGCCCCTGCTGCAAAAGCGTATTGTCCAGATCGAAATCGGGACGCTGGTGGCGGGGACCAGTCTGCGCGGCCAGTTCGAAGAGCGTCTGATCGGCATTGTGGATGAGACCAGGAACTCTGGCGATGTGATCCTGTTTATTGACGAGATTCACACGATTGTCGGCGCAGGGGATACGATTGACAGCAATCTTGATGCGGCCAATATCCTGAAGCCTGCGCTGGCCCGTGGCGAGATCATGTGCATCGGCGCGACGACGCATGAAGAATATCGGCGGGCGATTGCACAGGACCCGGCGCTTGACCGCCGCTTCCGTACGATCGACATCGAAGAACCGAATGAAGACGATGCGCTTGAGATCCTCAAGGGCCAGCAGCAGCGCCTTGAAAATCATCACGGTGTCGTGATTTTGCCGGAAACGATTCAGTCCGCCGTTAAGCTGTCGGTCCGCTATATGCCGGATCGCCGCCTGCCGGATAAGGCGCTTGACCTGCTGGACGAAGCCTGCACCCGTGTCATCATCCGCACGATCAGCCCGGATGAGATCGAAGACAAGACGGTGAACGATGTCCGCTCGGAAGATGTGGCAGTGGTGCTGTCTGAATGGAGTGGGATTCCGGTTGCGGAACTGACACAGGACGAAAAGCGGCGGATTTCGACGATTGAGCAGTCGCTGCTGTCGCGTGTGATCGGACAGGATCAGGCGATCAGCACCGTAGCGGAGTCGATCAAGACGGCCCGCGCCGGTCTGGGTGATCCGCAGCGTCCGATTGGCGTTTTCCTGTTCCTTGGGCCGTCCGGTGTCGGTAAGACTGAACTGGCGCGGGCACTGGCGGAATTCCTGTTCGGCAGCAGTGATGCCATGCTGCGGCTTGATATGTCCGAGTTTCATGATGCGCATACGGTTGCCCGTCTGATTGGCTCTCCGCCCGGTTACAAGGATAACAGCCGGGGTGGTCAGCTCACGGATGGGCTGCGCCGCCGTCCGTACAGCGTGGTGCTGCTGGATGAAGTGGAAAAAGCCGCGCCGGAAGTGTTCGATATCTTCCTGCAGGTCTTCGATGAAGGCCGTTTGAGTGATGCCTATGGCCGCAAGGTCGATGCCCGTCATGCGCTGTTCATCATGACGAGTAATATCGGCACGCAGGAAGGCACACGGATGCCGCTGGGCTTCGATGGCAGCACAGTCGGCGGTGTCAGCCAGCAGGATTACAATACCTATCTGAAGAACTTCTTCCGGCCTGAGTTCCTCAACCGTGTGGAAGAGATCGTCATCTTCCACGGGCTGACACGTGAAGTCGTTTCAAATATCCTTGACCTCAAACTTCAGGATCTGTATGCGCGGCTCGATGAGCAGAAGCTGAAGCTGCAACTGACGCCTGAAGTGCGGGATCTGATCCTTCAGAGCGGTTTTGATCCGATCAACGGAGCGCGACCGCTGCGCCGTGCGATTGATCGGATGATCGTGCGGCCTCTGAGCAACTATCTGCTGAAAGAACGCTTTAAACCCGGCGATACGATTGTCACCGGCCTGACAGAAGATGGGCAGCATGTCCGGTTTGAGAGCAGTACCGAGCTGGGACAGGGCGCAGATGCACAGGCAGATGCGGCTGATGCAGCAGAAGTGGATGCTGCTGCTGATGATGACGCTGCTGAACCGGTAGAGGCCCCGACCCATCCACAGGTGCGGGATGTCGAGCAGGATGCTGGACAGGATGCGGAACAGCCGGCGGGGGATGGCATCCGCTCGACTGAAACCAGTGAGAACGAAGTATCATCCAATTCCAATCTGCCGTAAGTGGATTGCACTGCTGGCAACTGGCAGCATCATTCATCGCCTGAAGAGAGAAACAGAAAGTGCGTTCACAGTCCGGAACGCATTTTCTGTCTGCTTCCTATTGACTCTCCGCTGATACTGGATGCGGCTGCTACGCGCCCCAGTCTACCGTATGGTCGGGGCGATATTCCGCCCGGTCACCGTGGATGATGACATTGGCGATATTGCCCGCCCACTGGTGGATCATCTCCCAGTCACGGTAGTCCCCGGTTGGGACGTTGATGGTATTGACGATAAAGCTCTCAATGCGATTCAGCGCATCGGGGTTGATGCTGCCCTGAAAGACCGTGATGTCGCGTGGTTTGATACGCTCCACAAACGGCATCAGCACTTCCGGGAATTTCCAGCCGTTGAGCAGCGTTTTCAGATCGGCCGAGCCGACTGGTCCGCTTGAGAACAGCCAAACACGGCGTTTTGCCAAAGCTTCCTGATGTTTTTGTAAAAAGGCCGCCGCCGCGGGCTGCCACTGTCCGGCATATACGGCGCTGCCAAGGATCACCACATCGTATCCGGTGACATCTGTGACGACTTCGACGGGCCGGACCTCGGTATGGACCAGCCCGGCCTTGATCAGGACCTCACCAATCGTCCTGGCGATTTCCGCTGTCGAGTTGTACTTACTGGAGTATGCTACAAGGATGTTGGTCATCGACAGTCTCATTCTTTCTCTTACAGACTTGCGTGACTACTGGGCGACGTAGCCCCCATCCACGAGAATCGAATTCCCCGTGATGAATGATGCACTGTCTGAACACAGCCAGACGATCAGTTCGGAGATCTCTTCCGGTCTGCCCAGTCGTTTTACGGGGTGAAGATCTGCAATCATGCGCTGAAGATCGGAGCCTTCCGACATGCCAGCTTCCTCAATCAGAGGTGTTGCAACGAATCCCGGACACACCGCCACGGCGCGAATATTCTGCGTTGCGTATTCAATCGCGGTGGTCTTTGTCAGGCCGAGGATCGCATGTTTTGCCGCGACATAAGCGCCCGAATTTGCGAATCCCACATGGCCGAGAATCGATGCCACGTTGATCAGCGCACCGCCACCGGCTTTCAGCATGTGGGGGATGGAATATTTCATGCAAAGCCATACACCGGTCAGGTTGATGTCCAGCACCCGCTGCCATTCTTCTTCCGGATAATCAGCGGTGAGGGCTGCTGCGCCGCCGATCCCTGCATTATTGACTGCAAAATCCAGCCGTCCATAGGTCTCCACCGTCTGACGGATCATGGCCTGAATGTCGGCTGACTTCGATACATCGGTTCTGATGAATGTGGCTTCGCCACCCGATTTCCGTATTTCAGCGACTCCTGCTTCACCTGCTTCTGCATTGATATCCGCAATAACAACCCTGGCCCCTTCGCGAACGAAGCCAAGTGCAGCCGCATAACCGATCCCGGAACTGCCACCGGTGACAAATGCAACCTTGTTTTCCAGACCCTTCATGGCGTTATCCTTTGTGTGTTTAACGTCGTAAAGTTGCTCCGCATCTGCGCATGGCGTTGTGTCGTGTGCCTGTAATATTTGTGATGGGTACGATGAAGCAGCAGGCGAAGCGGCCTCTCGACCTCACCATACTACAAGCTGATGAGCCGCAGTAAGTAACGCTTGTAAGGAAATTGTATTACATTTATCGTGACTGTCCGAAATCGCTCATAAAGTATCAAGGTATGGCGTATTTTCCGTGTGGTGGCTGACACATGTGCTGTACTCTGCGCATCATTCGGGTATACTGCATATTATCTGCATCCACCGGAATCAGCGCTGCTTCAGGCACGCCTCAAGCAGAGGTACTTCTGCATATAAAGATGTGAGTCCGTCACATGCTGTCTCAAACCCTGCCAGACAACACAACCTATGATTATCTGTTCCGCACCGCTTCGGATGGTATTCTGATTGCTGATGCCAAAGGATTGGTGGAGCAGGTAAACCCGGCGGCAGCGGCGATGCTGGGCATCACCGTGGAACTGCTGCTGCATAAGGCTGCATCCGATGTCTTTGGACAGAATCATGCGCTGCGGAATCTGTTCACACGTGATGGGGATCAGACGCTGGAAGTGCATCTTCCACGGCGGCGGCTGGCGATTGGGATGGCGACGACGATTCCGGGTGGACAGCGGCTGGTCATGCTTCAGGATGTCACCGAACGGCGTGAACTGGAAAACCGGCGTGAGGCACTGGTCAAATCGGTCTCGCATGACCTGCGTAACCCGATCAATGCCATTGGCGGTTATGCTGAACTCGTCAGTAAATTCGGGGATGTTAACGAACATCAGCGCCGCTTTTTGACACGCATCAGTGAAACGACGACCAAACTCTATGATGTGGTGGAATCGCTGGTCGAACTGGCGTGGATCGAAGCCGGGATGCCGATGCAGCATCGCCCGGTGAAACTGCCGGAAGTGATCTTTAAAGCAGTTGCCAGTGTGCGGGAACTGGCCCGCGATAACCGGATTGTGATTGCCACCTCAATTCAGAATCCGATGCCGGTTGTGATGGGGGATACCGACCGGCTGTATATGGTGATCGGTCATCTGCTGCAAAACGCGATTGTCTATTCCCGTCCGGAACAGAATGTCGTCATTCACGCATGGGAAGATCACAATGAGGTTTATTGCAGTGTTGCGGATCGCGGTATCGGCGTCGCGGATGATGAGCTGGTGCTGATCTTCGACCGCATGTACCGCTCACGTGATGAGCGTGTGCGCCAGATTCAGGGCGGCGGCCTTGGCCTGACACTGGCCCGTACGATCATCCAGCGGCACGGCGGCTCGATCTGGGCGTCCAGCAATCTGGGACAGGGCAGCACCTTCACTTTCTTTTTACCCACCGTCCGGTTGTAGCTGATGCCGGCTGCGGCTGAGATAATGTGCTGAAAAATCATGCAGAAGATTCGAATCCGCCTGCCTGCGGCAGTGGTTAACCTCGGCCCCGGCCTCAACAGTCTCGCGCTGGCACTGGGGCTTTATACGACCATCGAGATCAGCGCTCGCAGTGATGATCAACTGGTCGTTGAAACCTATGGCGAAGGCGCAGGACGTTATGCGATTGGCCTGCGGCATCCGACTGTGCTGGCGATGGCGCGGGTTTTCCAGCGGCTGGAACGCGCCGTGACCGGCTTCAACGTCCGGGTGGAGAACAGCATCCCACCGGGCAGCGGACTCGGTGCGGAGACGGCGTTTCTGCTGGCGGGTGTGATCGGGGCTAATAACCTGATGGGGGGCGTGTATCAGCGGGGCCAGATTATGGAGATCGCCGCGCTGATCAGCCGACCGGAAAGCGCGGTCGCGGCGATGCTCGGCGGCCTTTCCACCAGTCTGCTGGAAGGCGAGCGCCTGATTTACCGGACGCTGCCTGTTGCCCCGCAGCGGGTGGTGATCGTCCTGCCGGAAATGGAGCGCTACACCCGTGCGCCGCTGCCGGATCGTATCCCGTCGGCGGTCGCCGTCCATAATTTAAGCCGTTTGCCGCTGCTGCTTCAGGCGTTGGGCGAAGGTGATCAGGGTTTGCTGGCTTCCACGCTGACTGATGCGCTGAACGTCCCACGGCTGGCGGGGCAGATCCCCGGATTCGGCACCATGGTCAGCGCGGTAAAAGCGGCGGGAGCGGCGGCGGTCACGCTGGCCGGGGATGGCCCGGCATGTATCATCTTCGGCGGCGACCGGCAGATAGACGCGATCACGGATGCCGCTGTGGGCGCACTGTACAACGCGGGTGTTTCCGCCCGAACGTGGTCCGTCCCGATTGATACACAGGGCGTGGTGATCAGCATGATGACCTCGTCGCGGTGAGACAGTGACCTGAAGACGATCCGGCCACAAACTCCACTGTAGAGCAGCACCAGTGAAGTTCGCTATAATCCGTCAGACGCCGTAAATACCAAGAGGAAATCCATGCAATGGAGTAATGAAGCGCCGCGATCACTGGCTCTCGTCGGGATGCCGGGATCGGGCAAGACACTGTGCGCCCAGCATCTGGCTGCGCAAGGTTTTTATCAGTTTCGCTTCGGCAGTATCATCGAGAATGAGGTGGTTGCACGCGGGCTTCCGGTCAACCCGCAGAATGAGCGCATCGTCCGTGAAGAATTCCGGGCGAATGAAGGGATGGATGCCATCGCCAGACGTGCGCTGCCGCATCTGAAGAACGCGCTGGAAACACATCACAGCATCATCATCGACGGGCTTTACGGCTTCAGTGAATATAAGCTGCTGAAGCCGGAACTGGGGCAGGATATGGTGGTGGTCGCGATTGCGTGTTCCCGCCGCCTGCGTTATGAGCGGCTGGCGCAGCGCCCTGTCCGCCCACTGACACCAGAAGAAGCCGAAGAACGCGACTGGCGCGAAATTGATTTTCTGGAAAAAGGTGGCCCGATCGCGATTGCCGATTACACGCTGGTCAATGACCGTGATACTGATGCGCTGCTGCATGAGCTGGATACACTGATTCAAAGGCTCGGCCTGCGCCCCTGACCGCTTAATCGTACCTGCTGCATCGCACGGTATCTCACAGGAGAAACGTCATGCCAGAAGAATCCGTTGTTTTTGATCAGGCCGCTGGGTATTACGATGAGACACGCGGTTTTCCGCCCGGTGTCGATCATGAGATGGCGCGTTTTCTGGCATCCGCCGCTGGCCTGCGTGCAGCGCATCGCGTGGTTGAAATCGGCGTCGGGACCGGGCGCATCGCGCTGCCGGTTGCGAAATATGTGGGGCTGCTGGTGGGTGTCGATCTCTCCACCGCGATGATGCGCCGCCTGCTGGAAAAGCATCAACTGCCGGAATACGCAGGCAGTGCGATCCACGTCGTGCAGGGGGATGTGATGCGTCTGCCCCTGGCCTCTGATGGGTTTGATGCCGCCATTGCCACGCACATTTTTCACCTGATCCCATCACCGGAAGCGGCGGCGGCGGAAGTGGCGCGGGTGCTGAAACCCGGCGGACTGATGCTCAACTGCCGCAACCGCCATCAGGAGCGCACGTTCGAGCCGATGCTGGATGCGTGGGATGCAGCAGTGCAGGATGACATCCAGCAGCGCGTGGTTCGCTCATGGTCACAGAGTCATACGCTGTTTGCGGATATGGGCTGGCCGCAGGTCGGCGATGAATGGGTGTTTCAGTATCACTTTGACCGCACCCCGGCGCAGTTACTGGAACAGTACCGCCGCCGCGTATTCTCGTCGCTGTGGTCGCTGTCGGATGAGATGTGGCAGCGCGGCGTTCAGGCGATGGAAGCGGCAATGCAGGCGCATTATCCCAACCCGCATGAGGTCCACCATATCCCTGGCAGTTTTGTCATTCAGATCTATCGCAAGCCGCCGCGTGAAACCGATGTCGTCCGCTAAACCGCTGCGTCAGAGTCAGTGATATGCAGCACCAGTGAGGGATGCGGTTCGCGACCGGTGAAGCGTGTCAGATCGCTGTGCGGTGTCCAGTGGGAGCCGTCCGGCAGGATGGTGTCCTGATCGAACTCGGTCAGATAAAAATTGACATCGATCAGCACGGCATTCGTCAGATCTGCGCCCTGAAGTCTGGCTCGCCACAGGTTCGCCCCGTGCATCCGCGCCCCATGCAGCCGTGTGCCGCGCAGGTCGGCCATTGCCATGTGCGCTTCGGTCAGCTCTGCATGAGACAGATCAGCATCCAGCAGGCGGATTTCACGCAGGTTAGCGGATCGCAGGATTGCATTCTGAAGCTGTGCGCCGCGCAGATCACTGGCGCCAAAGTATGCACCGACCAGCACGGCGTTGCGAAGCGTCACATTGTGCAGGCTGGCGCAGGCCAGACGTACATCCGTCAGGTTGGCGTTGCTGAGATCAACGCCGTGCATTGCGCCATTCTGAAAGCACAGCCGTTCCTGAAGTTCAGCGGCAGCACGCAGCGCGGCGGCGTTGTCCTGTCGTGCCATTCGCTGGATCAGCCGTTCATTTGATTGAGGGAAAGGCAGTTGAAAGAGAAGCATATGCAGGCTACTCCAGATGTCTGATTTTGCACGGTGAAGTATACCGCAAACGCATCGGAATGGTGCAAATGTTCGATGCGCGGGGCGGAAAATCACCGGCCAACGCACACTATCGGAATGGAGATGACCAAAACTCTAATGCTGTGGATCTGCTCTGAGTCCCAGAATGGGCTATACTACAGGTGTTCTGAATTTCATCGTCATTCTGAGATCATCCGTATCGTTTGAATCGCTGCCGCCGGTCTGCTGACAGACCGGGGCCGCTCGCCGCAGTCCTGTACTGTCAAGCCAACCAACACATTGTAATCCCAAGAAACCCATAACCATGCCTGATGTAATCGACAAAAATTTCGTTCATCTTCACGTACATACTGAATTTTCGCTGCTGGACGGCCTGAGCAATGTCAAGAAGCTGGTGAAGCGCGCCAAAGAGCTGAATATGCCTGCGGTCGCGATCACTGATCACGGCTCGATGTTCGGCGTGATCGACTTTTACCGTGCTGCAAAAGAAGCTGACATCAAGCCGATTATCGGCGTGGAGAGCTATCTGGCCCCGCGCTCGATGACGGACCGTGATTCGGTGCTGGATAAAAAGCCGTTTCATCTGCTGCTGCTGGCGAAGAATGCCACCGGCTATCGGAACCTGCTCAAGATCGCCAGCCGATCGCAGCTTGAGGGCTACTATTACCGCCCCCGCATCGACTGGGACACACTAAGCCAGTACAGCGAAGGCATCATCGCCACGTCGGGCTGTCTGGCGGCGCGTATCCCGCAGATGGTGATCAGGGGGCAGGAAGCCGAAGCCCGTGAATGGGTTGGCCGCTTTCAGGATATGTTCGGGGCGGAGAACTTCTATCTCGAACTTCAGCAGCACGAAATCCCCGAGATCGAGATCCTGAATAAGTGGCTGGTGGATTATCGCAAAAGCGGCCATACCGATGTCGGGCTGGTGGCGACCAATGATGTCCACTACATCCGCAAGGAAGACTTCGACGCCCATGACATGCTGCTCTGCATTCAGACCGGCGCATCGGTCCACACACCCAAGCGCAAGGATCATGACGGCGAAGAAGCCCGGGCAACGCGCATGGCGATGTCTGATAACAGTTACTACCTCAACAGCGCTGAAGAGATGTGGGAACTGTGGGGCGAAAAATACGGCGTGCCAGAGGCGGTGCATAACTCGCTGAAAATCGCCGAGATGTGCGATCTCAATCTCGACACCGAAGGCTATCATCTGCCGATCTTCCCCGTGCCGGAAGGATTTGATGCCCCTTCTTATCTGCGTTACCTGTGCGAACGCGGGCTAAGATGGCGTTATGGCGACCGTGCCGATACCGATCCCGTACTGCGTGAACGGCTGGATTATGAACTCGAAATCATCGGCGGTATGGGCTTTGAAACGTACTTCCTGATCGTGTGGGACCTGACACAGTTCGCCGCCCATGCGGACATCTGGTGGAATGTTCGCGGCTCCGGCGCGGGCAGCATCGCCGCTTATACGCTCGGCATCACGATGGTCGATCCGATCCAGAATGCGCTGCTGTTTGAGCGTTTCCTGAACCCGGCCCGCGTCAGTATGCCGGATATTGACATCGATTTCCCGGATGACCGCCGTGGTGACATGATCGCCTATGCCGCCATGAAATACGGTGAGGACAAGGTCGCGTCGATCATCACCTTTGGAACGATGGGCGCAAAAGCGGCGATCAAGGACGTGGCGCGGGCGATGGATATTGACCTGAACCGCGTGAACCGTGTCGTCAGCCTGATCCCGACCGAAGCCAAGCAGAAACCAATTGAACAGTATGTCAATGCCAATCCCGATTTGCAGAAGCTGCTGAAAGAAGATCCGCAGCTTAATGATGTGATCGAGATGGCGAAGCAGCTTCAGGGCGTCAATCGGCATACATCGGTCCACGCCGCCGGGATCATCATCGCCGACAAGCCGCTGGATGAATATATCCCGCTGCACCGTGTGACCGGCAAAGATCCGAGCAGTGGCGCGCTGAAGGCCGTTACGCAGTTCCCGATGGAAACCTGCGAGTCGATTGGCCTGCTGAAAGTTGACTTTTTAGGGCTGGCGACGCTCTCGATCATGCGCAAGGCGTGCGAGCTGATCGAACGCTATCACGGCATCAGCTATAACCTGAATAATATCCCCTATCGCCATGATGATCCGCGCCTGACCGAAGAGCAGACGGATATGCTCAATAAGGCGTTTGAGCTGATGAGCCGGGGCGATACGGTCGGCGTGTTCCAGCTTGAAAGCAGCGGGATGCAGTCCATGCTGCGTGATATGCGGCCCACCCGTTTCGCGAATATCGTCGCGGGTGTGTCGCTGTACCGGCCCGGCCCGATGGACTTTATCCCGATCTATAACCGGCGTCTGCACGGTGATGAGGAGATTACCTACCGGCATCCGCTGCTGGAACCGATCCTGAGCGAGACGTATGGCATCATCATCTATCAGGAGCAGATCCTTCAGGTGGCGGGCAAGCTGTTCGGCTATGAACCGGGTGAAGCCGACCTGATGCGTAAGGCGGTCTCGAAGAAGAAGGAAAAGGATCTCGCCAAACACCGCGCTATCTTCCTTGAGCGCGGCCCTGAACATGACGTGGACGAAGATTCTGCCAATCGCATTTTCGATGACATCGAGTTCTTTGCGAATTACGGTTTCAACCGCGCCCATGCAACCGACTACGCGGTTGTCACGGTGCAGACGGCCTTCCTGAAGGCGCATTATCCCGAAGAATACATGATGGCGATGCTGTCGGTGCATCGTGATGACTCCACCAAGATCTCGCACTTTCTCGAAGAATGCCGCCGTCTGGCGATCCCCATTCTGCCGCCGGATGTCAATTACTCGGCGCTGGACTTTGATATTCAGCGTCAGGAAGACGGTCGCCGTGGGATTCGCTTCGGGCTGGCCGGGATCAAGAATGCCGGTGAGAACGCGATGGCGCATATCGTCGCAGCACGCGAAACAGGCGGCGGCTTCGAAAGCCTTGATGACTTCTGCCAGCGGGTGGACCTGCGTGCTGTCGGCAAGCGTGCGCTGGAGAGCGCCATTCGTGTCGGCGCGATGGAGAAATTCGGTAATCGCGCTCAACTTCTGGCGGCGCTGGATCGCATCGCAGCCTACAGCACAAATCATCACCGTGACCGAGAGGTAGGCCGTGTCAGCCTGTTCGGGGACGATTTTGGCGGCGGTCAGGAACTGCTCGGCAACCTTCCGAATGTGAAGGAATACACCAACCGCGAGATTCTCGGCTGGGAAAAAGAACTGCTCGGCCTGTACGTCACCGGACGCCCGACTGATAAATTCCGCGATGTGCTGTCGAAATCCGGTCTGCATGTGATCACAGAACTGAAAGAAAATGGCTCCGGGATGCATGAGCGTCAGGTGGCGGTGGCCGGAGAGGTGACCCAGTTCCGCAAGGTATTCACCGGCAAGGGTGATGCGATGGGCATCATGACGCTTGAGGACTGGCACGAGACGGTCGGCTCGATTGAGGTGGTGTTCTTCCCTCGGACATGGAGCAAGATCGCCGCGCAGATCGACAGCGGTGACCTGCCGGAACTCGTCCCCGGCGAAGTGCTGCGCGTGGAAGGCAAGCTGGATGCATCCCGTGACCGCGTCCAGATCATCGGGGACCGTATGACGCGCAATTTTGAGGTAATGGAAGCGGCCAGTGGCAGCAGCCAGTTTGACGATCAGATGCCGGCATGGATGCAGGGACCTGATGACCCCTCAAACGGCTATCACGGCTCCAATGGCGCAAACGGTACGAACGGCTCCAACGGACATCACGGCGCAAATGGTCATTCGCATGCCAATGGAAACACCGGCGGCCATCGTGCAGGTTATACGAATTACAACACCACACCAGCGCCATCGGCGGCTGCGGTCGCGGCGCCGCCCTATGAACAGGACATCGAACCTGCACCGCCGGATGAACTGACTTCACCGGATGAATGGTCCCCGGTGGATGAGGACGCCCCAGTCAGTGACATGCATGCTGGTGCAGATCATGTCGCTTATACTGATCATCCGTCACCCGCGCAGACTGGACAGCCCGTGCGTGAGGTGTGGACCGGCTGGGACGATGAGGAATATGTGCCGGAACGAGCGCCGCGCATCGTCGTGGTGACCATGCAGCACACCGACGATCAGGCACGCGATCAGCGGCTGCTGAGGCGGATTGTCGGCACGCTGCGGAATTATCCCGGCAGTGATCAGTTCATGGTTGTGGTGGAAGTCGATGGTAAGGAATATGTCATGGACTTTCAGGGAGAGACGACCGACAGCGATTCAGAGGAATTGTGGCACGCGCTGAAGAAGATCGGTCCGCAGATCCGCTGTGAGCTGTATGAGGATGAAGGTTAGCAGTCTAAACAGGCTAAGCAGGCTAAGCAGGCTGATCAGGTGAAGCGGCCTGATCAGATGCCGGGCGGTCTCTCGTACACACTGCACAACTCCGGTGGGTCTGTGATGGCCGTGATCATGAAATCCGGCATGAGATGAGCAAGCTGGATAAACAAAAATTAACACATCGGGGCTATAATCCGCGCTTGTGATGTAAAGAGTTGACTGCACAGTTAACGGAACAGCGGGAGACAGGCAGCGATGAAACGAATTGCTGTAATGACCAGCGGCGGCGACGCCCCCGGAATGAATGCTGCAATCCGGGCGGTCGTGCGCACCGGTTTAGAACATAAAGTGGAAGTTTTCGGCATCCGTCAGGCTTACGCCGGGCTGATGAATGGCGATATGAGCCTGCTTAGCAGCCGTGAGGTGAGCGGTATTCTTCAGCGCGGCGGTACGATTTTGCAGACGGCACGCAATGAGGAATTCAAGACACCGTCGGGCCAGCGCAAGGCGATGCGGCGTCTGAATGAAGATGACATCGAAGGCGTGGTGGTCATCGGTGGGGATGGCAGCCTGCGTGGGGCGATGGCCCTGCACAAGCTCGGTGTGCCGGTGATCGGTATCCCCGGCAGCATCGATAATGACATCTGGGGGACGGATATGAGCATCGGTGTGGATACCGCCCTCAATACCATCCTTGATTCGCTCGACCGGCTGCGTGATACGGCCACGTCCCACAATCGCGGCTTTATCATCGAAGTGATGGGGCGCAACTGTGGCTATCTGGCGCTGATGTCGTCGATTCTCGGCGGCGCTGAAGTCGTGATCACGCCGGAAAACGCGCCGACGATGGAAGAAGTCACGGATATGCTGGAAGATGCTTACGTGCGTGGCAAATCGCACGCCATCGCCGTGATCGCGGAAGGCGCGCCGTATACGACTGCCGATCTGATTGATTATCTGGAAGAACGGCATGTCAGCTTCGAGATGCGCCTGACGATTCTCGGCCATATCCAGCGCGGTGGAAAGCCCAGCGCCTTTGACCGTCTGCTGGCGACCCGTATGGGTGTGGCGGCCTTCGAGAAAATGCTGGCGGGGGAAAGCGGCGTGATGGTCGGGCTTCAGGGGCGCAAGATGGTCAGTGTGCCGCTGGAAGAAGTGGCGACCAAAGCGCGTGAGATCGACGAAGATTATCACCGCATGGCGCATATCCTGTCACGTTAGAGGCATATTCAGGACAAGACAGCAGCAGACAGTTACACAACACAAAGCGTAGGGCCGGATTCTTCCGGCCCGAATTTTAAAGCGTGAAAGCCCCCTATCCCCTAGCTTACAAGGGTAGTATTTAATGTGTCTGCGGGCGGACACGCCGGTCCGCCCCTACACAAAACCGGCTTGCAGAGGCGCATTATGATCGAAACGTCAACAGAACCTAGAACGGCATCGTCGCCTGCGGATCGCCGCGCACGCCGTTGTACAGGATTTCGAAGTGCAGGTGTGGGCCGGACGAATTCCCCGTGCTGCCCACATAGCCGATCACCTGCCCCGTGCCGACCGTCTGACCACAGCCAACAGCAGTACCGTTCAGGTGAGCGTACAGCGTGGCAAACGGCCCGCTGGAGATCACCACCAGCACGCCATAGCCCCACGTATTGGTCCCGGAGAAGATCACCGTGCCGCCATTGGCCGCCATGACCGGCGTCCCCATCCCTGCGGACAGGTCAATGCCCTGATGCCAGCTCGTATAACCGCGAGTGACGCTATACGGGCCACTCAGCGGGTAGCCCCATCCGGTTGCGGTTCCGGGCGGCTGCGGCGCACAGCTTCCGGGATCACCAGACTGGAAGCTGACCAGATTCACACCGCTGGAGCCAGTCGTGCCAGCCGTGCCGGTGCTGACTTCGATCTGCGGCGCCCAGTTGACCTCCTCCGCTCTGCCGCCGGGGATGAAGATCCAGACACCGCTCGGCGGGACGGTATCCGGTGACAGACCACGTAACTGCGGGTTGGCTTCAGACTCCATCACCACATCGACATCGGTTACCTGGTGCTGTGCGGCGACCTCACGGATGCTGACACCGCCGACCATCTGGATGTACACACCGTCAGAGGGCGGGATGTTCAGTTGTTCGCCGGGGATCAGCGTCCAGATCTGGCGGCGGTCATTCGACCATGCGATGGTCTCGATCTCCAGCCCGAAGCGCTGTGCGATGTCATAAATCGTGTCGCCCTGCTGGATGGTGTACTGGATGACGGTGTTGCGCGGGCGATCCGGGATGATCGTAAACGGCTGGATATCGGCACGCACCACCCGCAGCGGATTGTCGATCAGGATCGGAGCGATCGGTGTTTGCAGCAGGGCAGCCGCCGTATCCGGGCCAAGCGTGGGCAGGGCACCCGCCGGATTCACACTTGTATCAAATGGGACCGTCTCGACGATGACCGCCTCTTCAGACGCGGCAGGTTCTTCACCTGTTGCGCCGATTTCATCGGTGATCGCTGCCACATCTTCAGTGGTCTGCGCAACCGCCGCCGGTGTATTGGTGACCGTAATCACCAGTGTCTCGGTGGGGGCCATCAACTGGATGACTGCGCCGACCGTCAGCCCGAAGGCGCCCAACAGCAGCAGCAGGCCAAGAATGCGCTGTGCGGTGGATGGCCCTCTGCTGCCGGATTGTGAAACGCGGATTGAGGTGTCATCCTCTGCCTGTACGTTTGGCTGTAAGTCTGGCTGTACGTTGACCTGTGGATATGTCCCGGTTGGGTGGGTGTCGTCTAGTGGATTAATTTCTGGTTCGTCAAACATAAGTGAGCTTGTCTCGTTATACACCAGTATGTTGGTTACACCATATGCGGACGAATCGTAATTCATAACATGAACCCAGACAACGATCAACTTCGCTTTCGTACACTGTGTAGGATAATCTGTGCCAGTTTTCGCGCTGCCAGCCGGTGAATTACCATCACTGTGTGCTACGATTGACGCGTTCTCTGACCTGATTATTCGCCCTCATGAAGGGATAAGACACAGTATGCGCTGCTATCTTTCAAAATCCACACAGGCCATGCGCCCCTCTGGTATCCGCCGTTACTTCGATGTTGCGGCCAGCATGGAAGATGTGATCACGCTCGGCATCGGTGAGCCGGACTTCACGACGCCGGACCATATCATCGACGCGTCGGTGCAGTCGATGCGCAGCGGCCAGACCGGTTACACCAGCAATTCCGGCGCACCCGCCCTGCGGACCGCTATCAGCCAGCATATTCAGCAGCGCTACGGCCTGCATTATGATCCTGATGGTCAGGTGCTGGTGACGGTCGGCGTCAGTGAGGCATTTTTTCTGGCGATGAAGGCCATCTGCGATCCGGGGGATGAGGTGCTGGTCATCGAGCCGTGCTTTGTGGCGAATCCGGCGGCGGTGGAGATGGTCGGCGCGATCCCGGTGATGGTGCCGACCTATGTCGAAAATGGTTTTGAAGTGACCGGCGCGGATCTTGAAGCGCGGATCACACCGCGCACCAAAGCGATCCTGATGAGCTATCCGAGTAATCCCACGGGCGCAGTGCTGACGCTCGACCGGATGCAGGAAATCGCCGCTGTTGCCGAAAAGTATGATCTGTTGGTGATCTCCGATGAGATTTACGAGCGGCTGGTTTACGATGCCGCGCATATCAATTTCGCCAGCCTGCCGGGGATGTACGAGCGCACCATTCGCCTGAGCGGGATGAGCAAATCCTATGCCATGACCGGCTGGCGCATCGGCTATGCGACTGCGCCGGTCGGGATCATGGAAGGGATGCGCAAGCTGCACCAGTATCTGATTATGTCTGCGCCGACCATGAGTCAGGCGGCGGCAGTAGAAGCGCTGCTGCACGGTGAAGCCGATGTCGAGCGGATGCGTCAGGCATATGACCGCCGCCGCCGTCTGATCGTGAACGGCTTTAACAGCATCGGGATGCCCTGTTTTGAACCACGCGGCGCATTTTATGCGTTTCCGTCGATCCGCGAAACGGGCCTGAGTGATGAGCAGTTCTGCGAGCTGATGCTGCATGAAGCGCGGGTGGCGATTATCCCCGGCAGCGCCTTTGGTGAAAGCGGCTCCGGCTTTATCCGCGCCAGTTATACCAGCAGCTATGCGAATATCGAACAGGCGCTGGAACGTATGGCACGCTTCATGCAGGCACACGGATTCATGCGTGCCGCCCGTCCGGTTTCGGCATTATCGGCTTAATTCGGCTAATCGGTCTGCCGCTTCGGTTTCATCCGGTGCATTTTCGAGAATCGCCTGATACACCCGCCGCGCCCGGTCGATGTCACCCTGCGCGATGCTGCTCTCGGCGACCGCGTACCACGGCAGCATGGCCTGATGTCCGGGGCCGGGGGGCCGCATACTGACTGGCAGGCCGAAATTCGCCGGACGGCCATACAGCACGGCGGCGAATTCCTGCGGGATGCTGGTCGCTGGCACGGCGGCGGTGTTCAGCGCATCGCGTGCGGCGGGATCATCGGTCAGCAGCGCCCGGACCGCGTCCGGATACTCATCGAGTGTCTCCACTAACTGCGCCAGATCGAGATCATGCGCCGCGCCTGTGAGATCCCCCTGCGCGATTTTCACACGCGCCCGTGAGACGTAGCTGTCGCCGTTCGTCCGGTCAAGCCGGATGGCCTGATCAAAGGCGGTCAGGGCGGTGTCATGATCGCCGTTTTGCAGCGCGGCAGCGCCTGCAATCCACCACTCCGCCGCTGTGACGGGTTCAGCGGGAACAGCCTGTACAGCCCGTTCGGCATCGAATGCGCGCAGCACGCGGTAGCGCCGGTCAGGTGGAAGCTGCATCAGATACTGTTCGAGCGCTTCACGGCGCAGCGGTGTTGCCTGCCAGAATTCTGACAGGGGCAGCGAAAAGGGCGCGGTTGTCCGCAGATAGAAGTGATAGGCGTCGATAATCTCCGCATCGTCGGCGCTGCCGATTTCCTCTGTCAGCCGCGCCCACTGAAGCGAGGCCGCCGTGTGAGGGTTGATCTGGCGTGCGGTATCGAGTGCGGCCAGTGCGCCTGTCAGATCCCCGGCCTGCTCGCGATAGGCGGCCAGCGTCACCCAGCCGGTATCCCATGACGGCTCCAGTGACAGGGCACGTTCGTACAGCGCGGCTGCTTCCGCCGGAGATGCGGCCTGCTGCGCCTCAAGCTGGATCAGATGCAGATGATACAGCCGCAGCGCCGGATCAAGGCTGATGGCGGCCTGTACCTGCTCGATGGCTTCAGCGCCCCGGCTGCGCAGGCTGTCCTGATAACGGGCCTGTGCGGTGTCCATGATGACCAACCAGAGGCCATATCCGATGATGATCAGCAGCGCGATGACCGCCGTGATACGCTCGGCTCGGCGTGGCCTGGGGGCGTCTGCCAGTGCCGAAATCGGCTCGACCGCACAGTAGGCCGCCAGCAGCGCGATCAGCAGCACGACCGGCGTGACGGTAAACACATCTGTCAGGCTGTGAACACCGATCCCAATCAGCGCGGCCAGGGCCACATCCAGCCGCAAACGCCGCCCACCTGACGCCGCCTGCCGCTGACGCCACCATGCACGCAGCAGGCTGACTCCGATCCATGCGCTGACGGCCAGCCCCGCGATGCCAGTCTCGGCCAGTGTGTTGAGATAGACATTATGCGCCGATGCCAGCCGGTCACGGGCAAGTTCCGGTGTGCGGTATTCGCGCAGGGCGCGGCCATACTGTGTCGCGCCGATGCCCAGCACGGGATGATCCGCTGCCATGTCCACTGATGCCCGCCACAGATCAACGCGGACCACATCGCCGCTGGTCCGCGATGAACTGCCCATAACGACGATGATCAGCACGGCGACCAGCATGACCGCCGCCGCCCCCGCTGCCAGCAGTCCGGGTTTAGTGTGCCGGATCGTCCCGGCCTGTCTATTCCAATGTCTGTCCCATAATCGCAGGATCAGCAGCATCCCCACGGCTGCTGTCGCGGACAGCAGACCACCTCGTGAGAAGGTCAGGATCAGGACGAGCAGCAGGCCACCGGCCAGCACCCACAGCGCCGGACGATAGGGGCGGCGTGCGGTCAGTGCCCAGCCCACGGCAAGGATCAGCAGCGGGGCGACGTATCCGGCCAGCAGTGTGCTGACATTCAACGCCAGCGCCAGCCGGGGCGCGGTGTAGGGGATGACGGTGGTCCCGGCCCATCCGACTGATGTGCCGGGAATGATGCCGAGTCCGAAATACCACGATGCCAGCTCAATGGCGCTGAGCATCAATACCAGCGCCGCCGCGATGAACTGCACATCGAACAGCAGACGCTGCTGCCGCCGCTGGATCAGATCAGCGAAGATCCAGAAGAAGATCAGATGGGTAAAGGGAAACCACAGGTTTTCAAAGGCCATACGCGGATCATCGCTTAACGCAGCGGAGAGAATCCAGACGATGCAGGCGGCATACAGTGGGGGATTGAGCGGTGTCTGGGGCAGTCCCTGCCGATTTTTCAGACGCAGCAGCAGCCAGACGGCCAGCACAACGGTGATCACGATATGATGCAGCACCCGCACCGGGAAAACCAGTTGATAGTAGGCACTGCCGCCGAGAAACAGGATTTCAACCGCCAGCAGCATGGCGATGAGACGAGTGAGGCGCATAAATCGTCCTGATGGTGGGGGAACAGGTTCAGTATCAGATGCTTTACCAGCATAGCATACCGTCAAACAGCGGCAGTTAATCCATGAGGATTGGAAACGGATACCCGTAATCCGCAGCAGCCACCAGCAGTCAGCCACCAGCAGTCAGCCACCAGCACCCCTGTCGGCAGACGTGACGAAACGCCGCCACCGTGATTCCGGTGCGATCGGTCAGATCAGGTCATCGTGCAGCGGGATTTACTGCTGAAGAGAGGCGCGGGTTTACTCAACAGATGGCAGATGACATGTGATAACAGCGGCAGGTCGTGCGACAGAGTCCGCCTGGTAACGTCCGCCGGATCTTTTCAATCTCGCGGGTTGGGCTTGGTGGCACCTTCGGGGTTATCACCCGGCCCGATGAAATGCTCAATCTTTGCGATCAGGTCCGGGAATTTGACCGGCTTGCTCTCGTACTCGTCACAGCCGACGGCCAGACACTTCTCACGATCCCCTGAAATCGCATGGGCTGTCAGGGCGATGATCGGGATGTCTTTGGTTGCCGGGTTGCTCTTGAGACGGCGTGTTGCTTCCCATCCGTCAAGGACTGGCAGGCTCATATCCATTAGAATCAGATCAGGCTGATCCCCGGCTGCGCGTTTGACTCCGGTCATACCATCCTGTGCAACAATAATTTCATAGCCTCGTCGCGTCAGTCGTCGCGAAAGCATATCCAGATTCATCTCATTGTCTTCCACGACAAGAATCTTCGGCATACTATGTTAGTCTCCTATGTGTTGTCACTATGACTGCGCGGCTGTTGTCGGACGTGTTTTTCGATCAGTTGACGCAGCATATTCAAGAGTTCTTCTGAATGCGTGGCATTTTTCATAATAACGTCAATCACATTGCCATTCAACCGTGCCCGATCTTCTTCGGCCAGATCAAGCGCTGTGACGATAATCACCGGGATGTCCCGCCATGCTGGATTGCGCTGGAGTTCCCCGGCAAGGGTGAACCCGTCCATCTCTGGCATCATCAGGTCCAGCAGGATGACATCGGGGATATTCATACGCAGCACCTCCAGCGCGGCCAGCCCGTTGGGAGCATCGTCAATCAGCCAGTTTTCAGAACTGAGCATTCTGGAGAGCAGCAGCCGTGATGCATCATGATCTTCCACCACCAGAATGCGCCCTGCGTACTCTACAGGCTGGCTTGCGGGCGGGACAGTGCCTTCAGCATTGTCGACTGCTTCCACGTGTGGAACCGTCTGAGTCATAACCGGGGCAGGTGTGGAGAGCTGCGGCATACGACGGTAGCGGCTCAATACCTCAACCAGACGGGTGCGGTCAATCGGTTTGGTGAGATATTCGGTGGCGCCGAGTGTAAACCCACGCGACCGGTCATCCAGAATCGTCACCATAATCACCGGGATATTGGCAAGCCCTGGATCTGATTTCAGATGAGTCAGCATCGTCCAGCCGTCCATGTGATTCATCATCACATCCAGCGTGATCGCATCAGGGCGAAGCAGGCGCGCTTTTTCCAGCCCGTCTACGCCGTTGATGGCGGTCTCGACCGCAAACCCTTCTTTGGTGAGCGTTCGTGCGATCAGTTCCCGCACCTGCGGATTGTCGTCCACCACCAGCACGATACCGTTGCGCTGTGCGGCTTCCATGACCTGAACGGCGGTCGAGACATCCGGTGGGACATGGATGTGCGGGGTATCTTCGGGGACGATAGTGTTCTTGACAATAGCCGGAAGCGTGACGGTAAAGGTGGTGCCGATGCCTTCTTCACTTTCGACGGCGATATCGCCGCCCATCATCTGACACAGTCTGCGGCTGATGGTCAGGCCCAGCCCGGTCCCGCCATAGCGCCGGGTGGTGGAACTGTCGGCCTGCTGAAATTCGTTGAAGATCGAGTCGATATGATCGATTGACATGCCGACGCCGGTATCGCGGATGCGGAAGATCACCCAGTCCTCACCCTGATTGTGTTCGCGGGTGATGTCCAGATAGACCTGTCCGTTTTCGGTAAATTTGGCCGCGTTGCTCAACAGATTGACCAGCATCTGCCGCACCTTCAGCGCATCGGCAAACATCACACCGGGGCGGTTGATGTTGAGGTTCAGTTGATTGTTATTGACCTGTACCAGCGGCTCAATCGTCATGATGACCGAACGCACGGTTTCCTCAACTTCGAAGTATTCGAGATAGAGTTCCATGCGGCCTGCTTCGATCTTGGAAAGATCCAGCACATTGTTGATCAGGTCGAGCAGATGACTGCCCGCCGACTGGATTTTGCGCAGGTCGGGGATGAGATCTTCAGTCCCCAGTTCGATAAATTCTTCTTCCAGCATTTCGCTGTAACCGATGATCGCGTTCAGCGGCGTGCGGAGTTCATGGCTCATGTTGGCAAGGAACGAGCTTTTGGCGCGGTTGGCGGCTTCGGCGGCATCCTTTGCTGCCTGAAGTTCGCGCTCGGTCTGCTTCAGGTCGGTGATGTCGTGGGCGCGGCAGGACAGACCGGTGACCTGCCCGGCACTGTTGAAAATCGGCGTGAGCGTGATTTCGAGATCAAAGCGACTGCTTTCGGGCCGGTACGCGGCTTCAACCTTGACGACTTCACCCTGAAAGGCGCGGTCATAGGCGTCCTTCCAGAATTGGCGGCGGTGCGGCGGCAGGATGTCATAAAAGTACATACCGGTCGTGACCGTATCGTTATACAGGGACTCATAGACGGCCTTAAATCCGCTGTTGATCGCGACAAGGCGCATGTCGGTATCCAGCAGCCAGACATTGTCCTGTGTATTCTCGATCATGGCGTGCAGGTTGGCTTCACTGACGCGCAGCTTTTTCTCCGCATCGCGCTGCCATGTAATATCACGCAGATTGGAGACAATCCCGTTCACAATCAGATCATCCAGCAGATTGGTGGAAACGGCCTGAAGCCAGCGCCAGCTTCCACCCTTTTCGCGGAAGCGATACTCGATATTTTTTTCTAATCCGCTGTCTCCGAGATCGTCCGGCGTGAGCGCGGTCATCTTCTGGACAGCGGTATAGATGTCGTCCGGATGAACATATTCCAGAAACGACTGACCGATCAGTTCTTCTGGCTCATAACCCAGAATACGTTTGGCCGATGGACTGACATATGAGAACTTCGTGTCCTTGTCCACGATGATGATCATATCCATCGAATTTTCGATCAGGCGGCGGAAATAGATCTCGCGCTCTTTTTGCCTGGCTTCGGCCTCAACACGCGCCGTGATGTCGCGGAAGGTGATGATGAAAAAGTGATCCTTGGGCGTTTTGACTTCGGCGACGCGGTATTCCATCGGGAATCGTTCACCGTTGCGTCGTGTGCTGGTGGTTTGCAGCATTTCGCCCTGTACGGCGACTTCGTGGGCGCGTTCGCGGGTGAGTTTCAGCAGTTCACTGGTAGAGAGTGTTGAAAGCTCGCCCATGTCGTTTCGGTTGAACAGTGTGCTGATCGGTTTGCCGATCAGTTCCTGCGGCCTGTAGCCAAGGATCTGTGCGCCGATAGGGTTGACGGTCTCGATAATCAGTTCATCGACTGAAATCGTCATGAAGCCGCTGATCGCCACTTGCACAATCGACTCGGCACGGGCGACTGAATGTTCCAGTTCCGTGACAACCTGTTCGTAGCGCTGCGACAGATCATTGGGTGAAATGCGCAGGAACTGCTTGCTGCTGTCCTTGTGCCTGCGGCGTTGAGGGGCTGGTTTACCTGCGTCTTCTGTATCCGCTGCTGCGTTGTGGAGGGTATCCGGATCGGTGATTTCAACAGTGCGCAGGCTCTGCAGCCGTTTGATAATGGGTTGAAGCCATTTAGAGAGGAACTGCATATCTTATCTCCGTATTTATCAGCGCGGATCGGCTGACGCCTGTCTGTGTGCTGTAAGGGGAATGATACCAGAATGCCGGTTTGCCGGCATAACGTTCGAGTAGATCGGACAGACGCCGTCAGCGGCGGCGGTCAGTGACAGCGGTCAGTGATGACGGTCAGTGATGACGGTCAGCGAAGAGGTTTTGGCTCGGTCACACTGCCATTCCAGCGCGTCATCGTCAGATCAATGCCATCGGTTAACCACGTTTCAACCGCATTGGCTGCACGGTCCACCATCTGGCGCGCCGTGATCTCGTCGTCACCTCTGAACGCGCTGAGGACGTGGCTGGAAGGGTCCCGGCGTCCGGATGGCCGCCCGATGCCGAGTCGGATGCGTGCGAAATCTGACGATCCCACATGCTGGATGATACTGCGCAGCCCGTTCTGGCCGCCGTGACTGCCTTCCTTACGGATGCGAACCGTCCCCAGCGGGATGTCGATATCGTCGTTGATAACGATCATCCGTGTGAGGTCGATTTTATAGAAATCGAGCAGTTGGCGCACCGCTTCGCCGCTGTGATTCATAAACGTCTGCGGCTTGGCAAGCAGCACACGCTTACCGGAAAGCATCGCATCTGCCGTCAGCGCTCTGCGTTCCAGTTTCGTCACACTGACACCGCCGCGCCGCGCCAGTTCGTCAATCGTCCAGAAGCCGACATT
>CAYNDH010000036.1:0-5466 GCA_964395665.1 uncultured Anaerolineaceae bacterium
GCGGAAGGTAGGGACAGGGCCGCATTGCTTGCAATGGCGCCCTGTCCGCCGTAAAAAATTAAATACCTACCCCTGTAAACACAGCGGACGCCCCGTCGGGCGTCCCTACTGTGCGCAGATCACCAATTCACTTCAGATCCGCTACCGGCGAAACACAACCCGGCCTTCTGCCATCGTCAGGTGGATATTGATCTCGTCATCGACCAGCACCAGATCGGCATCCTTGCCGACTTCGATGCTGCCCTTGCGGTGTGAAATGCCGATCGTGCGGGCGGCGTTCAGGCTGCTGGCCTTCCAGACTTTCTCCAGCGGTTCGCCGGTTGCCAGCAGCAGATTGCGTAATCCCTGATCGAGCGTGGCCGCACTGCCTGCGATTGTGCCATCCGGCAGTTCGACACGGCCATCACGGACGATCACGACGCGGTCATCGTCCTGCTGATAATCGCCATCCGGCAGACCGGCGGCGCGTATGGCATCGGTGATCAGCACCACGCGATCCGGCCCTTTCGCGGCATACAGGATCTTCATCACCGTTGGATGCACGTGGATCGTGTCGGCGATCAGCTCACAGTACACTTCAGGGCGGGACAGCACCGCGCCGACGCCGCCGGGTTCACGGTGATGCAGGCCGGTCATGGCGTTGAAGGTATGCGTGGCGTGGGTGATCCCCCGGTCAACTGCCGCCTGCATCTGATCGTGTGTCGCTGACGTATGCGCCGCCGAGACGGTGACTCCACGCCTGCGGCATTCATCGATCAGCCAGACATTTTCGGCGAATTCCGGGGCCAGTGACAGCAGGCGAATGATACCGGTATCCAGAAAGGCCAGCGCCTCTTCACGTGCTGCCCGCCGGACCTGATCCTCACGCTGTGCGCCGCGCCGGACGGCATCAATATACGGCCCTTCCAGATGCACGCCGAGCAGTGTCGCGCCATCCGGCTGTGGACCGCGCAGTTCGGCCACCACTTCCAGCGCCCGCATGATTTTCTCGCGGGATTCAGTCCATGTCGTCGCCAGATAGCTGGTGACGCCGTGCTGCGCGTAATATTTCGCCATGGCGCGGATGCCGTCGGGGGATGCGTCCATCGTGTCATAGCCCATGCCGCCGTGAACATGCACATCGATAAATCCGGGCAGCAGTGTCAGCCCGCTGCCGTCGATGATCTCCGCCTGCTCGACGTGCGGCGCACTGCCTGATCCCATGGCATGGATCGCCGCGCCTTCGACCAGTACCCAGCCGGTTTCCCAGGGCATCGCCGGGGACATCACCCGCGTATTTGTGAATAAATACATTGCTTCCAGTCCTTCTGCTGACGTTATGGGCTGATGGTATATCTGCACGCCTGTTTTGACAACGATTTTCGTGATGCGCGTCTGGTATCACGAGACCGGCCATGACAAGTCATGGTGTCCTATCGGCTTGTGTGGTTATACAGATGGTCACTCAAAAATGAGCCACCTGTAGCATGGGATGCGATCCATGACGGTACTACAATTGGCTGACAGGTCTGGTGCCGCCGTGCCAACCCTCTATTGTTATCTGAAGTGATCCTGAAGAGGAATCTGAAAACGTCATGCAGCACGTATCCGACGTTGTGCAAGAACTACAGTCTGCCCCGGACTATGAGATCCGCCCCGGTGAGCCAATGCCGTTTGGCGCGACCGCCCGGCCCGATGGGGTTAACTTTTCGCTTTATTCCCGTGGTGCGACGGCCTGCACGCTGGTGCTGTTCCGCCGTGGAGAACCCGAACCCTTTCTCGAAATCCCGCTGCCGGCGCATTACCGGATTGGTGATGTGTTCGCGATCACCGTCTTGGGGCTGGACCCAGACCGCATTGAATACGGTTATCGGCTGGACGGCCCGGATGATCCGGCCAATGGCTATCGCTTTGATCCCGACATCATCCTGCTCGACCCATATGCGAAAGCCGTGGGTGGTCGCACGGTATGGGGCAAGCGTTTTGACCCTGACAATATGCTTCAGCACCGCGCCCAGATTCTGATCGATAACAGCTTCGATTGGGGCGATGACCGTCCACTGGCGACACCGATTGAAGATCTTGTGATCTATGAGATGCACGTACGCGGCCTGACACAGCATCCGTCGTCCGGTGTATCGCTGCCGGGGACCTTTGCCGGTGTGCACGAAAAGATCCCGTATCTGAAAGAACTCGGTGTCAATTGTGTCGAGCTGATGCCGATCTTCGAGTATGACGAGTACGAGAACTCGCGTGAAGTGCCGGAGAGCGGTGAGCTGCTGCTGAATTACTGGGGATACAGCCCGGTGGCGTTCTTTGCGCCAAAGGCTGGTTACGCGGCCAGCAATGATCCTGGCGGCGAAGTCAATGAACTGAAGGGGCTGATCAAGGATCTCCACGCCAGCGGTATAGAGGTGATTCTCGATGTGGTCTTTAATCACACGGCAGAAGGCAATGAGGAAGGCCCGGTGATCTCGTTCAAGGGGATCGATAATCAGATTTACTACATCCTGACGCCTGAAGGCTTTTACTACAACTTCAGCGGGACCGGCAACACCTTCAACTGTAATCATCCCCGTGTCCGTGCCATGATCATCGACTGCCTGCGCTATTGGGTGTCTGAATATCATGTGGACGGCTTCCGCTTTGATCTCGCGTCGATTATGACGCGTGATGTGGATGGTACGCCGCTGAACGATCCGCCGCTGCTGCGTGAAATGGTCGATGATCCGGTATTGAGCCGCACCAAGCTGATCGCAGAGCCGTGGGATGCTGACGGCCTGTATCATCTCGGCAGCTTTCCGGCCTATGGGCGCTGGGCGGAGTGGAACGGCTTTTATCGCGATACCGTGCGTAAGTTCCTCAAGGGCGATGCCGGTCAGGTGAAGGCGATGGGGCAGGCGCTGACCGGTTCGGCGAATCTGTATCCGGGGCGTGGGCCGATTGCCACGATCAACTTTATCACCGCGCATGACGGCTTTACGCTGATGGATCTGGTCTCGTACAACGAGAAATGCAACGATGCCAACTGCGAAGCGGGTGACAGCGGGACGAACGAGAATAATAGCTGGAACAGCGGCTTTGAAGGGCCGACCGATGATCCTGAAGTCAACGCGCTGCGCCGCCGCCAGGTCAGAAATGCCATCTCGATGCTGCTGGTCAGTCAGGGGATTCCGATGATCCTGATGGGCGACGAGATCGGGCGCACGCAGCAGGGCAATAACAACGCCTACTGTCAGGATACCGAGATCAGTTGGATGAACTGGGACCTGCGAGAGCAGAACGCCGACCTGTTCGAATTCTTCAAAGCATGCATCGCCTTCCGCCACCGCCATCCGATGCTGCGTAACGGCCATTTCCTGCGTGGGGAAGATTATCACGAACAGGGCTGCGCCGACATCACATGGCATGGGATGAAGGTCGGGAAGCCGAACTGGTCGAGCAACAGTCACCGTCTGGCGTTCATGCTGTGCGGCCATTATGCCAAAGGCGGGCTTGCGAAGGATGATCACCTTTACGTCGCGATGAATATGCACTGGAAAGAGGCGGCGTTTGAGCTTCCCGGCCTGCCAGACGGCAATAACTGGCATGTCTTCGTCAATACCGGCGATACACAGCAGCCATTTCACCCGGTCGATCAGGAACCGCGCCTGCCGGATCAATCAAAGATCCTGCTCGGTGCGCGTTCAGTTGTAATCCTGGTAGGACGTTAGCCCGATGATGCCGACCACACAGAGAAACAGGCGCGAACTGGGGGCGATGCTGACGACGGACGGGCGCTGTCACTTCTGCGTATGGGCGCCGTTTGCCCAGCAGATGACGCTGCACCTGATCAGTCCGGGATCACGGCGGCTGCCGATGGAGCGCGATGCGGAAGGCTATCACCGACTGACGGTCGATGGCGTCGAGCCGGGGATGCTGTACCTGTATCAGCCGGACGGCGGAGACGAGCGCCCTGATCCGGCGTCGCGCTCACAGCCGCAGGGCGTGCATGGCCCGTCAGAGGTGATCGATCCGGTCTTTGCATGGACGGATGATCGCTGGGCGGGTATCCCGTTAAGCAGTTACATCTTCTATGAACTGCACGTCGGGACCTTCACACCTGAAGGGACCTTTGATGCCATCATCCCGCATCTGGAAGCACTGACCGCGTTAGGTGTGACGGCTATCGAGCTGATGCCGGTCGCGCAGTTCCCCGGAGTGCGCAACTGGGGCTATGATGGCGTCAACCTGTTCGCCGTCCAGAACTCGTATGGCGGCGCGGCGGGGCTGAAGCGGCTGGTGAACGCCTGTCACGCGCACGGTCTGGCCGTGGTGCTGGATGTGGTCTACAACCATCTGGGGCCAGAGGGTAATTACCTGAGCGACTTCGGCCCGTACTTCACCGAACGCTATCATACGCCGTGGGGGGCAGGGCTGAATTTCGATGGGACGCACAGCGACCACGTGCGGCGCTTCTTCATCGAAAATGCCCTGCACTGGATCACCGAATTTCACATCGACGGGCTGCGGCTGGATGCCACCCATGCCATGCTCGATTTTTCGGCCAATACCTTTCTGGAAACACTGGTCGCGGCGGTGCATCAGCAGGCGGAGCGTCTGCACCGGGAAGTCGTGCTGATTGCGGAAAATGACCGGGGGGATGACCGGCTGCTGCGCCCGGTCGAACTGGGTGGCTATGGGCTGGACGCGCAGTGGAGTGATGAACTGCATCATGTGCTGCATACACTGCTGACCGGCGAGTCGTTCGGCTACTATGAGGACTTCGGCAGATTCTCGCAGTTGGTCACAGCGCTGAAACGGGGCTTTGTCTATTCCGGCGCGTATTCGCCATTTCGTGGACGCCAGCACGGGACGTTCAGGACTGATTTACCCGCCGAGCGTTTCGTGGTCTGTTCGCAGAATCATGATCAGATCGGCAATCGCATGAACGGCGACCGGCTTAGCCAGCTTGTCTCGTTTGAGGCGCTCAAGCTGGCGGCGGGGATGGTACTGCTCTCGCCGTATCTGCCGCTGCTGTTCATGGGCGAGGAATTCGCCAGTCAGACACCGTTCCTGTTCTTCTCCAGCTTTGAAGATCCGGAACTGGCGGCGGCGGTAAGCAAGGGCCGCGCTGAGGAATTCGACGGCCACGGCTGGAGTGAGGATGTCCCCGATCCACAGGACGAACAGACTTTCCTGCGTTCGCGGCTGGATCATACCCTGCGGCGGGAAGGGCAGCACGGCGTGATGCTGGAGTTCTATACCGAGCTGATCCGACTGCGTAAAACCCTGCCCGCCCTGAGTCATCTGGACAAAGACCGGCTGGAAGTCATCGGATATGAGCGCGAACAGGTGATTTTCATGCACCGCTGGCATGAGGATTATCTCGACATCAGCGACGTGATCGCCGTCTACAACCTTTCAGAGCAGCCGGTGACGCTGAACCTGCCGGTCCCGGCGGGGGACTGGCAGTGTGTGCTGCATTCGGCAGATACCCGCTGGCAG
>CAYNDH010000036.1:5566-31689 GCA_964395665.1 uncultured Anaerolineaceae bacterium
GGCAGATACCCGCTGGCAGGCGGAACCGGACTCCGAACCGCTGGCGCAGATCCCGCAGTGGGATCATGACGCCCCGGCGGTTTTAACCCTGCCCGGTACCTCCTTCATCCTGCTGACAAAGCATGATCATCATGACATCGATCCCAAAGTTGAGGCCAATCCGTGACTATGACCAACCGCTCTTCTGATCTACAGGCTGATCCACAGGCTGGTTTGCAGGCTGGCGTGAACGCTGACCTGCGGACTGATCTGCAGGCGGCATTAGAGACCGCCGCCGCGCCTGCCCGCATCCCGCGTGCGACCTATCGCCTGCAATTCAATGCCGATTTCACCTTCCGCGATGCACAGGCGATTGTGCCGTATCTGCACCGGCTGGGAGTCAGTCACCTGTACGCTTCGCCGATCCTTCAGGCGCGGCCCGGCAGCACGCATGGTTACGACATCTGCGATTATGGCCGGCTGAATGATGTGCTTGGCACCGATGAGGATTTCAATGCGCTGGTCGCTGCGCTGCATGAGCATGATATGGGCCTGATCGTGGACATCGTCCCCAATCACATGGGGATCGACGCCGACTGTAACCAGTGGTGGATTGATGTGCTGGAAAATGGGCCGAGTTCGCGCTATGCCAGCTACTTTGACATCACGTGGTCGCCGGTCAAGCACGAGCTGGACGATAAGGTGCTGCTGCCGCTGCTGGAAGACCAGTACGGCATCGAACTGGAAAACGGCAAATTTCAGGCAGGCTGTGAGGACGGCGAGTTTTTCGTGCGCTACAACACGATCCGCCTGCCGCTGACACCGGATACCTACGCGCCGATTTTGCAGGATGTCGTCGCGCATCTGGCCGATTTATCCGAGAATGAAGACCTGCTGGAGCTTAAAAGCATCGTCACGGCGCTTCAGAATCTGCCGACGTATCAGGAACGCGATCCGGAACAGCAGGAACTGCGCCACCGCGAGAAGGATATCATCAAGCGGCGGCTTCGCCTGCTGGTGGAAGCCAGTGAGGTGATCCGCGTCGGCATTCAGAGCGTCCTCACCGACTTAAACGGCACGCCCGACGATCCCGAAAGCTTTGACCGGCTGGATGCGATCCTCACCGCGCAGCCGTATCGCATCGCGTTCTGGCGCGTGGCATCCGATGAGATCAATTACCGGCGGTTCTTCGACATCAACGAAATGGCCGCTATTCGCGTCGAACAGCCGGAAGTGTTTGAGGCGGTTCATGCGCGGGTGCGGCAGATGATTGAAGCCGGTCAGCTTGACGGCCTGCGCATCGATCACCCGGACGGCCTGTGGGACCCGTCAGCCTATTTCATTGACTTGCAGCGGCTTTATCTGAAAGCCCGCCTGAAGGATGTGATCGGCGAAGAGCCATCTGATGATGCTGACGCCCTGATCGACGCGCTCATCAGCCAGCGGCTTGAGGCCGGTCAACGGATGCCGCCGTTTTACGTCGTGGTCGAAAAGATCCTCTCGGAAACCGAGCCGCTGCCGCAGGACTGGTCGGTTTATGGGACGACCGGCTATGACTTTCTGAATCAGGTGAACGGCCTGTTTGTACAGTCCGACAGTGAGACGCGGCTGAATGAGATCTATCACCGTTTCATCCAGCGCGAGCCGCGCTTTACTGATCTGGTATACGATGCCAAGATCCTGATTATGGAGAAGTCGCTGTCCAGCGAGATCCGCGCCATCAGCCATGAACTGGAACGCATCACGGAGATCAGCCGCCGCCATCGCGATTTCACGCTGGTCGGGCTGACACAGGCGATCCGTGAGATCATCGCGTCGATGTCGATTTATCGCACTTATATCACGGATGCTGAAACGGTTTCCGACCGGGACCGGCGCTATATCCTTGAAGCGGTGGTCAATGCCCGTCGGCGGAATCCGAGCATCCCGCGCCTGCTGTTCAGCTTCATCCGCGATACCCTGCTGCTGCATAACCTTGACCAGTTCAGCCCTGAAAACCGCCAGCGCGTCGTCAATTTCGTGATGAAGTTTCAGCAGATCACCGGCCCGGTGATGGCGAAGAGCCTGGAAGATACCGTTTTCTATATGTACAACCGGCTGGTATCGCTGAATGAGGTCGGCGGCCATCCGGAGCAGTTTGGGATTAGCATCGAGTCCTTCCATGCCCAGAATCTGGAGCGCAGCCAGACATGGGGCCATACCATGCTGGCGTCGTCCACCCACGACACCAAGCGCAGTGAGGATATGCGTGCGCGTATCAGTGTGCTGTCCGAAATAACGGATGAATGGGAAGCGGCGGTCCGGCGCTGGGCGGAGATGAATGCTGATAAGAAGGTGGCGGCCTCTGGCATCAATGCGCCCGATGCCAATGACGAGTACCTGTACTATCAGACGCTGATCGGCATCTGGGAAGCCCACGGAGCGCCCGCCGCCGCGCCGGATGCGCATCTGCGGGACCGGCTGACCGCGTATATGACCAAGGCCGCCAACGAAGCCAAGGTGCATACCAGTTGGCTGGATCAGGATGAGGAATATATCGCCGCGCTGGGGCAGTTCATCGCACGGACGCTGGACGATGCCGACTTCCTGAACGACTTCATCGTATTGCAGCGCCGGGTCGCATTCCACGGACGGATCAATGCGCTGTCGCAGACGCTGCTCAAGCTGACATCGCCCGGAGTGCCGGACATCTATCAGGGCACTGAAGGCTGGCATCTGGCGCTGGTCGATCCCGATAACCGCCGCGCTGTGGATTTCAGCCGCTATGATCAACTGCTGGACGAAATCGACGGCATCGGGGAAGGTCATCGCGCTGTAGGGCAAATGCCTGAAGCCGCTGATGATGGCCGCATCAAGCTGTATACCCATGCCGCCGTTCTGGAGCTTCGCAGGCAGCATCCCATGCTCTTTGAGCAGGGCAGTTATACGCCGCTGTATACCGAAGGGCCGCTGGCGGAGCATGTCTGTGCGTTTGCCCGTCAATATGAAGACCTCACCATGATCGTCGCCGTGCCGCGCCTGTCAGTCGGGCTGACAGAGGGTGAACTGAAGCTGCCGCTGGGTGATGCTATCTGGCAGGGGACAGCGCTTAGCCTGGGGGATATGGGGCGGAAGCGTGCGTATCGCAATCTCTTCACCCATGCTGTGCTGAATGCGGAAGAGGGGCGGCTGCGGCTGTCTGATGTGTTTGGGGAATTCCCGATTGCGCTGCTGGTCAGTGAATGATGGTCTTGTGACACTAACGCTTAGAGTCGCCCTGAAACCTGATTGGATTCTGCGCTGAAGTGCGATACAACCTTAGAGGCTGCTACACGCTTTTGCTATTGTCCTCACCCCTGCCCCTCTCCACCGAGTAGAGAGGGGTTAAAACGGATCACTAGAGGTCTAACAATCCCCTCTCCGTACTACGGAGAGGGGATTTAGGGGTGAGGATTTAACAAGTAAATAACAGCCTCTAGTCAGACTTCAGAAAGCAATCGGCAATCGGCAATCAGCAATCAGGTGATCCTTTTAAAGCATGAACAACCTTCTCCTTAGTTTTTATGGCGATGATTTTACCGGCTCCACCGATGCGATGGATGCCCTTGTGCGGGGCGGTGTGCAGACGGTACTGTTTCTTCAGCCGCCGACCGCTGAATTTGTCGCAGAACACTATCCCGGTATCCGTGCGGTGGGTGTGGCGGGTGTCAGCCGGTCGATGACACCGGCGCAGATGGAACAGGAACTGCCGCCGGTCTTCGAAGCGCTGGCAGCGCTCAATGCGCCGCTGTTTCACTATAAGGTCTGCTCGACGTTCGATTCGTCCCCGCAGATCGGCAGCATCGGCTTTGCAACCGACATCGGCTGGCGCATTTTTCAGCCGCGCTTCGTCCCGCTGATGGTCGGCGCGCCTGCGCTTAAACGCTATGTGGCCTTCGGCAATCTGTTTGCTACGATTGGAGATGTGACTTACCGGCTGGACCGGCATCCGACCATGAGCCGCCACCCTTCGACGCCGATGGACGAGAGCGACCTGCGCCTGCATCTGGCAAAGCAGACGGATCACGCAGTCGGGCTGGTCGATCTGCGGCATCTGGCCGAGCCTGATGAAGCGCTGGTACAGCGGGTGACGACGATGATCGACGCCGGGGACGAGATCATCCTGTTCGATACGGTCGATCAGGCGCATCTGGTGAAGATCGGGCAGCTTGTCTGGACGATGCAGCAGAATGCACCGCACGCACAGCCGAACGGGACGCTGTTTATTGTCGCGTCGTCGGGCATCGAGTATGCACTGACGGCGTACTGGCAGCAGGCCGGGTTGATCGCGCCGCCGCAGCCGATGCCATCACCGGGACGGGTGGCGCAGACGGTCGTGATCTCTGGCAGCGCTTCTCCGCAGAACGCCGCGCAGATCGAATGGGCGGTTGGACACGGTTTTCATCCCATCCGGCTGGATGCGCCTGCACTGATTGATCGTGATGCGGCTGCTGACGCACGTCTGGCCGCACTAAGTGAAGCGAGTCAGGCGCTGGCGGATGGACGCAGCGTGGTGCTGTTCTCGACGCTTGGGCCGGATGATCCCGCGATCAGTGCCACCCGCAGCCGGATGCAGCAGCTTGGCATTGACCGGCATGAAGTCGGCGGACTGCTCGGCGCTCAACAGGGGATGCTGCTGCGTGAACTGCTGGAACGTACCCCTCTGCGGCGGGTGTGCGTGGCTGGCGGCGATACCTGCGGCCATGCTGCGCGTCAGTTGGATATTTATGCGCTCGAATATCTGATGCCGACGGCACCGGGTGCGCCGTTGTGCCGTGCGCGCTCCTATCTGCCGCAGTTCGATGGCCTGGAGATCTCGCTGAAGGGTGGGCAGTTAGGCAGGACGGATTATTTCGGCTGCATTCTCAGCGGTGATGTGCAGCCGTGAAGTTGGTTACATGCGCGGCTGTGCCGTGTCCCTGGAAGATGCATGAATGCACGAGGCACAATATGGGGAAGGTAGGGGCCGGAAGAATCCGGCCCATGTGTACCGCTGATGGACGCCCCGGACATGCAAGCATGTGTGGCGTCCCTGCTATGAACCGGCTTCGTCTGTTGCCTCGTCTGTTGCTTCTGGCTCGGATTCTGCCTCCGGTGCTGTGACAGGTGCTGACTGTCTGTCACGGGTGGGGCCTGCGACGACCGGTTTTCCGTCTTCCCACAGCAGACGATCCAGCCAGACTTCGCGATTGGCCGTCAGCCTGCCGGAGCTGGTCACCTGCCAGATGTGATAGTACATCCATGTTTCGCCAGCCTCATCCATGAAGACCGTCTGATGCCCCGGCCCGACCACCAGCGGTCGTTCGGTCATCTCGCTGACCAGAATGGGGTTCTCTTCGGCATCTTCGCACGGGCCAAGCGGTGTCTCGCAGACGGCATAGCCGACCGCATATTTCTCGGTGGCGTAAACGTTGCCGGAGAAGAACAGGTAATAGGCGTCTTCACGCTGCCACATGGTCGGCGCTTCGACGACCGGGCCTTCCCACAGGTTGTCATTCCGCACCAGCCGCACGGGTTCATCCAGCAGCGTCATGCCGTCGTCAGACAGCGGCTGACCATAGAGCCATGTCGCCATCATGCAGCAGTTGCCGTCGTTCTTCCAGTACAGGTACAGGCTGCCATCCTGATCACGGAACGGGCTGGCATCAATCGAGCCGCCTTCTCGTGTCTGACAGATCAGCGCCTGATCACTGGTATCACGGAAGGGGCCGTCAGGTGCATCACTGGCTGCAAGGCCGATGCACTGATATCCGCTGGCCTTGTCGCGTGCCGTGTAGTACAGCAGGAATTTATCCCCCGCGTGCAGCACTTCCGGCGCCCAGACATCCGGCCTGCTGAGATTGACCCACTTCGCCAGCGCGGGCATCACATCGCGGCCTATCCGCCATGTCACCAGATCAGTCGATGTGGCGACCGGGACATTGCGGCTGTTGGAATTGGTGGAGTAGGCGTAGTACGTATCCTCCACCTTGAGGATGAACGGGTCCGGGAAGTTCATATTGATGACAGGGTTCGCGAATGTTTCACCCGCCGCGCTGCCCTCATCGGCGGTCTGCGCGGCTGCCGGGATGCTCACCAGCACGAACACGGTGAGCAGCATCAGCAGCCGGAAACGGAGCCTGTCTGAATTGACATGAAGCACGATTTTAGCCTTTCAGTCCGGTGGTCTGAACGCTCTCGACGATATAGCGCTGAAGCAGGATGTACAGCACCAGCACCGGAATCGATGTGATCACGGCACCGGCCATCATCTGACCGTATTCTGACGTATAGGCCCCCTGTAACTGGCGCAGCCCCGGCGGAAGGGTCAGCATCGAGCGTTCCTTCAGGATGAGCAGCGGCCAGAGGAAGTCATTCCACGAGCCAAGGAAGGTGATAATCCCCAGCGTGGCGAGCGCCGGTTTCGCCAGCGGCAGCGCGATCAGGAAGAAGGTCTGCACGCGGGTGGCGCCGTCGATAAAGGCTGCCTCTTCCAGCTCTCGTGGCAGGGACTGGAAGAACTGGCGCATGAAGAACACGCCGAAGACACCAGCCAGCCCAGGCATGACGACGCCAGCGTAATTATTGAGCAGATTCAGGCTGGAGATCGTCAGAAAGTTGGGGACGAGAAACATCATGCCGGGTAGGAACAGTGTCGCCAGCAGCAGGCCGAACAGAACTCGCCTGCCGCGAAATTCCATACGGGCATAGGCATACGCGGCCAGCGAATCAACGATCAGGATCAGCGCCGTCGAGAGGCTTGCCACCATCAGGCTGTTGAGAAACCACTGTTCGATCGGCAGGGCAGGATTGTTGAGGATCTTCTCGTAATTTTCCAGCGTGGTGGTGCGTGGAACCCAGTAGATCTGCGGCAGGAACCACTCGGATTTGGGCTTGAGAGAGGTCGAGATCATCCAGATCAGCGGCATGATAATGATCAGGGCGAAGAGGATCAGCACCATATAGTGCAGTACCTTCAGCACATTCTCCCGCTGCTGATGGCCCATCCCTTCGTTCCGACGTGCGTCGTGGTCATAGGTTACACTTGCCATTCGGTTACCTCAGTCATTATCTCTGCTTCTGAAGATGCGGAAATTCAGATACGAGACGGCAATCATGATGGTCGCCACCACAAATGACATCGCGGAGGCCGTCCCCATGCGATTGCGCGTAAAGCCTTCGATGTAAATGCGCTGCATGATCGGCTCGGTTCCACCACCACCCCCGGATTGGGCCGGTCCGCCGTTTGTCATAAACAGCGGCTGCGCGAAGAGGTTGAATGAGGCAATGATGGTGGTGATGATGATAAAGACCAGAATAGGTCGCAGCAGCGGCATCGTGATATACCAGAAGCGCTGCCAGCGTGATGCGCCGTCAATTGAGGCGGCTTCGTACAGCGTCACCGGGATATCCTGAAGGGCGGCCAGCAGGATAATCATGTTGAAGCCGCTGGTCCACCAGACTGTGACCAGCAGGATGGCGATCCATGCCCACGGCATCGTTGACAGCCAGCGCGGGGCGGCCAGCCCCAGATCTCTCAGGTAGTAATTCATCAGCCCACCCTGACTCTGGAAAATCCAGAACCCAAGCAGACCGACCACCGCTGACGACAGCACCCACGGCGCGAAATAAATGGCGCGGAAGAAGTTCTTGCCCCTCAGATTGGTGTTGAGCAGGATCGCCAGCATCAGCGGGATGACGACCAGCAGCGGCACGCTCATCAGCACGAATTCAAGCGTGTTCATCAGCGCATTCCAGAAAACCGGATACTCTACCGTGCCGGGGGTGAACAGCGCACGGTAATTGTCCAGCCCGATGAAGCGTGCGGCGTCTGGGGTGGCAAAATCATACTGGAACAGGCTGATGACCAATCCGGAAACAAACGGAAAGGCGGCAAAGCCGATAAAAAAAAGAAGATGCGGCAAAATAAAAAGATAGGGTGTCAGGCTGGTAAAAAACCGTCGCTCTTTTCGGGGGATAGCCTGATCCAGTTGTTTGACCTGCGTTGCCATAATGGCGTCCCTCAAATATAAAAATGACTGAACCCTGTATTCCGGGATGTGATCGGGATTTCTGATCGACGGTGATGCACTGGTGCGGACTGGCCGCCGATCAGCCGCCGATCAGAGGAAGCAGCGGTTGAGGGGTTGCCCAGCTCAACCGCTGCGTGCTTACATGTTTACCTCTTTGGTTCGTTTGCCGTTAAGTCTGCTTCAGCCTATGAATCGGCTTCTTCAGTGGCCTCTTCGGTTCCTTCGTCTGCATCACCCGTGCCATAGATATCGCGATTCTGTTCGAGAATCTGGTTGGCGCGTTCGGCGGCGTTATCCAGTTCGGCCTGAATGTCGGTGGCGTTGCCAGACATCAGTGCGCCAACGGCTTCGTCCAGCGGGCCGTAAGCATCGGTGATACCGGGGACAGACGGCGGGAAGAAGACATAGTCGGCAGAACGGGCAGCAATCGAAGCCTGCGGTTCAATCGCCTGGAATTCTTCGCTCTCGCGGACGATATTGTTCGCCGGAAGCTGGCCTGCCTGCGCCCATGTCACGGAGTTGTCCAGCAGGTAGCGGATGAAAATACCGGCGGCAGCATCGCGGCAGGCGTCTTCATCGGGCTGGGTTGGCAGGGTGAGCTGATGTGAACCGGCCCACACGGCCATTTCCGGGCCAAGCTGCGGGACAGCGGTCGCCTGACCGTTGAAGAACACGCCTTCGCCGGTGACATTGGTCGTCTGCCAGATCCCGTTCCAGATCATGCCGACGGTACCGCCCTTGAAGGCGTTGAGTTCGGCGTCAACTTCCAGATTCGGCTGAGAGTACTGTGCCTGAGCGTCCAGCAGCCACTGCGCGGCCTGAACACCGGCTTCGCTGTTCCATGCGGCTTCGGTGCCGTCTTCACTGAAGGACGTACCGCCGTGTTGGTACAGCAGCATTTCGAAGATCTGGCGGATCGGGAAGCCAGCGGTGATCATGAAGCCGTTGTTCTCGCCTTCGGTCAGCGCGGCGGCAACTGCGGCGAATTCTTCAGCCGTGGTCGGCGCTGTGTCGAAACCGGCTTCGGCCAGCAGGTCGGCATTGTAGAACATGGTCATCGGGTGGATGTCCAGCGGGATCGAATAGCGCGCACTGTTGACTTCACCTGCGGCCCACACGGCTTCGGGGAAGTCTTCGGCCACGATACCGGCATCAGCCGCGATCTCATCGATCGGACGCAGGATGTTGCGATAGACGTGCGTGGCGATCTGATCGGCGTGGATCACGGCCACATCCGGCAGCGAGTTGGACGCCGCAGATGTGCTGATCTGGACATAGTATTCGGCCTGCGTCGTCATGATGACGTCAATGTTCTCCTGAGAGTCATTGAATGCATTGACCAGTTCGCCCATGAAAGGGCCGTCCGGACCGGTGAAGGGATTCCAGTATTCAAGGGTGACTGCGCCGCAGTCCGCAGGCAGTTCAGGCGCTGCTGTATCCTGGGCCAGAACGGGGAACGCGCTAAGTGCAAAAAGCGCGATGGTGAGAAGTAAAACTGTAAGACGATGCGTAGAGGTCTTCATAGATCTTCTCCTTGAAATAAAGTTCAATCTGCAAAGGGCATAGTGCTGTTATCTGAGGCTAAACTGGCTTATGAAATCGTATGCAGTCTCCTTTACTAGGGGAACCCTCTTCAGAGGATTCCCATATCAATGATGCATGGCGATTGCAGACAAAAAGTCCGCTACGTGCAATACTAATCTATCAGGGATTGTTCAGACAATCAAATATTCAATCTCCAACCATGCTCTAATGCTTTTAGCCGAGCGGAAAAGGATGCATTCGAATAAATGATAAGGGGCATTCATGTGGCATGAGGATGCACCGAATGATATGAGAAGTGCACAGATAATCCGTTCGTGACAGGTGATCAGACAAAGTGTTTCAAACTCTGGGATAAAATGATGACCGGCTAGAGATCAGAACACCGTCAGGCGCTCTGTCAGCCGTTTTTCGGCTTCGTGATCATGCGTGGCCTGATAGATCATCGGCATCTGACCGGCGTAATCGAGAATCCGCCTGCGGGTTTCCAGCGTCACATTCGAATTGAAGGCGGGTGCATCCAGCGTACCGTTGAGCAGGCTGGCCTGATCGAATGATGCATCCCCGGCGAAGAACCAGACATACCCGTCGTGATGCAGGACAACCGATTGATGCCCCATGGTGTGTCCCGGTGTCGGCACGATGAAGACATCCCCGGCTTTGGTCAGTGGGAAGGACGACGAGAATGGGCCGACCGGCTCCGGCACGTAATCAATCAGGCGCGGCTTCAGCCATGACGGATATTTGGACGGAAAATCGAAATGGGCGGAGCGGAAACGCTGCACATCCTCATATTCCTTGCGCGAGAAGATGACCTCCGCGTTCGGGAACTGGCTCAGGCAGCCAGTATGATCGAAGTGGGCATGGGTCATCACCAGCCAGCGCACATCTTCCGGATTGATCCCGCGCTGGCGAAGCTGCGACCCGATCTCCTTTTCCGGTGACACGTGAAAACGATACTGCGTGTGCCAGTAGGGGCGCTGTAAGGCGGGGAAATAATCCGGATCGTTGACCTGCGCGGTCTCGCCGGTATCGATCACGATCACGCCTTCGGGATGCTCAATCGCCCACGTGTACACCGGGATATCGCAGAATTTCGAATCAAGCAGCACGTTCGTCAGGCGGAGCACACGCAGGCGGCCCTGCGCTCTGGCATATCGGGTTTTCACGCTCAATATCGCTGTGTTGATGGCATGAATACGCATTTCAGGCATGTTCCGCCTCTCCTTCGTGAGTTGTTATCCTGTCAGCAGGATCGACTGCTTCCCCAGGGCTTCGGGCGCGTAAATCTCACCGCCACGGATCAGCGTAAAGGCCGCGCCAGAAGTCATGCCTGATGATCTCCGTCGAGATAGTGATGCAGCGGCGTGCTGTTGACGCCGATCTTGTCGCGATAGCTAAGCTCGCCGCCCAGTGCGCCGGTGACACCGAGCAGGCTGGCGACCAGCAGGCTGAGGCCGACATTGCGCTCCACCGCCTCTGTGGGATTTTTCATCCGTCGCATCAGATTGAGTGCGGTCAGCAGCATCGCGGCGACATTCCCGGCGGCGTGGGCCTGCGCCTTCGGATTGCGCTGCACCGCCGGGATGGTCAGGTAGTCCACCGCGCCGAAGACCGCCGCCAGCAGCCCGGTTGCCAGACCGCTGCCGAGCATCCAGCGCGAGTTCCGCGCCCAGAAGCGATCACGGGTGCGAAGGTAAGCCAGATCCGTGACGAGTGCGCCGACCAGCAGCGTAATCGGGAATGGGATCAGGGATGGGTGAATCGGATGGCCGGCAATCGCTGCCGTGCTGTGGATCTCCGGCTTTTCAGCCCCGACCTGAACCTTATCGCGCAGGCCGTTCATGACGGTCGATTGGGTGGGATTATGAGTTTGCATCGGGCGTTCTCCTGTCTGATTTTCCGGGTAAATTACGGGTGCGGACACGGCGATGCAGGGGCCGGATTCTTCCGGCCCATGCCGATAATCAATCTCAAAGACCCGCTACGCTTCGACCTGTCCGATTGGGCGGGCCAGCGGCGCATCACAGATCGCGTCTTCGGTCGCGGACCGCGTAAGCCTGTGCAGCATGTCGATGGTTTCATCCACGAGGTCAGCCGTGATGATCAGGCGATCACCCGCCTGTACCCGCTGCCATGCGCGCCGAAGTGCGTCTTCCTGTGTGGCGGCGATTTCACACGGTATTTCCGGCGGCAGGCTGCTGCACATCAGTTTCGGGATTTCGTTTGGCTCTCGTTCGCGCCGGTCATACGAGTCATGCAGGATATAGGCATCGACATGGCCGACCGTCGCCGTGATCGTCGCGGTGATGTCCTCATCGCGCCGGTCGCCGGGCAGGGTAGCGATCATCACCGTGCGGCGCTTGCCAAGTGCATCTACCGCCGTCATCAAGGCTTTCATCGCGCCTTCATTGTGACCGTAATCCAGCACGACCTGCACGCCGCTTAATTCAGTGACGTTGAAGCGGCCCGGCGTCATCTGGAAGTCGGTTTTGAAGGTGGAAAGGCCGCGTGCGATCATGGCCGGGTTCAGCCCTGCGCCCCATGCCGCCGCGACTGCGGCCAGCGCATTGGCGACCTGAAAATGAATCGTGCCGTTCAGGGTAAACGGGACCTGCTCAAGGTCGATCAGCTCGTCACGCTCATTGCCCTGCGCAAGCACGATCATGTTATCTTCGACAAAGACGCCAGCCCCGCCGTCGGCCAGATGCGCCGCGATGATCGGATTGGTGGGCTTCATGCTGAAGTAGATCTCGCGGGCGTCGGTGGCGGCGGCCATCTGTGCGACCAGTGGATCATCGGCATTCAGTACCGCCGCGCCGTCACTGGCCACCGCTTCGATCACCACCTGCTTGACCTTTGCCAGTTCTTCCAGTGTATGAATGCCGCCCAGCCCCAGATGATCGGCGCTGATATTGGTGACAATACCGACCTTGCAGGTATCAAAGGCCAGCCCTTCACGCAGGATACCGCCGCGTGCTGTCTCCAGCACGGCGACTTCGACCTGCGGGTGCATCAGGATGGCCTGCGCACTGCGCGGGCCGGAGCAGTCGCCGGTCATGATGCGTTCCTGCCGGATGTAAGTCCCTTCGGTGGATGTCATGCCGACCACCCAGCGGGCGGTATCGTACATGTGGGCGATCAGGCGGGTGACTGTGGTTTTCCCATTGGTGCCGGTGACCGCGACAATCGGGATGCGCGACGGGGCATCATTGGGATAGAGCATTTCGATGATCGGCGTCGCCACATCACGCGGCTGACCGCTGCCCGGATACAGATGCATCCGCAGGCCGGGGGCGGCATTGACTTCGACAATCGCGCCGTTCTGTTCGCTCAACGGGCGGCTGATGTCTTCGCACAGCATATCGATCCCGGCGACATCCAGCGCAAGGATCTGCGCGGCAAGTTCCGCAATCCGGGCGTTGTGCGGGTGGATGTCGTCGGTGACATCCGCTGCGATGCCACCGGTGGACAGATTGCAGTTCGTCCGCAGGATCACGACCTGATCGGATTCGGGGACGGAGTCAGCCGTCAGCTCCTGCTGTGCAAGCACCAGATGGGCGGCTTCGTCCAGTTCGATGCGGGTCAGGGTGCTGCTGTGTCCAGGGCGGCGGCGCGGGTCCTGATTGACGATCTGCACCAGATCGGCGACCGTATGCTGTCCGTCGCCTACCACATGCGCGGGATCACGGCGGGCGGCGGCGACCATCTTGCCGTTGACGACCAGTACGCGGTGATCCTTGCCACGGATGTAACGCTCGACCAGTACGCTGCGGCTGTACTGCGCGGCGATTTCGAAGGCGCGGCGCACATCGTCCTCATTGTTGAGATTAACGCTGACGCCTTTGCCCTGATTGCCGCTTTCCGGTTTGACGACCACCGGCAGGCCGATGTCCTGCGCGGCTTCCCATGCGCGGTCCGCCGAGTAGACCGTATGACCTTCAGGGACGGGGACGCCGACCATGCTCAACATGCGGTTGGTCAGCGGCTTCTCCTGACACAATTCGACCGCAATCGAACTGGTATTAGAAGTCTCTGACGCCAGAATGCGCTTCTGATAGACGCCGTAGCCGAGCTGAACAAGGCTTCCGGTGGGAGTCAGGCGCAGGATCGGAATACGCCGCTTGCGGGCGGCGTTCACGATCGCGGCGGTACTCGGCCCCAGCCCGTATTTGTCGGCGATCTCCATCAGCCGTTCGAGTTCGGCTTCGATGTCGAAGGGCGTATCATGCATGGCGGCCAGCGTCAGGCGCAGGGCGGTATCGAAGGCGGCGCGGGCGGTCTCTTCTTCCCGGTACTGGATGATGACGTTATAGACGCCACGTTCACCCGTCCCACGTGCGCGTCCGAAGGCAACGTTGAAGCCCATCAGCGATTGCAGTTCGAGTGTGATATGTTCGGTGATGTGTGCCAGATACGTCCCGCGATTCAGGCGTTCGATAAATCCGCCGGGACGACCGACGCTGCATTCATGTTTATGCAAACCGGGCAGCCATGAGACCAGACGGTCCACAAAACCCGGAAAGGTATCACTTGCTCGTTCTTCATATTCACCGATATCGAGCACAATGTGCAGGACGGGCATATAGGCATATAAATTTGGCCCGCGCAGCACTCGTATACTTCGTACAGATACACCATTTGTGTTCATTATTTAATTCTCTCGCATACGAAAAAAGTGAGTCGTTTGCAGGCTGTGAAAATCATGCAGCAGCTAAAGCCAATTGTATGGTATACACAAATAGAAGTATGGGTCAGTCAGCGCATTGTATGATGGGCTAAAAGTAGACCCTCCGGTATAATAAGAAGTGAGCATACGCTTTGAACTGGTAGTGTATATCTCGTGAACAGCGTCCCCTGCTGCTGTTCAGATCATCCCCTTCCAGCCAGCGAAACCCTATAGTCCACGAGTTAGACGCCTGTATTGCAGGCAGGAGAGATCACCTTGCGCACAGGGATTTTGATGCCTATTGGCGGCGCAGAAGCCAAAACCGGATCACGTGTCGTGCTGACGCGCTTTATGGAGCTGTGCGGCGCATCGTCGGCGCGGATTGTTGTCATTCCGGCGGCGTCCGGCTTTGCGACAGAGACCGGTCAGAGGTACTGCCGGACGTTCAGCGAACTGGGGGCGCGTCAGGTCGAATGCCTGCATATCCATGACCGTCAGCAGGCGCGAGATCCCATGACCGCTGCCCGACTTCAGGACGCCGATGGCATCTTCCTGACCGGCGGCGACCAGCTCAAGCTGATGTCACTGATCGGCGGCACAGAATTATCCCACGCGCTGCATGACTGTCATGCCAGAGGTGTCCCCATTGCCGGGACCAGCGCGGGGGCATCCGCCATGAGCCGCCAGATGATCGCTTTCGGGCGCAGCGGTGCGAAGCCGTCCCAGCGCATGGTACAGCTTGCATCCGGGCTGGGACTCACACCCCTGATTGTCGATCAGCATTTTTCACAGCGAGATCGCCTTGGCCGCCTGCTGACGGCGGTCGCGCTCAATCCGGGGATGGTCGGCGTCGGGATTGATGAGGATACCGCACTGCTGATCTCGCCGTCCGGTCAGTATGAGGTGGTTGGCTCCGGCTCGGTGACGGTCGTCGATGGCCGCAATATGGGCTTCACGGATATTTACGCGGCCAAGCGTTATGATCCGGTTGTGGTCGAAGGCGTGGACATCCACCGCCTGCGCACCGGAGAACACTTCGACGCCGATGCAGCTCGTCCCTACGATTTCCAGCAGCGGAACGTCGGCTAGGCATCCGCGAACCGGCTGTTCGGTATGATCCCCCGCTATTATCTGCATAAAAAATGTGCCGCTGTCGAATTCAACAGCGGCACATTGGTCTGCAAGCACAGCGGTATCGGTTACTGCGGCGCGGCGGCCTGCTGCATCAGATCAAGGATGCGTTCCACGATGTCGCGCAGCAGCAGTGTCATAAAGCCTTCTGCCGGGCAGGTATAAATCCTGTCCAGCACGGCGAAGATCCCCTGCGGCGTGCTGACGGCCATGCCTATGCGTCCGTAAGCATACTCAATCACCTGCACACCCCACACGTTATCATCCCATTCATAGCCGTAGGTCTTTGGCCAGACGATCACCGAGCCTTCCAGCCACAGATGATGAATATCGTTGAAGCTCGGCAGCGGCTGACCGCGCATCCGGGCAGAGGTGCAGTGCTGCATCAGCAGATAGCAGACCTGTCCCAGCCCGTTTACGGCATAATCGATTTCTTCAGGTTTCAGGCCGATCTGCGGATTGACTTCAAACAGCAGGTGGCGGAACGCCATTTGCAGGCTGACGGAGAGTGACGACCAGCCCGCTGGTGGCATCCCGTCGGGCAGCGTTTCGAGCAGCGCCTGCCGGACATGCATCAGTTCGCTGTTGGCGTGTCTGATCGAGCCAAGGCCAGTGAAATCCTTGGGCTGAAACCACGAGATACTGAAGGTCTCCGGCAGTCCGAATTGTGCGCGAAAATCCTTCAGGGGGATGAAGTCATGGCTGACGCCATCGATGAAGACTGAGATCATGGATATACATCCTGTTGGAAGAATGTGAGCAGCATAACCTGATTATGGACCTTCTGGCTACCTCAAATTGCATCACCTGACCTATATGCACCGTCGGGTTTCTCGCTAATATGCGGAGATGAAATGTTGAAACCCTATTCAGACAGCAGAAAAGAGGTAAGGTGATGAAAGTCCTGTCTCCCGAAGCGCATGGTGTGCTGGATTATGTGACCGCTGCGAGTCTGCTGGTGGTGCCGGAAGTGCTGGAAGTCTCGAAGGACAGTGAGCGGGCATCGTGGCTGCTAAGGATCTCCGGGATCGCGATTCTGGCGCAGGCACTGCTCACAAATTACAAACTGGGACTGGTGCGGCTGCTGCCATTCAAAATGCATCTGGGAAATGACTTTGTGCTGTCATCCGGGCTGGCACTGGCGCCGTTTCTGCTCGGCATCCGCGATGAACGCCGCCCGAAGACGTGGCTGCCGCATCTGCTGTTTGGCCTTTACGCCTTCGCCACCACGCTGATGACGGACAGCAGATCCCGCCGGGATGATTAGTCCGGATGCGCATCATGTTCCTGCATTCACCCCTGACCATCCGATGAACCCGGCGCAGATCAGGGCCGTTCATGCACACCGCCTGTGGCCGATGCCCCGGCGCCCGTGGATCATGACACAGGTCTGGCAGAAACTGCTTTTTGCCCATTGGCCGGTCGCGGTTGAGGTGATGCATGATCTGATTCCGCCGCCTCTGACGCTCGATACCTTTGATGGACAGGCGTGGTTGAGCATCGCGCCATTTCTGGCTACGGGGACAAGGCCGCCCTTTTTGCCGCCGGTGCCGCTGATGTCGCGTTTCCTTGAGATGAACGTCCGCACCTATGTTACGTATGAGGACAAGCCCGGCATCCTGTTCTTCAGTCTGGATGCTTCCAATCCCGTGATCGTGTTTGGGGCGAAAACGTTCTTTTATCTGCCATACCGGACGGCGGCGATGAAATGTGATGCGCAGGGGCAGCGTGTCGAGTATGAGAGCCGGCATCAGGACGGTGCTTTTCGGGCGAATTATGGGCCGGTCTCCGATCCGTATCACGCCGAACCGGGCAGTCTCGATCACTGGCTGGTCGAGCGCTACTGTCTGTATACCACCGATCCGCAGGGCAGGCCGTATCGGGGTGAGATCCATCATCCACCGTGGCCGCTGCAAACCGCTGAAGCGGAAATCACCGAGAACACCGTTTCACCGGTCCCGCTGGACGGACCGCCCCCGCGTCTGCACTATGCCGAACGGCTGGACACGCTGATCTGGCCGCTGCAACCGATCAACTGACCTGCGGCCCGTTGTTCACCCGATTGCTGTTTCCTCACATGCAAAGGCAGATTTTATGGCACAGATTGGTTATCACGCCTCTCATGAGCAGTATGATCCGAAGACACTGCTGACGTATATCCAGAAGGCGGAGAAAGCCGGATTTCAGTGCGCCATGTGTTCCGATCACTTCACGCCATGGAGCGAGCGCCAGGGGCAGAGCGGATTCGCATGGTCCTGGCTGGGCGCGGCATTACAGGCCACCGATCTGACATTCGGTATGGTCAATGCACCGGGGCAGCGCTATCACCCGGCGATCATCGCGCAGGCCGCCGCGACGCTGGCGGTGATGTTCCCCGGACGGGTATGGTGCGCCTTCGGCAGCGGACAGTACATGAATGAGCACATCACCGGTGACGGCTGGATCAACAAGCCGGAGCGTAACGCCCGCCTGCTGGAATGCGTTGAGGTGATCCGGGCATTATGGCGCGGCGAGACGGTCTCCTTGCAGGGGAAATATATCACCGTCGATGAGGCGAAGCTCTACAGCCGCCCGGATGAAGCGCCGATGATCTTCGGGGCGGCCATCACACCGGAGACGGCGGAATGGGTAGGAAGCTGGGCGGACGGCGTGATCACCGTTTATAAGCCGTATGAAAAGCAGAAGCAGTTCGTTGACGCCTTCCGCCGGGGCGGTGGAGAAGGCAAGCCGATGCTGCTTCAGGCCCAGACATCCTATGCACGCACGCAGAAGGAAGCCGTCGCCGGAGCGCATGACCAGTGGCGGACCAATGTTCTGGAAAGCCGCGTACTGTCCGAACTGCGGATGCCGAATCAGTTCGATACACTGGCCGAACTGGTGCGCCCTGAAGATCTCGAAGGGCATATCCGCATCTCATCTGATCCCAAACAGCATATCGAGTGGCTTCAGCAGGATGTCGAACTGGGCTTTGATCGGATTTATATCCACAACGTCAACCGCGAACAGGAACGTTTTATCGACATATTCGGCGAAAAGGTGCTGCCGGAGTTCACACGGTGATGCTGTCTGAAGGCCGCGATCCATTTGCAGTTACAAATACACGCTGAAGAGGACCCTACCTTGAAATCAACAGTTGAACGCAAACGAATCACCGGGCCGGATGCGGACCAGTGGCGGCAGTGGGGGAATTATATCTCGGCCCGTTCATGGGGGACGGTCCGTGAAGGGCATGGCAGCGAAAACGCATGGGAAGCGACGCCGTTCGAATATGCACGCAGCCGGGCCTTCCGCTGGGCAGAAGACGGCATCGCCGGTTTCTGCGATCTTCAGCAGCGGCTGTGCATGACGGCTGCCTTCTGGAATGGTCAGGACCCGTGGCTGAAGGAGCGCTTCTTCGGGTTGAGTAACGAGCAGGGCAATCATGGTGAGGATGTGAAAGAATACTTCTTCTTCATCGACGGCATCCCCAGCCAGAGCTATATGAAGATGATGTACCGCTATCCTCATGTTGAATACCCGTATGATCGGCTGGTCCGTGAAAATGCGGTCCGTGGGCAGGATGAACCGCCTTATGCGCTGGCGGATGCCCTTCAGCCTGTTTTCGAAGAGCGGCGCTATTTCGACATCGTGATTGAATATGCCAAGGCTGGCCCGGATGACATCCTGTGCCGGATCACGGCGGTCAATCAGGGCGAAGAGAGCGCACCGCTGCACATCCTGCCGCACCTGTTTTTCCGCAATACGTGGCGTGATCGCACCGGCAGGCAGTCGAAGCAGTCCAGGCGGCCACAGCTCCGGGCAGGGGATGACGGAACGGTGACGATCCATCACCCGGATTTTAACGGCTGGCGCTGGTATACCGATGCGCCGTCCGATCTGCTGTTTACCGAAAACGAAACCAATACCGAACTGCTTTCTGACACGCCGAACAGTGAGCCGTACACCAAAGATGGCATTGATTACGCCGTGGTGCGTGGTCAGCCGGAGCGTGTGAATCCCGACCGGGCAGGCAGCAAATGCGCCGCGCACTGGCAGAAGGAACTGAAAGCGGGCGAGACGTGGATCGTGCAGACCCGTCTGAGCGCGGCATCACATGACCAGCCGTTCGCTGATTTCGATGCGGTCTTCGAGCAGCGCCAGCGTGACACCGACGAGTTCTATGCCGCGCTTCAGCCGGAATCCATGACGCCGGAAGAGAAGACGATCCAGCGGGCGGCCTACGCGGGGCTGATGTGGAACAAGAGCTTCTATCATTTCAGCGTGAAGGATTGGCTGAAGGAGAATGCCGACCGGCTGGCGGAGAGCGATCAGAAGGCGTTTGAGGACTGGAAGCACTTCGACGCGCATGACATCCTGTCCGTGCCGGACCCGTGGGAATACCCCTGGCTGGCGACATGGGATGTTGACTTTCAGGTCGTCACGATCAGCATGGTCGATCCGGAATTCGCTAAGGAACAGGCGCTGCTGCTGTTAAGTGACCGTTACATGCACCCGGATGGCGCCATGCCGGGTTTTGAGGGGGATCTGGGCGCGGTGCATCCGCCGATCCATGCATGGGCGGTGTGGCACATCTACCATACCACCGAACAGGATCAGGACTTTTTGCAGCAGGCCTATACCCGTCTGAAATTGCATTTTGACTGGTGGATGGAAAATCATCAGCCTGAAAAGTACCTGTTCGACGGCGGCTTTCTCGGCAAGGATAATATCAGCCTGCTGGATCGTAATACGGACATCCCGGAAGGCGGCTGGATCACACAGGTCGATGGCACCGGCTGGATGGCGCTGTTTGTGCTGAATATGCTGGCGATGGCGATTGAACTCGATCAGGATCGCGACGCAGAGAGTTATTTCGGACATTTCCTCAAAATACGGGCCGCGCTTCAGAAGCTGTGGGATGAACAGGATCAGTTCTTCTATGAAGTCGTGCGGATGCCGAACAGAAAGCGCATCCCACTCAAAGTGCGCTCGTTCAGCGGTCTGATCCCGCTGGTGGCCGCCATGCTGCTGGACCCGGCCACACTGGACGGCCTGCCGCGCCTGCGTGCACAATTTGAAAAGGCCGCAAAGAAAGAGAAGGAATTCCGCCCCGGTGGGAATGGCTGTGTGCTGCTGGCGGTGCTGCCGCATGATCAGATCCGGCATCTGCTTCAGGTGATGTTTGACCCGGACGAGTTCTATACCCCTTACGGGCTGCGGGCACTGTCGAAGGTGCATGAGCAGGAGCCGATGCGTGTCCAGATCGGCGAAAAGGAACTGGATCTCCAGTACGAGCCGGGCGAGTCGACAAGCAAGATGTTCGGCGGTAATTCCAACTGGCGCGGGCCGATCTGGGCGCCGCTGAATAAAGTGGCGATTGAAGCGCTGCATATCTACGACGAATACTTCAGCGAGCCGCTGATTCAGCATAAGGGGGATACGATCACATCCGAGCAGGCCGCGCTGCATCTGATTGACGGGCTGACCGGCCTGTTCAAACTCGATGCTAAAGACCGGCGGCCCTATCTGGGGAAACGCGGACTGTTTCAGCAGGACCCACTGTGGCGAGACAGCCTGTGGTTCTCCGAGTTCTTCCATGCCGAAACCGGCGCGGGACTCGGTGCCAGTCATCAGAACGGCTGGACGGCGCTGATCGCCAATCTGATGCAGGACAAGGGGCGGGCGGTCTACGTGCCGAAGACGCACGGATCACGGTGAAAAGATAACCTCACCCCCAACCTTTTCAAAGGTAGGTATTTCCATTGAATCTCATGGAAACGCCGGACAACGACATGCAAGCATGTTTAGGCGTTGTCCCTACAAAATACGTACGCGCATTCATGCGCCATGTAGGGACAGGGCCGCATTGCTTGCAATGGCGCCCTGTCCGCCCGTAAACACCTGAACCGAGATCGAATACCTACCCCTGAAAACACCCCCAACCCCTCTCCGAGCGGAAAGGGCTTGGAGGTGAGGTTATGACATGCAGCGAGACGGGATGAGGTTCAAATATCTACCCTTGTAAGTGGGAGCTGCGCCCTATTTCCCGTGCTGAAGGATCAGCAGGGCCAGCACCAGATATTCCAGCCGGGTGATGCCCATGGTGCGGAGTTTTTCCGCACAGGCCATCAGCACGCGCCGCTGTGTATCCATCTCCGGCGGATAGGTTGGGATGAGCAGATCAATCGCCTGTGCGAGTTGCGCCGCGCCGGTGTCGTACTGATTGCGGGCAAAGCTCAATGAACACTGGGTGAACAGGTCCGGCAGGGTGCTGAGATCTTCGGACGCGCTGACATTCACCCGACGCCTGAGCGCGTCAACCGTCTGTGATGCAGTCGTCCCCATATCCTGACGCAGCCCGCGCAGCAGGCGGATGAACGGCTTATCATCCCCGGCGATGCGCGCCACCGCCAGCGCCAGTTCCATGCGGGCGCCTTCATTCTGCGTGACGTCCAGCAGCGAGAGGATCTCATCCAGCGCTTCGATGTGCTGAAGGTTGCCGAGGGCGGATGCACACGCCATCAGCATCCCCTTATCGGTTTCTGTTTGCAGACGTTCGAGCAGCAGCGGCGCGACTGACATATCTTTCAGCGTCCCCAATGAGCGCGCACTGTGAAGCTGGATCGACCGGTATTCGGCATTCAGCCCGTTACGCAGGGTGGGCACGGCGCGGTCGCTACCCATCCGTCCCAGCGCCCAGACCGCGATCACACTTAATGAGATCTCGGTCCCATCCACGATGCGGCACAGGGCATCGACCAGTCGCGGTTCCGGCCCCATGCGCGCAATCGAGATCACCGCTTCAAAGCGCACGTTAAAGCGCGGATCAATCAGCGTTTCCAGCAGTTCTTCCACCGTCAGCGGACTCTTGGTGCGGCCCAGTCGCTCGGTCGCATGGACAATCGAGCGTTCGTCGCTGGCGCGGTAATAACTGGCAACGGATGTCAGGGCGAAGACCGGATTGCCATGGACGAACATGCCAGCGAACTCTCCGAAGCTGAAATCACTATCCGGCTGGACACGGCGAAAGATCACGATGCCGATGAACATCAGCACCACGCATCCGATGAACAGCGGCGTGAACTGGTCAATCGGGAAGCCCATTACCTGACCGGAGAGGCCGGTGGTCGCATCCAGCAGCGCCCCGCTTATAATCTGGCTGAAGCCGCCGATCAGCCCGACTGCCGCATAATAAACCGCCATGTATTCGCCGCTCTGATCACGCGGGACGACTTTGGTGAACAGCAGCCGTCCGGAACCGATCGCCCAGCCAATATCGACAATCCCTGAAATCACAAACAGTGCCAGCGCATAAGCAACACTGGCATCGCTGCTGCGTGGGATCAGCAGCCATCCGAGCGGTACAATCGCCTTGAGGGTGAGTCCGAGCAGCAGCACCGGCTTACTGCCATAGCGATCCGCAGCCCAGCCCATCAGATAGGTCGATGTCAGGCCGCCGAACGTGCCGCCAATCCCCAGCCAGACGATCGTGCTGTCATTGAGGCCGACCTGTTCGCGCAGAAACAGCGGCAGGAATGCCAGCGGTGCCGCCGCCAGCGAGATCATCCCGATCCCGGACAGATACCATGTGAAGTTGCGGTCGCGCAGCACCCCGAACAGGTTGCGATAGGCGATGGTCTGTGTGGCGGTTGGCGCGCCGCCGGGAAGATGTGTGCCGCACCATGCCGAGATGATGCCCGCGATCAGGGCGACGGCGAAGATGACGATAAAACGGCTCAAGTCATCGGATGCGCCAAGCACGTAACCCGCGAAGGCCGTCGCAAGGATGCCGGTAATGCGGGCCACCATATCATTAAGTGCAGCGTGTTTGCCCCGGATCGAGTTGGGGATAAATTCCTGCGACCACGGGAACATGGCGGTTTCGGCGATGGCTCGGCACAGCGCAAACCCGATCACGACGACCGCAATCAGGGTCAGGGCGGGTTCGCTGCCATAGGTCGCCGCCACCCACGGCACGAACAGCAGGCCGCCGGTGATGAACTTCCGCAGGGTGAAGAAGGTGATGAAGGTGCGTTTATAGCCGAAGCGTGCGACCTGCGGCGCGATAAACAGCGCGATCAGGCCGGTGAAGGGCAGCAGTGAGAGCAGAAAACCAATCTGTGAATTGGAGGCACCGATTTCATTCACAAAGAGGATGAAGGCAGAGCCGAAGAAGGTCAGGACAGCGAAAATATTATTGATCGCCCCCATAGCCGTATTCCACGGCAGGCGGCGGATCTTCTCGGCGGTGGTCAGTTCGATGGTCACGAGTATCTCGTCCTGTGTTGCAAGCCGATGCCGCCTGACACCGCATTCGACTGAAGGTAAGTCCGGCATTCCTGTTCAGGTGAACAGTCCTGCACAAGTCTAGCAGGCTTTTGCAGAGAGGAAATGTCCATTCATGAGGTTGTGAGGGGCTGAATCAAAAAGGCGGGACCGCCGGACAAATCCCCGGCAGCCCCGCGTGATAGGGTTATCTGACAGGCTATTCGCCAGCGCTTAACTGATAGACGCGCACATAATCCACCAGCATCTGCTGCGGGAATTCGGTGGTGGTGTCGGGATGGCCGGGCCAGTCGCCGCCAACGGCGACATTCATGATCATGAAGAAGTCGTGATCGTAAACCCACTTCTGATTACGCAGGCTGTTGACAGAAAAGGTATTGAACAGCTCGCCGTCGATATACCAGCGGATCACCTGCGGGTCCCATTCAATCGCGTAGACGTGGAAATCGGCGGCCAGCGGTTCATCCCTCACGATATGGCCGCCGATGCCGCTTGCGCCGCTGTATCCCGGCCCGTGAACTGTCCCGTAGAGGGTGTTCGGTTCGCGGCCAATATTCTCCATGATGTCGATCTCGCCGGAATTCGGCCAGCCGACTTCGGGGAAGTCCGCGCCCAGCATCCAGAACGCCGGCCAGATCCCCGGACCGTAGGGCAGCTTCAGACGTGCTTCCACGCGGCCATACGTGAACTCGAATTTGTCCTGTGTGGTGCAGCGTGCCGATGTAAAGGCGCACTGACCATACCAGCAGGTCCTGTTATCCTCTGGCTGGCCCCGCATGGCTGTGATCACCAGTTGGCCGTCGCCGTTGTGCGAGACATTGTCCGGTGAGGTGGTGTAATATTGCAGCTCGTTATTGCCCCAGCCGTGACCGCCAACCTCACAGGTCCAGTTTTCGCTACTCACAGATGCGTTGGCTTCTGCTTCGAATTCATCCGACCAGACGAGTTCCCATTCACGCGATTCCCAGTTGATGCTGGCATCGATGATCAGGCGTTCGACGGGTTGTGCATCCCGCCAGACGACAGCCGTGGTATTTTCCATGCTGTAGAGCTTCACATGATCGAGATACAGCGTGCCGGGGGCGGTTTCATCCGCCGCTGTGATGTTCAGGCCATAGCCGGTGACTGCCGCCGCATCGAGTTCACCTTCGAGCAGGTCGAATGGGATGAGCACATACTGCCAGCCGGATGCTTCATCAGCAAAGCCGGTGCTGGCGGCGGCGTCATCTGCACTGTAGAGGCTGACTTCCACCGTGCGTCCGCTGTTATCCCCATGGAACCACATCCCGACGCCCTGATAGGCCGACCAGTCCTGCGCGGACGGGTTCAGACCGTCGGTGAAGTAATGGCGATAGCTGCCGCCGGTTTCGTCATATGAGATCGCCAGCAGATTATTAGCGTCGGCTTTCTGATTCGGCAGCGCGAGATCGTCAGCCAGCACGGCCTGACGGACGGCCAGTGCCGCACCGCCATCCGGCACCAGACCGATGAACGTATCACCCTTAGCCTGCATCCAGATGCCGTTTTCGAAGTCGTCCACAAGGCCATCCGCCGCGAGTTCTGAACGGAAGAAGTATTCGCCCGATGCCTGCGGTTCTGCCGAGACTTCATAGAAGATCAGCCGACCGAACACGCTCGGATTCTGGTATGACTGGTCACCGGGTTCGTGAATCGACCAGCTTAACATCCCATCGCGGTTGCGATCTGATGCCGTGTTGAGCTTCACCTGAAAGCCGATCTCTGCTTCGTGTTCCGGCGTGATCGACCAGACCGAATTCTCCAGCGGGACGGCGACTTCGACCGCCCAGCCGGTATCGGTGGCGACGGTGATCACCTGCGCTTCAACCGTCGCATTACGCACGCCGCCTGCCATGACATCTTCAGGGGCCGCGCCGATATTCAGCGGCGGCAGGGTGAGCTGTGCCACGCCGTCGGTATAGCTGGTGCGGGTCAGGTCGCCGGTCGCGTTGAAGTACAGCTCCAGCGAGTCCTCATTCCAGAAGTCGGCGTTGTGTTCGCCGGTGATGATATTGTCGTCGATGATGTCAGCCCATATGTAAAGGTATTCGCTGTCAGCGGCCACGGCGAAACGTACCGCTTCCTGTCCGACACCCTGACTGACTTCGGCCTGTGGGATGCCGCCCCAGTCATCGAATTCGCCGTCCAGTGTGATATTGACCGGGAAGGCGGCGTAAATCGTCTCGCCGTCCGTCCCCTGTGGGGCCAGTGTGACACCCTGCGCCAGCGCTAACCCGGCGAACAGCGCCAGGATCGCTGTCAGTCCTGTGATGGTGAAAAGCTGTCTGAAAAATCTCATCGGTTCATCCTGTAATGTTTGTAATAAAAACTGTAAAGCTGAAGTTTCGAAAACGGGTGTCTCTGATACTCGATAGATGCTGATTTATCGCAGAGACACCCGTTTTTAGCGGTATGGCAGTTTTTGGCAGACGGATTTAGAGGCTATCTGAAATTTGGTTTCCGGCGCGGACAGGGCAGGCCCTGTCCCT
>CAYNDH010000037.1:0-1743 GCA_964395665.1 uncultured Anaerolineaceae bacterium
AGACGCGACCGATGCCGGTTCCAATCAGGACTCAAACAGTGGCAGCGCAGAGGCCACGGTGACTCCGCCCGCACCTGATCAGTCACCTGTACAGCGTTTTGAAGGCCAGCTTGACAGTGAAACATCCAGCGCGTCGTTTGAATTCGATGGCACTGCCGGACAGGTGATCAGCGTTCGCATGATGTCGGCGGATTTCGACGCCTATCTGCTGCTGGCGGATGCCGATGACAACATCCTGATGCGTAATGATAACAGCGGCGGTGATTTCAACGCCGAGATCAGCGGCTTTACACTGCCGGAAGATGGCCGCTATACGATTGTCGCGACGGCGCGGCAGAATCTGGACAATGGCGGACGTGCGGCGGTCAGCGGCGATTTCGTCGTGACGCTTAGCTTTGCGCGTGAAGCGGACGGCGGCCCGATTGCGAATGGCGAAACGGTCATCGGCCAGCTTACCGCCGAGTCCGACAGCGCCGCCTACACCTTCACCGGCGAAGAAGGCCAGCTTGTGACGATTGATCTGGCTTCAGATGCCTTTGACCCGTTCGTGATCCTGATTGCGCCGGATGGCCGTCAGATCGCCAGTGATGATGACAGCGGGCCGAGCCTGTATGCACGCATCAGCGGTTTCCGGCTGCGCGAGAGCGGTGAATACACGATTGAGGTCAATGGATTCCGTGGGCCGACCGGTCAGCGCGAGATCAGCGGTGAATACCGGCTGGCGCTGACAGTGGCTGACGAAGCGCCGCCGATCTTCCAGCCGACCGGGACACCGACGCCGGATGTGACGCGTGCGCCGGATGTGACGACGCCTGAACCCGACGTGACGCCCGGTGCATCAGGTGATGGGCTGGTGGCTGGCTACGATCAGCCGTTTGAGGGCGAACTGTCCCGCGATGTGCGGACGGTCGAAGTGCAGTTTGAAGGCCGCGCCGGGGATGTCGTGGAGATCATCCTTGATTCATTCGATTTTGACCCGAATCTGACGGTGATCGGGCCGGACGGCAGCGAGATCGCCAGCGATGACGACTCCGGCCCCGGTGTGAATGCACTGCTGGCGGATCTTGAACTGCCAGCCAGCGGTACATACACCGTGGTCGTTGATGGTTATCGCGGCGCCGGTGGTGATCGTGAGATCGGCGGGGTATTTCTGCTGCTGATCTCACTTGAGAGCGCCGGAACAGAAGACCCAGCGGCGACACCGACCCCATCGGGTGATGCTGGTGAGGCCACCGCCGCCCCGGATACAGGCGCGACCGATCCGGGGATCGTGACCGCTGGTGACCCGGTCATCGGCACGCTGGGCGGTGAAACACAGGTCGGACAGTACCAGTTTGAAGCCAGCGCTGGCGATCTGGTCACGATTGATCTGACATCGGCGGATTTCGATCCGTTCGTGCGCCTGCTGGATGCCAGCGGTAATCTCATCGCGCAGGATGATGACAGCGGCGGCAGTTCACAGGCGCGTATCAGTGCGTTTGTCATCCCGGCGGATGGCGACTATCTGATTGAGGTTGATGCTTTCAGAGGCTTCGACGGTACGCAGCAGGTTCAGGGGGATTACACTGTCACGCTGGCGGTTGAGGAAGGCGCGGGAATGCCTGCGTTGAGTGCGACACCCATGCCGCCGACGCCGCTGCCGACACTGCCACTCACACTGACAGCGACTCCGACCCTGACCGGCACGCCGACGCCATTCGATGCGCCGGAGATGAGCGCGACGCCTGAAATGAGCGCGACGCC
>CAYNDH010000037.1:1843-19500 GCA_964395665.1 uncultured Anaerolineaceae bacterium
ATGAGCGCGACGCCTGAAATGAGCGCGACGCCGACGCTGGTGCCGGAGACGCTGTATGATTTCACCCCTACGCCGACGCCGTTCGACTTCCCCGTGCCGACGCCGACACCGATCGGGATGGGGGATGCGCCGTACTACGATTACTGGCCTGCGCCCCCGGTCAATCCGTTTACGCTGAACGCCGTGGCACTGATCCCTGATCAGCCGACCCCGATTGAATTCAGCGGCAGACCGGATGAAGCCTACGCTTTCAAGTTTGAAGGCCGCGCCGGTCAGACGCTGTCGCTGTTCACGCTGTATGCCGGTGCGCCGATTGATACCGTGATGATGCTGCTGGGGCCGGATGGCTATCCGGTCGCGTGGGATGATGACAGCGGCGCGAACTTCAATCCAGAGATCGCGTGGCTGCCGCTGTGGCAGGATGGAGAGTACCGGGTGGTCGTGTTCCCATACATTCAGGGGGCCAGCGGCAGCCTGCAACTTTACTACAATCTGTTTGAGGCAATCGAACTCACACCCAACACTGGACCCGTCACGGTGCTGCTGGTGGACAAAATCATGGCGATTCCGTATTACTTCGAAGGTGAGGCGGGCCAGCACATGCGCCTGACGCTCAGCGGTGAATCACCGAACATCTACAGCCAGCCGGTTATTCAGGTGACGCAGCATGGCACTGTTGTGATGACCTCATCGGTTTATGGCAGCATCGGCTATACACTGGACTTCATCGTGCCCGAAGATGGCCGGGTCGATCTCAACTTCAATTATCAGGGCACAGGCGGCATGCTTCTGGATGTCACGCTGGAAACGGTGAAATAGAGGTAAAGGGCCGGAAAAGGTCGAGGGAAAATCTCGACTCTACCGCAACCTGTAATCGTGTAGGGGCGCAATACATTGCGCCCCGTATGCACCAAGATAATGGCATTTTACACATTGAAGCAGGTGTAAATCGGGCCACGGTTTAACCCCCATCCCGGCGCGATAGGACTGCGCTACCCAGTTGCTGCGCTCCGAGGGAAAGGGGGATCTTGGTACGGCCACAGGGGGTTTTCGGCCTCAAAAGCCCTTAACTTGGGCGGCAAGAATGCCGCCCATTCTCGCTGCGGACACCCCGTTGGGCATCCTTACTTCGCCGTATACCACACCATGCCACGCGTGGGAAGTTCAAACGTCAGTTTGCCCTCTGCGACGGCGGCTTCCGGCTGGACACCAAGCATGTCGTAGAAGGTCCCCGATGCGCCTGCTTCCAGTGTGATCTCACAGGTCGCGGGCTTGTCTCCGCCATTGAAGACTGCGTATACCACCTCTGACTCGTACTGGCGTTTGAAGCCGTATACGCGCTGCGTGTCGTCGATGATGACCGTTTCAACATCACCGAGCCGGATGGCCTTTGACTGATTGCGAGTGCGGATCGCGTGTTTGAACCAGTCGCCTAGCTCCTGATCGAGATCATCCCATGGCATCGTGCGGCGGCCATCTTCGGCATAAGCCCCTTCCAGCCCGGTTTCGCTGCCGTAATAGATGCAGGGCGCACCGGCATACGAAAGCTGGAAGGCCGTTGTCTGAAGGTAACGTTTGCGATCCCCACGGCAGACGGTCAGCAGACGGTCGGTATCATGTGAGTCGACCTGATTCATCTGTGCCTTGACCGCTGGCGCAGGTGTGTCACGCATCCAGACCTGCAAGCGGTCGTCGAGTTCCGACGGCAGCAGATGATTGGTCGCCAGATAGCCGCGCACCGCCCACGCAAAGCGATAATTCTGGGTGGCGTCGAACATATCCCCAAGGAAATAGTGGGTGGCGTCGCGCCATTCTTCAGAGATGGTGTAAGCGCCGGGACGTTCGGCATGGACGGCACGACGGAAGCGCTGCCAGAAAGCAGGGGTGTTATCGAAGGCCACGTCACAGCGCCAGCCATCGATGCCTTTACGCAGCCAGTAACGGGCGACACCGTCCGGACCCAGGAAGTATTCTTCCATTTCCGGCGCTTCGACGAATTCCGGCATGAAGCCAAAGCCCCACCAGCCGTCATATTCGCTCGGCCATTCTTCAAAGCGGAACCAGCGATAATAGGGTGAGGTCTGCGACTGCGCGGCGCCGGGGACACCGGTGCGGCTGGTCTGCTTGCCGGTGATGTCGAAATAGATGCTGTCCGATGAGCAGTGATTGAACACCGCATCCAGCACGATTTTGATGTCACGGGCGTGCGCTTCACGGATCAGCTCTTCAAGATCGGCTTCAGTGCCGAGCATCGGATCAATCGTCATGAAGTCGATGGCTTCATAGCGGTGATTGGTGACCGCTTCGAAGATCGGATTGAGGTAAAGCGTTTCGACGCCGAGTTCCTTCAGATAATCCAGCTTCTCGATAATGCCCCGAAGATCCCCGCCGAAGAAGTCGCGGCCTGTGGGTGGCGCTTCCGGCATCTCGCCCCACTTCTTAAAGACGGCCTCTTTGCCATACACGCCGGGATGCGTCAGCTTGCGATCAGCGTCACTGGTGGCGAAGCGATCCGGGAAGATCTGATACATCATCATGCCCTGTGTCCAGTCAGCGGGCATCCCTGCCGGGTCATAGACGGCGATCTTGAATTCGAGTTCGGTCCATTCGCCGTAGATCGGTTTGTTATGCCCTTCAACCTGACGGTGTTCCATCACCTGAACTTCGTCCACTATGAAATGATAACGGACGATGGTCATCTCGCTCGGCAGGCGGATTTCGGCCTGCCACGCCCCCGACAGATCGGTATCTGGTACGGCGTCCATGACCACGCGCCACTCATAGGACTGGCGCACATCGGTGAGGATGATCAGTGGAGCGGCCTTCGCAGGGGCATTTTCCAGCACAAGGGTGACCGTCGATTTCAGCGGTTGGGCGGGGGGCGGAAGATGGAAGGGCTTACCCATCCGGAGTTTACGGGTATTCTGCGCGCTAAGATGGCTCACGAATCGTTTTTCCTTTTCAAATCAAATGTGGCGTGTGACGCAAATGATCCCGACGGATCATGTCTGTACTAATGGAGATTGAGTCGGATCTGAAGCACAGTTCTTCTAATGCTAACTCAGGTCCTGGAATTTTTCGATACAATCGTGAGTGCCGCTTGGAGAGCATCTGAGCGCTCTATGAGGAAGGTGAGGAGACAACGTGGAGACAAAACACGATCTATCAGGCACGGCAGGCGCACCAGCGTCGAAAACGGCATATCTGGCCGCACAGCTTGACGAACTGCGCGAACAGGGCCTTTATAACCATATTCGAACCATTGAAAGCCCGATGGACGGCCATATCGTTGTGGATGGAAAATCGGTCCTCAACTTCTGTGCCAATAATTATCTGGGGCTGGCCAATCACCCACGATTGCGAGAAGCCGCCAAACGCGCTATCGACCAGTATGGGATTGGCCCCGGCGCGGTGCGGACGATTGCCGGGACGATGTCGCTGCATGTCCAGTTGGAGCAGCGGCTGGCGGCCTTCAAAGGGGCTGAAGCCGTCGTCACCACCCAGAGCGGCTTCACGGCAAATCTGGCGGTGATCCCGGCGCTGGTGGGCAAAGGGGATGTGATCTTCTCCGATGCGCTCAATCACGCCAGCATCATCGACGGATGCCGCCTTAGCCGTGCGCAGATCGTCGCTTATGCCCATAACGACATGGATGATCTGCGCCGCAAAATCGCAGAGACATCCGTCGATGGGCGGCGGCTGATCATCAGTGACGGCGTGTTCAGTATGGATGGTGACATCGCCCGACTGCCGGCCCTGCACGAGATCGCCAGCGAACACAATATCCTGCTGATGATCGATGACGCACACGGTGAAGGTGTACTGGGGCGCGGCGGTCGCGGGATCGTCGATCACTTTAACCTGCATGGCAAAATCGATGTCGAAGTCGGCACGATGAGCAAGGCGTTCGGCGTGGTCGGTGGGATCGTGGCGGGCAGTCAGGTGATTATCGACTGGCTGCGACAGCGGGCGCGTCCGTTTCTGTTCTCCAGCGCGATGACCGTCCCGGATGTGGCGGCCTGTCTGGAAGCGGTCGATATGCTGGAAGAGTCGGAAGAACTGGTACAGCGGCTGTGGTCCAATGCCGAGCTGATGAAGCGTGAGCTGCGCGGGATGGGCTTCGACATCGGCCAGAGCGAGACGCCGATTATCCCGGTGATGCTCGGTGAGGCATCACGGGCGCAGGAATTCAGCCGGAAGCTGTTCGAGAATGGCGTATTCGCGATGGCGATTGGCTATCCGACGGTCGCAAAGGGCGCGGCGCGTATCCGCGTGATGAATACCGCCGCCCACAGCCAGAGCGATCTGGAACAGGCGCTGGCCGTCTTCGAGCAGGTCGGGAAGTCACTCGGTGTGATTGAGTAGCATATTCGGGCGTTGGCTGCATGGCTGCATGGCTGCATGGCTATATGGCTATATTAGCGGTCTGTTTTCAGAGATACCTGAAGAATGTAAAACGGGATGGCTGACATCCCGTTTTTGTGTTCTGTATGCGGTTAGGGCGGCGATTTCCGCTGTGCAACATCATCTGTGACCACCGATTCGCTGTCAGACCGTGCGTGGGTTGGCCTTCCGTGGGTTGGCCGGACGCCGGGGGGTCTTTGCGCGGGGCTGCGGCGCGGGATGTGACACTGCCGGGGCGGAGCCAGCAAACAGCGCACGCACACTTTGCAGCAAACCGGGCTTTTCTTCACGGATTTCCCGGATCAGCCGCTGCTGTGCAGCTTCCTGAATCATCTCCTGATGACGGGTTTCAATGTGCAGCAGCTCCAGAGGGATGTTAGACGGATTCATGATGTCTCCTCGTTCGTTTCGTTGGGCATCAGAGCATGAAAAATCGGGATAAGATGTCGTTCGCTGCTCTACTTTTAGAGTAAACCTGAATGAGGGTATAATCCGTCCTCATTGAAACATATTTTCGATGTTTTAAGGGAAAACTTATGTACGGGCCAACCTACAGTCCGACACTTCGACTGCTCACGGTGCTTGAGATGCTTCAGTCCTCACATGGCATGAGTGGACCAGACATCGCCGCCCGATTGGAAGTGGATGTTCGCAGTGTGCGGCGCTATATCACCATGCTGCGCGATCTGGGGATTCCGGTCGAAAGTGAGCCGGGGCGTTATGGATTGTACCGGTTGATGCCGGGATTCCGCCTGCCGCCGCTGATGTTCAACAACCCCGAGATTCTGGCCGTGGTGCTGGGGCTGACAGTGGTGCGGCGGCTTGGCCTGCTTCAGGATATCGGTGTGGACAGCGCCGTGGCGAAAATCGAGCGTGTGCTGCCGGATGAGATCCGCCAGCGGGCCAAGGCCGTGCAGAATATCCTGATCAACGCACCGGTCACGCTTTACTCCAATGCCCGCCTGCTGGGGGATGTCAGCATCGCGGCCTATGAGTACCGCCAGTTGTGGATCGCCTACGCTACCGGTGGTGAGGACCGCGCCGAGCGGGTGATTGATGTCTATGGACTGGTTCACCACGGCGCGAACTGGTACAGTGTGGCCTATTGTCACCTGCGCGGGGCGCTGCGTGTTTTCCGGCTTGATCGGATTCTGGAACACCGCCTGCTCGGCAGTTATTTTGATCCGCCGCAGGACTTCAATGCGCTCACCTACCTGATCGACTCCTTCGCGAGTCAGTCCCTTTACTGGCAGGTAGAAGTCGTGCTGGATGCATCGCTCGAATGGCTGCGTTCGCGTGTCTCGCCAGAGGTGGCATACCTTGAGGAATATCCGGACGGCGGCGTGCTGATGACCGTCTATACCGACAGTGGTGCACTGGATTGGTGTGCGCGTTATATCACCTATATCGGGTGTCCGTTCCGGGTGCTGCATCCGCCGGAGATGAAGCAGGCGCTGCGGGAATTGGCCGCACGTATTTATCAGATGACCGAAAACGATTAAACTGGCTTAAGATCCAGCAATACCCAGCAATTCAGCGGAGATGACATCATGGCCGAACAGATTGTGACCTTTACACAGCGCCCTGACCTGAGAGCTGCGATTGAAGAGCTTGTCATCGCAGGGTGGCAGACTTTTATGCTGCATGATACCTATGCCAACCAGCACTGGGATAAGCTGTACACCCAGTTCGCAGATTTTCAGTTCATGCTGCTGGACGGTGATGATCTGATTGCCGTCGGTAACAGCATCGCAGTGCGCTGGGACGGCAGCGACGACAGCCTGCCGGATGACGGCTGGGATGCGATGCTGGTCAGCGGAATGGAAGATTATGAGGCAGGGGCCACGCCGGATACCCTGTGCGCGTTGAGCATCACCATCCGGCCTTCACATCTTGGAAGAGGCATCAGCCAGCGCGTGGTGCGTGCTATGCGCGATATCGCGAAACAGCACAGCCTGAAAGCGCTGATTGCCCCGGTCAGGCCGACACAGAAATCACAGTATCCGCTGATCCCGATGGAGCAGTACATCACATGGAAGCGCGACGACGGTATGCTGTTCGATCCGTGGCTGCGGACTCATGCCCGACTCGGTGCGCGGGTAGTGAAAGTGTCTCCGCAGGCCATGCTGATTACCGGCTCGATCGCTGAATGGCAGGAATGGACACAGATGACCTTTCCCGGCAGCGGCCAGTACATCATCCCGGACGGGCTGGTGCCGGTGACGGTTGATCTGGATCGCGATCAGGCGACGTATATCGAGCCGAATGTGTGGATGGTGCATCCCGTCAGGTAGACAGGACTCAATTGGCCTGGGCTGCTGTCTCGCCGCACCACTTCCAGACACCGTCTTCTTCGACGACGCGGTAGCTCCCCAGATCGAAGTTCACGAGATCGTCCGGGCCATAGGTCGCGACGATCCGCCCTGTGCAGGTGACGATCCCTTCACCCTGTGAGGCGCAGTTCATATTCTCGATGCGTGCTTCGGTCACGGAGTCGAACGATGTCGATTCCATCACGAAATCAGCTTCCTTCTCGGCACACAGCAGGGACCGCAGCCGCTCATCGTTATTGCTGACCTTGGATGTCAGGTAATTGGTGACCGCTTCAGCCGCCGGATCGCTGGCAGGGGTCGTATTGTCTGAAGTGTCGCCGGGATTGTCGCCGCCGCAGGCTGCCAGGACAAACGCTGCCAGCAGCAGTGCCAGCACCGCCGTGACCAGCCTGATCCGGCGCGAAAACATTGGTCGAAAAGACCTCATCATCATGTGAAAGTCCTCTGACTCATCGTGCATAAATGGACTGGAAATTCGTCTAATGCTGGGTGCTGCCGCGCCGCTGGCTGACCAGCAGACGACGGAGATTGTTGTAATCTTCGAGAACACGCCCGGCCCCGCGTGCCACGCACGACATGGGATCTTCTGCGACGTAGGTGCTGATATTGACCTCTTCATGAAGTCGGGCGATCAGCCCCCGGAGCTGACTGCCGCCCCCGGCCACGCAGATCCCGCTTTCCATCAGGTCAGCGACCAGTTCCGGCGGTGTATCATCGAGCGCATCCTTGACGGTATCGACGATGATATTGACCGAACCGGAGATCGCCTCACGGATTTCAATTGAACTGACCTCAACCTTGGTCGGCAGGCCGTTCAGCAGATTGCGCCCTGGCACGGTCATCACCGTTTCCTGTGGCAGGGGATAGGCCGAGCCAATCGTCATCTTGACGCGCTCCGCCGTCGGTTCACCGATCAGCAGATTATGCTTGGTGCGCATATACTGGACGATGTCTTCATCCATTTCATCCCCGGCCACACGGATCGACCGGCTGATGACGATGCCGCCCAGCGAGAACAGCGCGACTTCGGTTGTGCCGCCGCCGATGTCGATGATCATGCTGCCACGGGTTTCCTGCACCGGCAGCCCTGCTCCGATGGCCGCCGCGACCGGCTCTTCAATCAGGAAGGCTTCGCGTGCGCCGGACTCAATCGCCGCATCATACACGGCGCGCTTTTCAACTTCAGTCACACCACTCGGAATCCCGACCACAACACGCGGGCGCGGAAGCGGAACCCAACTGTGTTCATGCGCCTTGCGGATCAGGTATTCGAGCATTTTATAGGTGATATCATAATCGCTGATCACACCATCCCGCAGCGGGCGGACGATCAGGATATTCTTGGGGTTTTTGCTCCACATTTCCTTGGCACGCGAGCCAACTTCCAACGGCTCGCCGGTGCTTTTCTCAACGGCGACGAACGACGGTTCATTCAGGACGATGCCTTTGCCACGTACGTAAACCAGCGTATTCGCCGTGCCAAGGTCGATACCGATGTCGAGTGAAAACAGGCCAAAAAAATAATCTAACGGGCTTAGCACAACCGTTTGATCTCCTAGCGGTCAGCCAGCCAGAATCCCGACAAATGTCGAAAAACGGTTGGCTGGATAAGTGAGAGACTCCACCGAATGAACATGCTTCGATGCGTCGGGCAGCAGCACTGCCGCGGCATTATAGCATAGGCTATGGAAACCACCCACAAGCCTGTTTGTACTATGCCTTCACAGTAGAAAGCTTCTCTATCCACCATGCAACGGTGTACTATAGTGTGAATATATCGAAAAGGTAAGCGCCAATTTCTGACCGGAAAACCAATTTACCGGATCACCGAAGCGTAATCAAAGCACGCGAGAGGTCTTCGGATGCTATGACGGCACGCCTGCCACGCCTGACGGCCCGTGTATTGAAGTTCATGCGCCAGAAGCAGCTCATCCCACCCGGATCAGCCGTCGTCGCGGCGGTCTCCGGCGGTGCAGACAGCATGGCCCTGCTGCACATGCTTTTCACCCTGCGTGATAAGCTTGACATCCAGCTTCATGCCGCCACATTCGATCACGGGCTGCGTGGTGATGCCAGTGCCGCTGATGCTGATTTCGTCCGGCAGCGGGCTGAAAGCTGGGGGATTCCGGTCATGGTCGGGCAGGCCGCACTGGATGCATCCGCCGCCGGGACTGAAGCCCGCGCCCGCACCGCCCGCTATACCTTTCTGGCCGAAATCGCGCAGGGCATCGGCGCCGATCTGATCGCCACCGGGCATCATGCCAATGATCAGGCCGAGACCGTGCTGCTGCATCTGATCCGGGGCAGCGGGCTGCATGGGATGGCCGGGCTGCGTCCGCACGCGCCGTACCCGCTTCCGCAGTATCATCCGCCGCTGATGCTGGTTCGCCCGCTGCTCGGCGTCACCCGCGCCGAGATCGAGCAGTACTGTGACGCGCAGTCGATCCCATACCGGCATGATGCGACCAACGATCTGCCCGATACCCTGCGCAATCGCATCCGGCTGGAGACACTGCCGCACCTGACTGAACTCAATCCCCGGATGATCGAGACGCTCAACCGGCTGGCGGACATCACGGCGGTTGAGGATGATTTCGTGCAGGACATGCTGATGATGCAGGTGACTGTGTATGAACAGGCATCAGAGCGCGGTGTGATGCTTGCGCGTCGGCGCTATCGTGAACTGCCGCCTGCACTGCGCCTGCGCTGGCTGATGGATGTCGCCACGCGCCTGCTTGATCCGGCACGTGCCAGCGACAAAACCGCCGGCTGGATTCATCTTCAGAGTGCGGATGATGTCATGATGAACAGCGCGACCGGCGCGGTCGCACAGCTTCCGGGATTTATTCAGGTGAGGCTAGGGCGTCAGCATGTGATTGTCGAACGCGCCGACAGTGAACATGAGGATGGCGAACATGAAGATGGCGAACAGGGCCGGGGAAATGAAAACCCCGGATGAGGCCGGGGTTCCAGATAATAACGTTATCATGAGAGAGCAGAGGTTTAATAGATGCACTGCATATGCTGAACTTCAAAGACATTGCACACGATGTTGGAGAACATATTCCCCAGCGTCGGTCCCATAACTGCAAGGATGGCAACCACCGCCACCGCGACCAGCACCAGAATCAGCCCGTACTCGGCCAGCCCCTGACCTTCGACAGCGTTAAAATGCGTATGTGATCGTCCCCATAATCCCAGAACCAGCCTGCGGAAGGACGCAGTCCACCGGCTGATCAATAAAGGCAACATCAGGCCTCCTTCAAACTCATAAGACGGATAATTTCAGAAATGACTCCGACACAAATGGCTGAAGATCGGCTGCATGATAATAAACCGCCGATTACATAGAGGAATGGATCTTTATCATTTCTTCATTGTCAATATAACATAGGTTTGCCTGGGGTTGAGTTAACGACGGTAAAATTTTACGTAAATTAAGGTTCTTGAACTGGTAACATTTGTTTTTTGTCTTTACTCTCTGACAATTCAGTGATCCGTTCAGCAGGATGAAAGTTACTCAATGACGTATTTACTCGTAACCAATGATGATGGTATTCATGCGCCGGGCATTCTGGCGCTGACACAGGCTATGCGCCAGCTAGGGGAAGTCGAAGTCGCGGCACCAGCCAATAATCAGAGCGCCAGCGGCCATAAAAAGACACTTCAGCAGGCGATCCCCGTGGAGCAGACGACGCTGGCGGATGGCACACCGGCGCTGGCCGTGAGCGGCTCCCCGGCAGACTGCATCGCGCTGGCCGCACTGGGGATTGTCAGGAACTGGCCGCCGCGTCTGGTCGTTTCGGGGATCAATCGCGGCGCGAATCTGGCACACGACATCACCTACAGCGGGACCGTCACCGCCGCACTCGAAGCGACCATTGCCGGAGTCCCTGCCATTGCTGTTTCACTCGAAAATCGCATGGCCGATACGGTTGAGGATTATGTGGGGGCTGCCCGTGTCGCGATTGAGGTCGTGCGCATGGCGCTGGAGCATCCCCTGCCGCCCTTCACGATCCTCAATGTCAATGTCCCACGCGGAGAAGTGAAGGGATTGCGCATTACCCGGCAGGGCATCCGCATCTATCACGATGAACTCGAAGCCGCCGAAGATCAGAGCTACTATCGCATTGTCGGGCCGGAACCGACCGGTAAGCTCGACATCGCCGGGACCGATCTGTGGGCGGTGCATAACGGTTACGCCAGTGTGACACCGATCCATCTCGATCTGACCGCCCATCACTTCATGGCGGAGCTGGCATCATGGGACTTTAACCTACGTCGCGATGAATGAAACCGTCGCAGGGATGGGCGCGGATGACTGGCTGGGTTCCAGTTCGGTTCTCTGCGCCCAGGCCATGCCTAACCAGCGGCGCAGTTCACCGGCCACCACATCCGGCTGATCGTTATGCAGGTCATGCCCCGCATCGGGGACGATAATGACTTCCAGCAGGGCATGCCGCAGCTTGCGCTGTGCTTCCTGTGCCAGATAGGTGATATTGAAGTACGGCTCGAACTGGCTCAGCATCAGCATCACCGGCGCACGGATCTGCGCCATCTGACGATCTGACAGCGGTCCCGGCGGGGCCTGACGCCGGAAGTACCGTGTCAGCAGATAGGCCAGTTCCAGTGTTGCCACATCAGGCTCGACACCGGGAGATGCATTGGTGCGCGCCAGAAGCTGTGATCGTCCGGGAGATGAAAAGAATGTCCGGCCAAAGTGCCCGACGATCCGTGTCACCAGCGGATTACGGCACAGATCGACCGGCATCGGGAAGCGCGCAATCCCGCACGGATTCGCCAGTACCAGTGCCGCCACACGCTGCGGATAGATTGCCGCCAGCTTCAGCACAAAATGTCCGCCGCCAGATGATCCTGCTACCGCCGCGCACTCGATGCCAAAGCCATCCAGCACATCGGCCAGCCAGTGGGCGTAATCGTCGTTGTGATAGGACAGACGCGTGGCGCCGCTGCGTCCGGCAAATCCCGGCACATCCGGCGCCATCACGTAATACTCGCTCGACAGCCGGGCGATCTGTGATCGCCAGTTCAGCGCATTGACATTGATCCCGTGCAGCAGCAGCAGCGGCGGATTGCCACGATCTCCGGTGGTCAGCACGTGGGTGAGTCCGAAGCGTGTTTCAACGAAACAGGATGACGTGCAGACCGGGATCGCGGAAAGCACACGATCATACCACCCCATCATGGCCTGATAGCCATCAGGATGCGTGTAATGATGATCCTCACGCAGGGTTGGGCGGGATACCTGCGAAACTTTTCGAGACATAATGGATCAAAAAGACTTTCTGTTGCAGGCAATTGCGATGTGATCAGAATACGACTTTTTAATACGTAATGCACATCCTAAAGTTACGGGGTTGTCTCTTCACCAGCAGAGAAAGTCCCTGAAAACTCACCTGCTTCTCATCCCTGCCGCTCGCGGACGTGCGCCGGATGAATCCGGCCCTTAAATTCCGCGTGCTGTACACTAGCGCGGTACGGCGACATTCAGTGCTTCGGCGATATTGCGCACGGCGATCACTTCCAGATTTCGCGGCACATCTTCCAGCGTGCGCCGTGTCTTCGGGACCAGCACCCGTTTGAAACCGATCTTGGAGGCTTCATTTAACCGCGCTGAAAGCTGGCTGACCACGCGCAGTTCACCGCTCAGTCCGACTTCACCGACAATCGCCATATCCGCCGGGATCGCCTTGTCAAAATAGCTGGATGCAATCGACGCGGCCATTGCCAGATCCGATGCCGGTTCGCTCACCTTCAGCCCACCGATCACGTTGACGAAAATATCATGCTCGGCCAGCCGCAGTCCCATGCGTTTACTCAATACAGCGCTGATCAGCAGCAGCCGGTTAAAATCGACGCCGTTGGGTGTGCGCCGCGCATTGCCGAACGTCGTCTGACTGGTGAGCGCCTGCATCTCGACCAGCAGCGGACGTGTGCCTTCCATCGTCACGGCGATGGCTGATCCGGGGGCGTTGACCACCCGTTCGGCCAGAAATGCTTCAGACGGATTCGGGACTTCGACCATGCCGCCGCCCTGCATCTCGAAGACACCGACTTCACTGGTCGCGCCGAAGCGGTTTTTCACACTGCGCAGCAGGCGGAAGGCCTGAAATGGATCACCTTCCAGATACAGCACGGTATCCACGATATGTTCGAGCACACGCGGGCCGGCGATGCTGCCGTCCTTGGTCACATGGCCGATCAGAAAGACGCTGATCCCGGTGGATTTCGCCAGCGTCTGCAAGCGGGAAGCGCATTCCCGCACCTGTGAGACCAGCCCCGGCGACGAGTCGATCTCTTCGCTGTACACGGTCTGAATCGAGTCCACGATCAGCACCTTGGGGGCAAGCTGATTGACCTGTTCGAAGATGTTGCCCAGATTGGTCTCCGACAGCAGATACAGATCATCGGATTGCAGGCCGAAGCGGTCAGCACGCAGTTTGATCTGGCGCACTGACTCTTCACCGCTGACATACAGTACCGTACCCATCGAATGTGACAGCAGATCGGAGATCATCAGCAGCAGTGAGGATTTCCCCGCGCCCGGTTCACCGCTGATCAGCGTGATACTGCCGGGGACCAGTCCGCCGCCCAGCACGCGGTTGAATTCCTCAACCGGAACCCGATGACGCGGTTCATCCGTGCCGCTGATGTCTGAAAGCCGCTGCGGTTGGGCACGTGCTATCCCGCTGATGGGAGGGCGGCTGTTTTTGGTGGTATTGCTGGCCCGCGTGACCTCTTCGACGACTTCCTGATAGGTGTTAAATTCACCACAGCGCGCGCAGCGTCCCATATACTTCAGCGACTCGGTGCCGCAGTTGGAGCAAACATATTTTGTGCGTGTCTTTGCCATTTCAGGCCCCTGAAAATCTGAACACTTGTGCTAGAATAGGGCGATTATAGCACAGGTTCGGGAGCGTGATCGGTCAGCTTCGTGCTATAATCGGTCCCAGAAGTACATCAGGACGAATACCCATGCCAAACCAGAGTGTTTTTGCCGATGAATGGCGCACCTGCCTGCGCGAACATTATAAATATACCGTTCAGCATGACTCCAACCCGCGCAATCTGGAGTCACTGAAAGCGGTCCTGCTTCGCCCTAACGGAAGCCAGCCGCCGATCTTCACGGAAAGCGAATTACGGGAACTGTATATCGAAGCCACCATGCGCGCCGAGGATATGCCCGATGGCTTTGTCCCGGAAGAGATGCTGGAAGCCATTCAGGAACAAATGGCCGCCGAGATAGCTGAACAGGCTGTGCCGGAAACCAGTGCGCCCACCGATCAGCGGACCTATCAGCCGCATCCGCTGGAGTGCCAGTGTCCGCAGTGTGTGGAGATTAACCTGTTCCCGCATGATGATGAGGGACAGCCCCTGTCGGCGGATGAAGTCGCTGAACTGGAAGAACGTCAGGCATACGAACAGCCCGACGATGAGGACTCCCCGCAGCAGTTGACACTGTTTTAACTGGCCGAGCGCTAAAATTTAGAAACCCTCACCGCCCGACTTTGCGATAGGCGGCAATGGTACGCTCTGCCGTGAACCCGGCCCGCTGATACAGGCGCAGGACGTCGGCGCTGGCGGTCGGCACTGTCAGGCTGATCACCCGGACAAAATCGAAGCTGAAGATCCATTCCAGAATGCCGTTGAGCAGCGCTGTACCATAGCCCCGCTTCTGCATTGCCGGTTTGACGCCGATATAGTCGATGTATCCTTCGCCGGTTTCCGGATTCACCTGCGCATACACATAGCCCACCATACTGGAATTACCATCAGCATTGATGACGAACAGCCGTGCGTGCTCATGCTGGCGTTCCAGCAGCACCCGCCCCGGATAATAGGTGTTAGGGAACAGCATATCATGCAGGTTGATCAGCGAATGGATCTGTGAGGCGTGGGTCGGGTGCAGCAGTGATTCACCCTTCGGCTGATACTGCTCACGATGCAGCATCATGACCGAGATATTCCCGGCCTCGTGGCTCTCGAAGCCGTGGCGCAGCGCGAAATGACTCACTCGTGCGTTATTGATGTCGATGCAGATTTCCTGCTTGTGGATGTCATTATTCAGACGACCCATCACCGCTGAATACAGCAGATCAGCGCAGGTATCCCATTCGGTATGGATGACGATTGGCCCGTAAAGCCACGCACGACCGGCGCTCTCGTCGGCATCCACCCCCAGCACGCCCACCGGAATGCCATTGACCTCTGCGATAAAGAATTCATCTTCGGGTGCGGGAGCCAGCGCCTGAATCTGCTGGGTGATTTCCGCCGTGGTACTGCCAAAATAACAGATATGATGTTCGGGCTGGTGGTTCAGCGCTTCAATAAAGCCTGTGATCTGTTCCAGTGGGTGATGGCGCAGCGGTTGAATGGTGAATGAGGTCATTCATAATTCCTTGGGACCTGCCTAAGACGCAAAAGCAGTGACACGAACTGTCGTGACGATCACGGGGCCAGCAGTCCGCGTCCAGTACGGCTGTCAGTGTAACATGCAATGATTATAGAGATCAGCGTTAAAAGTGCGATGATCGGTATCATATTTCTCATCTGAAAGCCATTCTGCATGATCTATCCTCTCGCAGAGCGTGATCCTCATTTATAATTATGAAACTGATCCGTACGTTACTATACAGGTTTACACAATGGCGAATATATTTTATGTGGATGGAGAGTTCGTCTCCAGCAGTGATGCCGCTCTACCGGTCACCGATCTCGCAATTCTGCGAGGTTACGGGGTTTTCGACTTCTTTCGCACCTATGGGGGCAAGCCCTTTCATCTGGATGAACACCTTCAGCGTCTGCGGCGTTCGGCAGCGCTGATTGATCTGGAGCTTCCGTGGGCGCATGAAGAAATCAAGGCCATCGTCATTGAAACCGTGGCACGCAATAACCTGCCCGAATGCAATGTGCGTATTCTGGTCACAGGCGGCGCGACCGATGATTTCATCACCCCGAAGGATGAACCGCGCCTGATGGTCATGGTCACACCGGCGGCGCCGCCTGCCACACACTATTACAACGATGGCGCGAAAGTGGTGACGTTCGAAACCGAACGGTATATCCCCGGCGCCAAGACGATCAACTATATCCCGGCGATCCGTGCCATGAAACGCGCACGGGCGGTCGAAGCGGTCGAAGCGATCTATGTCAACCGTGACGGTCACGCGCTGGAAGGTACCACGACCAATCTGTTCGCCTTCATCGGTGATAAGCTGGTGACACCCGGAGACGGCATCCTGTGGGGCATCACGCGCTCGGTGGTGCTGGAACTGGCGCAGGAGATGTTCCCGCTGGAAATGCGCGTGCTGCCGGTGCAGGAACTGCTGACCGCCGACGAAGTATTTATCACCGCCAGCAACAAACAGGTGATGCCGATTGTTCAGGTCGATGACACCGTGATCGGTGATGGCAAACCCGGCCCGCGCACAAAGCAGATCATGGCGAAGTTTGCCGAATTCACCAGCGAACTGGCGCGGCATTAACCATTATCCGGACACGGTACTGCCCTCTCCCTACGTCATTACATGACAGGTTATACGGAGTGTGTCTGAAAGCAGATGCACTCCGTTTTTTGTGTTTCAACTGCGCTCTTAAACCTCACGCGGAACCATAAAATCATTATAAATAATGCCGCGAACTCGTTCTCTTCTGATAAAAACAGGCCTATGATGATCATATCCGTACCACTGTATTCATCATCCGATTCATCGCCCTGGGTGCGGATAAGTGTTACAGGAGAAGATCCCCATGAACGCACGTTCGTACCCGCTGCTGATGTTGTGTGCGTGTGGCATTCTGCTCATGACCGCTGGCTGCGGTGTGGGTGATGCCATCAACAATGCCGTGAAAATGCTTCAGGAAGTCTCGCTGCGGATTTCCGACGAGAGCAATAACTGGCGTGCTGAACTGGAACGGGCCATTGATCTGGCAGAGAGCCTTCCGGCGGAAGTGCGTACCACCGTTAAAACAGAACTCAATAACACCCTGACCCGCGCCATTGCGACCACCTCCGGCGAACTGCGCTGTGATATTCAGTTCGTCAACGATCTGATTCGCGGTGACATCGCCCGGATCATCGCCAGCCTGCGTAAGCAGCCGGTCGAGCCGCCTGATCCCACCGTATGCACGGTATCGCCGGAACAGGTCGATATGGCGCTTGATCCTAACCGCCGCGCCACCATCAATTACTTCGGCTATAACATGCCGCTGGACCCGCAGGACGGCGTCGTGAAAGTCGAGCTGGTGCAGGGAAACAATGCGGTTGATGTCTCGCAGCATCTGAACGTCGCCAGTGAATTTCTGATGGTGCTGGATCTGGGTGGTAACGGCGTGCCGATCACGTTTGAAAGTGACGTGATCCGCCTGCTGTGGAAGGACCGGCGCGTCTCGTCGATCCCGGTCATCCAGCCGTTCTGCGAAACGCGTGTGGTCAGTTTCCGTCCCGGTAATCACACCTTCCGTCCGCAGGGGGTATATCATACGAGAGGTGATGGCGAATTCGATAGCAACGGGCCGGACATCGATGTCGTGCTGCAACTGTTTGACCATTCGAACCGGGTGAGCGGCATACTGGTCTTCAACGCTTTCGAGCGAGACGACAGCGGGAAAATGAAAGGCGATCAGACCACGCTGCGCGGCATTGAGGATTTAAACAACCTGTATAATCCGCCCAGCGGCTGGGCGGTGAGCAATATCACGGGATCGAATCAGGCTGCCCACAGCTACCGTGATACCGATCACGATCTCGATATTCATAGCTTTGCCAGTGGGCCGGTGCGCGAATTCCGCATTATCGGGGATACCAGCGGCAACGATGTCGGCGAGACCGGTGTAGAGGTGGTCTTTAACAGCATTCAGGTGACGCTGCGTCAGAGCAGCAACTGCGTGTCGCGATAG
>CAYNDH010000037.1:19600-30088 GCA_964395665.1 uncultured Anaerolineaceae bacterium
ACTGCGTGTCGCGATAGAACTGCGTGTCGCGATAGAACTGCGTGTCGCGATAGGACTGCGTGTCGCGATAGAACTGCGTGTCGCGATAGAACTGCGCTACCCTTCCCGCACTCGGCAAACCTTCGGTTTGCACTCCGAGGGAAGGAATTGGTCTACGATGACCTGTTTTTCTCCCTTTCCCTCTGAACGAGCGAAGCGAGTGGAATGGGTAGCATTGCTAGCAATGGCGGGATAGGGCCGGGGATAGGGGGTGCTTTTCTGCCGTGAAACCCCTTATCTTGGTGCCTAAGGGCCGCAAGAATGCGGCCCCTACGGATGCTGAAAACCGGAAAGAGGAGAATCTTCCGTGAGAGGATTCCCTCTTTTGATTTATGAGGCCGGAAACATGGGTACAATACGCGAAAAGATCCCCTGACCGGACAGCACAGGTGAAAAGGATGCTCATGCAAACCGATAACGCTGCAACACAGCTTCTCGCACGGTATCATCACGAACTGGTCAGTGTGAACGGGACGCTGCTGCATGTCGTCATGGCCGGGCCGGAAGATGGTGAACTGGTGGTGCTGCTGCACGGCTTCCCGGAATTCTGGTACGGCTGGCGAAATCAGATTGATCCGCTGGCTGAAGCAGGCTATCGTGTCCTGATTCCCGACCAGCGCGGCTACAATCAGAGCGAGAAACCCAAATCACTGGACGCCTACAGCATTGACCAACTGGTCGGTGACATCAACGCGCTGATCCGCTGGACGGGACGCGAACAGGCTTACGTGATCGGCCATGACTGGGGCGCGATGGTGGCATGGTGGCTGGCGCTGCTGTTCCCGCATCGGGTGAAAAAGCTCGGCATCCTCAATGTGCCGCACCCGAAGATCTTCGCAAAGACCATCCGCAGCAATCCCCGGCAGCTCTTCCGCAGTACCTATGCCATGTTCTTTCAGATCCCGTGGCTGCCAGAAGCGCTGGCAAGCCTGAACGATTATCGGTTTTTCGCGCAGGCCATCGAGCGCAGCGGACAGCCGCGCACCTTCAGCCGCGAAGAGATGGACGCCTATCGCGCTGCATGGGCCAAACCCGGCGCGATGCGTGCCATGCTGAACTGGTATCGGGCTTACGTGCGGCGTCCGACACCGCAGCCGGAGAGCTATCGTGTGCGCGTGCCGACGCTGATCCTGTGGGGGCTTCAGGATGTCGCGCTGGATGCGTCGATGGTGCAGCCCAGCGTCGAGATGTGTGATGATGGTCGGCTGATTGAAGTGCCGGAAGCGACACACTGGGTACAGCATGACGCGCCGGAAAAGGTCACACGGCATCTGCTGGAGTTTCTGGCAGAGTGAGGTTGAGGTCAAGAGATAACGAAGGACAGCAGCAGGGGCTGTCCTTCGCTGCGTCATCTGTTTTTAGAGCAGTTCGCGGATGCGCTGCGCCGCTTCAGCACGCGGGACGCTGACCTCTTCACCGTCGCTCAGGCGCTTGAACTTGACCTGTTCGGCGGTGGTTTCATCCGGGCCAGCGATGGCGACAATCGGGATACCCTTCTTATCCGCAAGGCCAAACTGCTTGCCGAGCTTGGTATCCTGAAGCACCAGTTCCGTGCGGATACCGGCGGCGCGTAAATCAGCCGCCAGACGGCTGGAATAAGCGCGGGTGCTTTCGTCGAATACGGTGACCAGCACCTGCACGACGGTGCCGCTGATGTCCGACGGATAGAGGTCCAGCACGGTCATCAGATCGATCAGGCGCTCGATGCCGAGTGATGTGCCGGTTGTTGGCAGGCTCTCTTTACGGAAGATGCCGATCAGATCATCATAGCGGCCACCGCCGGTCACACTGCCCAGATTCGGCTCGGTGATGATCGTCTCGAAGATCGGGCCGGTGTAATAGCTCAGGCCGCGCACCATTGTGAAGTCGAAATCGAGAAACTGTGTCGGCACATTGAGTTCATCCAGATAGGCGGCCAGCTCACGCAGTTCGCGCAGCCCTTCCTGTGCCGACTCGAATCCGCCCATCGTCTGCTCGACAAAATCGAGACGCTCCATGCCGCTGCCGGGGGCCAGCAGCAGATCCATCATGCGGGTGACGATCTCCTGCGGGATGCCGCGCCGCAGCAGTTCTTCGCGCACACCGTCGGCACCGATCTTGTCGAATTTGTCCACACTGCGATAAAGATCGGCCAGCGGTTCGCCTTCCAGACCAGCATATTCGCCCATCGCGGTCAGCAGCTTGCGGTTATTGATCTTGACGCTGAACTGCGGGAAGCCGAGCCGCCGCAGCACGGTCACCACCAGACTGATGATCTCGGCATCAGCAGACATTGAATCAACGCCGACGATGTCCGCATCACACTGGTAAAATTCGCGATACCGTCCGCGCTGGGGGCGTTCCGCACGCCAGACCGGGGACAACTGGTAGCGCTTGAACGGGAACGTAATATCATTTTCGTGCTGCGCGACCACGCGGGCCAGCGGCACGGTCAGGTCATAGCGCAGGGACAGATCTTCCTTGCCTTCAGTGTGTTTGGCGTTGTAGATCAGCTTTTCGGCATCTTCGCCATATTTACCCATCAGCGTCTCGTTGAGTTCGAGAACGGGCGTCTGGAGCGGTTCGAAGCCGTACAGGTGGAAGACTTCGCGCACAATGCCGAACACATAATCACGCCTGAGCATTTCAGCGGGCAGAAAATCACGCATCCCTTTGGGCAGGCGCGGGGTAATACGGGGTTTCGCAGTCGCAGCTTTCGCAGTCACAGCTTGCGCTCCTTAATCAGCGTTATCGGTGATCGATTGAATGGATGTCAGAATAGTATCGTCGGAAAGGGTAGCAGGGATCAAGGCGCAGCAGTATGGCCGCACCGGTTCAGGTCATCAGGTGATCAGAGGTTGTGGCCGGGGCCACGGTGTCGCAGAGGGTAATACGCGGGACGCATTTATGATCCTTACTGGCGGATGACACCCTAACTTTAGCGCAGGTTGGGATGTGAAGTCAACGGACGACTGCGGTTATCGGTGGGGAGCGGCATAGACGCTGTCAGGGCGCTGTGCTATAGTTTCTGAAGTCTGTCATGTATGCAATGCATACCATACATACAGCATGCAATATGCTGCATGCAGCATGCAACCCGTAACCATCGGCGTTGAAACCCTCTACTGTTCAAGTTGGAGTTTTATTCTAACCCATCCATGTCTGTTATCCCCTCCACAACTGACCCAACGGACCCTACCACGCAGACCGGCGCATCAGGCGAGTATGTGAAGATCATCAAGCCGGTTGATGGCTGGATTCCGATTAACTTTGGTGAACTCTGGCGGTATCGTGAGATGCTGCTGTTCCTGATCTGGCGTGACCTGAAAGTGCGCTACAAGCAGACCGTGCTGGGCATGTCATGGGCGCTGATTCAGCCGTTTGTGACGATGATCGTCTTTAGTTTCGTGTTCGGTCGGCTGGCGGGGATGCCCTCTGATGGCATCCCGTATCCGCTTTTCAGCTATGTCGGCCTGCTGCCGTGGACGTTCTTCTCAAACGGTGTTGTCAAGGCCGCGACCAGCATGACCTCAAATTCCGGGCTGATCAAGAAGATCTATTTCCCCCGGCTGATCCTGCCGCTGATCGCGATTGCATCGGGGCTGGTCGATTTCGCGTTGAGCTTCCTCATGCTGCTGGTGCTGATGGCCTATTTCGCACTGACCGCGATCAATACCACCGGTGCGCTGGCAATTTATGGGATCGAACCCGGCAGTCTTGCCTATCAGGCTTTTCAGAATGTCGGCGTTCATTTCCAGGTCACACCGAATATCATCTGGCTGCCCGTGCTGATTGTGCTGGCCTTTATCGCCGCACTGGGGATCAGCCTGTGGTTTGCCGCGCTCAACGTCAATTTCCGTGATGTCGGGCAGGCGGTGGGCTTTGTCACCCGCATCGGCCTGTATCTGACTCCGGTTGCGTATCCGGTCAGTGCGCTGCCTGAAGCGCTTCAGCCGATTGTGGCGCTGAACCCGATGACAGGCGTCGTCGAAGGCTTCCGCTGGGCGCTGCTGGGGACGGATACCGCGCCGGGCTTTTCCATTGTCGTCGCGACAGTGATCTCGGTGGTGCTGTTGGTCACGGGTGCGTTTTACTTCCGCCGGGCCGAGAGCAACTTCGCGGATCTGGTGTAGGGTGAGGACGGAGATCATATCGACCATGCCAACCATATCAACCAACCGACCGGCGATTGAGGTGCGCGACCTTGGCAAGATGTTCCGCATTGGCGCACTTCAGACCGAACAGCCCAGCGTCCGTGATGCCGTAATACAGATGGTAACCACACCCGTGCGCCGTTTGCGTTCGCTGCGACAGAATGCGCTGCCGGATTTCGCAGATGAAACACTTTGGGCGCTGCGTGATGTCTCGTTCGATGTCATGCCCGGTGAAGTCATGGGCGTGATTGGGCGTAACGGTGCCGGTAAAAGCACCCTGCTCAAGATCCTGACCGGCATCAGCGCGCCGACCACCGGATACGCCAAAATCAGCGGACACGTCGGCTCACTGCTGGAAGTCGGGACCGGTTTTCATCCGGAGCTGACCGGGCGCGAGAACGTGTTCATGAACGGTACGATTCTCGGTATGCGTAACAGTGAGATCAAACGCCGGTTCGACGAAATCGTCGAATTTTCGGGCGTGGAGCGCTTCATCGACACGCCGATCAAACGCTATTCCAGTGGGATGCAGGTGCGGCTGGCATTCTCGGTCGCGGCGCATCTCGATCCGGAGATCCTGCTGGTGGACGAAGTGCTGTCCGTAGGTGATGCTGAATTCCGCCGGAAGTGCATGGGCAAAATGCGCGATGTAACCGGACAGGGGCGCACCGTCGTGCTGGTCAGCCACAGTATGCCGTCGATCCAGAACCTGAGCGACCGTGTGATCTTTCTCGAAGGGGGCCGGATCGCCATGATCGGTAATCCGGATACCGTGATCAATACCTATCTGCGGCGCGACCATCAGGTCATCCATAATGCTGTCGTCGATCTGACCGACCATCCCGGACGGCGTAAGGGGCTGGTCCCGACGCTGACACAGATGCGTCTGCTGGATGGTGCTGGACAGGAAACCGCCATCTTCGGCGTGGGTGATCCGCTGACGATTGAAGTCACCGCCGCCACTGAGGATCACGTTTACCCGAATACGATGCTGAGCCTGAGCATTCTCGATGAGCGTGATCAGCGCATCTGCAAATTCACAACCGATGTGCAGACCGGCGAACGCTTCACCCTGAACGGCACGCAGCGCTATAGCTGCACGTGGCCGGAATGCATTCTGGGGCCGGGGCAGTATACGATTGATGTCTCAATCCGCACGGACAGCGAAGCCAATCAGTTTGGCGGGCGGACCATCGACCGCGTCAGTCGGGCAATCGGTTTCGAGATGACTCCGGCGGATATTCACGGGACCGGCCATACGATCAGCGACGATCAGGCGATGATCTGGCCGCGCACGGTCTGGCATATTCAGGACAGCGAACCGGCGTAGAGGCTGGTGGCTTGCAAAGCCCCCATCCCTAACGCTTCCCTATTACAAGGGTCGGTATTTAATTTTTTTTACGGCGGACAGGGCGCCATTGCAAGCAATGCGGCCCTGTCCCTCCCTTCCGCGTGTGCATGAATGCACCGTGCATTCATGCACCTTGATGGGCATTTCTTAAACCCGCCCTACCCGATCCACTGGTCCACCTGCTGCGGACGATCCTTGTTCATCGCCCTGAAATAGACGACGATCTTGGCAAGGAAGATCAGCAGGGCTTGCAGATAGACATCGATCTGAAGGCCGACCGACATGGTGTATCCCCCACCGCGCTCCACCAGCTTTGCACTGAAATCCTCGGCAGAGAAGGAGGTGACGACTTCCTTCAGATCCCCGTCAAGATCGCTGAACCAGCTTTTGAGCCGTTCGACACTGGTATCGAGACCGGCATCCGTGTCCTTGTATGACCAATCCTGCCGGAGATTCTTAAAGGAATCGATATACGACACCTGCACCTGGCCCATTTCACGCAGCAGCGCGCCAAGGGTCGGATTCTCGCCGCCGGGTGTGAAGCTCAACTCACTATCGGAGAGCGTATCCAGAAGTTGAATCCGCAGTGCGTGCGTCCCTTCAACCCACTGCCACTTTTCCTGTACTGTCTGATCCATAGCGTGTTTTCCTTTGCATATTGCCTGCATATTGTCCCACCGCTATTATGATAGCGTGACCGCGCACTGCCGCCTTGTAAAAGCGCGACAAAAAGCGCGTTATCATGCATTCTTTGTACGAATACTCATCTTTGCCGGAGACAGCGCGTCATCTGCTGCATCTCCCGGCATCCCAGAGGTCAAGGAAGAGACAGATGCACCCTCTGGCAATACAAAGCAAACGTCCGGTGTTCGTGGTCGGACATCCGCGTTCGGGCACAACACTGGTACAGCTACTGATTACGGCGCATCCGACGTTCTGGTCTGCGCCGGAAACGCATTTCTTTACCCATGTGCTGGATCGCACCTCCAACTGGCAGACGCAGCGCATCCCGGCCAACCGCCTGCCGAAACTGTTCGAACGGCTGGCGGGTAAACCGGGGATCGACCTTAGCGATGAGGTGAAAGCCAGCCTTCTCGAAGAAGCGAAACCGGGCGGGATCGCCGCGCCGGTGCTGCTGGATCGCATCATGCAGGCGCATCGTCCGGCGGACAGTATCGCGACACGCTGGCTGGAAAAATCACCGCGCCATGTGAACTTCGTCCCGCACATTCTGGATTTCTTCCCGGATGCACGCATCATCAATATCGTGCGCGATCCGCGAGATGTGGTGAGTTCGAATCGCAATTTTCAGCGCATCACCGACCGCACAGAACGGCGGCGCATCTGCATCCAGCGCAGCTTGAGCTGGAATCGGATGGTCGGGTCTGCCAGGCGGCTTCAACCCAAAGAGCCGCGCATGATGATCATCCAGTACGAGCATCTGACCGCTGATCCGGAAAAACATCTGGCGGAGATGATGTACTTCATCGGTGAGGAAGCCCAGCCGGACGCGCTGGCCTCTTTTTCCCACAATTACGATCAGGTGGTACTGCAAAAGGAAGTCCACAAGCAGTTATGCTCTGTGGGTGAGATCATCAACCGGCAGGGCGTATGGAAAACACGGATGTCTCCGGATGAAGCGCAGATCGTAGATACCCTGTGCCATAAACTGATGCTGGAGTACGATTACGAGCCGGAATACCCCCGCCAGCCGGTCAAAATCGCGCTGGAAACGCTGGTGCAGGAAGCGCCGCTGCAATTCCGGTATGTAGGCCGCCAACTGATGAACAGTTCGCGGCGTGGCGTCGGCGCGGTGCTGCGTCGGGCAGGGCTTCGGCCCGTCGCGACGGTATCACCGCCAGCAGATGATGCAGCATCTGATGACAGCAGCGCGGCTGATGAATAAACGGAAAACCCGACAAAACCGGAAAACGGACACAGACAAAGACTTGAGGACCTCATGAACGACTCGCTCCATATCATCGGCATCATCCCGGCACGAATGGCATCATCGCGCTTTCCCGGTAAGCCGCTGGCAGAGATCAACGGCGTGCCGATGGTCGGCCATGTTTACTTCCGCAGCAAGATGAGCCAGCGGCTCAGCGAAGTGTATGTGGCGACCTGTGACAAGGTGATCGAAGATTACATCCACAGCATCGGCGGGCGTGCGGTGATGACCAGTGACACACACCAGCGCGCCAGTGATCGCACGGCAGAGGCGCTGATGCTGATCGAGAACGAAACCGGACGCAAGGTGGACATCGTGGTGATGATTCAGGGTGACGAGCCAATGCTGCGCCCCGACATGATCGACGAAGCCGTCGCGCCGATGCTGGATGATGAGGGCGTGCTGGTCACCAATCTGATGGCGCCGATGAAGAGCGGCGAAGAGCATGACGACATCAACGAAGTGAAAGTCGTTGTCGATCAGCTTGGCAACGCGCTGTACTTCTCGCGTGAGGCGATCCCGTCACGGCGCAAGGGGGGGGAGGATGTCAGCAAGCTGAAGCAGGTGTGCGTCATCCCCTTCCGGCGTGATTTCCTGCTGAAATTCAATGATCTGACGCCTACGCCGCTCGAAATCGCCGAGTCGGTCGATATGAACCGCGTGCTGGAACACGGCTACAAGGTGCGGATGATCTATACCAAATACGATGTTTACAGCGTCGATACCGAACACGACCGCGACCGCGTCGCCCAGTTGATGCACAATGATGATCTGACGCCGCAGTATGGGCGCTAGAGCGTCGTTGAAGATGGGTCACAGGTGTGGGCCGGAAGAATCCGGCCCCTGCATTTTGTGTGCTGCGTAGGGCCAGGGCCTGCCCTGTCCGTCAATGGAGAATTTAACAGCGCGGACAACGCCTAAACATGCTTGCATGTCGTTGTCTCTACATCCGTGTTGTCTATCTGTGACAGATTTTCAGATACACACTGGTATGTCACGCTGATTGCTTCGAAGCTCAATCGCCGATTGTTGATCTCATGCTGAACCGCCTTAAACATCGCCTGCTGCGCCGACCGCCAGCCTCATCAGCCGTCAGGCCGGGTGCACTGCCGCCGCATATCGCTATCCTGCTGACGAATCCGCGTTCCGGCAGCACATGGCTGTTTGATGCGCTGCGCTGTCATCCACGAGTGCAGGTCGAAGCACGGGCGGATGTCTTCCGCTATTTTGGGATGAGCGGGCGGCGCTATCCCCGTGATCTGAGCGGCACCACCGACAGCGGGCTTCAGGTTGAAGTCAGGCCGGATGAATGGGAAGCCCTGCCGACCTTTCAGCTTCCGGCGGAGGTCGGGCAGCAGACCGCAGACCTGCCGCTGTACAGCCTTGAGAAATGCCATCCGCACTTCTTCAGACAGGATGTGGACGGTTTCGTGAAGCGGCTGCGCCAGCTTGAGCGATCGTCCACGGTGCGGATGATCTATCAGGTGCGTGATCCTGAAGAGTCGCTGCTCTCATTCCTGCGGTATAAGGTGCGCAATCCCTCATGGAATCCCCATATCCAGCCGGATGCAGCCCCGGCCCATATGCGGCGGATTTACGAATCACTGCTGGCGTGTGCGCGGGCCTATCCGGGTGAGATCGTCGATTACGCCGAACTTGAGCATCAGACCGAAGCCACGCTTGGGCGGCTGTTCGATAGTCTCTGGCCGGGTGGAAATGCCCGTGATGCCCGTCTGCTTGCGGCGATTGTACAGGCCACCGGGCGCGATCAGCGTCAGGCGACCAGTTTTCTCGGTCAGCAGGTGACGAACAGCGAACGTGACAGGGCCGCGTATGCCGATCTGTTTGCGCGTGCGGCAGAGGACATCAAAGGCTGTAATGCAGCCTATCACACGCTGCTGTCGATGCGGAAGCCAGAGGCAGAGGCATGACAGTGCAGCATATAAAGATCCTGCAATCCGGCATGGAGAAAAGCGGCAATTACTGGTTGTGGAAGATCATCCAGAGCGTGCTGGCCGATGCCGGGATGTCCACGCAGACGTTTATTGAGACACAGCCGATCCACCCGCTGGCGAAAACGTGGGAGTTGAGCTTCACCGAACAGGCCGATATCGACGTGATCGACATCGAAGAGACGGGATTATTTTACCGTATCAGCTCGGTCTTCCGGATGCCGCTGCTGGCTGTCGATGTCGATGACTATCTCGCGCAGGCGTCGCATGTGTGGACGCATTCCTTCTATGGTGCGCACAGTGATGAGATCTTCCCAAAATTCGATAAGGTGGTGTACATCGTGCGCGATCCGCGTGATGTCGCGCTGTCGATGAACCGCTTTCAGTTCACGCCGTACATGCAGACTTACTATCCGGGGCCGTTCGCGTCACCGGAAGATCATCTGGAAAAGACCTTCCGGCGTTATATGCAGCGCTGGACGCGGCACGTGGGTGATCATCTGCGCCATGCGGAGCGGCTCGGTGTGTACGTGATCTTCTATGAACGACTGCTTCAGGATTTCGACGCGGAACTGACATCCCTGCTGCGCTATCTGGAGATTGAAGCCGCGCCGGAACGGATCGCGGCGGTGCGTCAGGCGGTGGACTTTGAAACCATGCGGAGCGAGAATCCGGGGCATGTGCGTCAGGGCAAGGCTTACGGCTGGAGCAGATCCCTGAACGAGCATTATCAGGCGCAGGCGGTGACTCATGCTGGCGGCCTGATGAGACTGCTGAATTATCCGCTGGACAGCGGCCAGACGCATCAGCTTCCCGGCCTGCCAGCAGCGATGTCCGTGTCCGACATCGACGCGGCCACCGCACCGCCCCCGCCCACCGTCCGCCAGCAGACGAAGAACCTTGTCAAAGGGCTGGCGAAAAAGCTGTTGAGGTAGAGGGCACCATAGGCATCAAGTTAAGGGATTTCGCAAAAGGAAAGCCCCCTATCCCCGACCTTTCAGGGGTAGGTATTTAATTTTCGGTTGAGGTATTTACGGCGGACAGGGCGCCATTGCAAGCAATGCG
>CAYNDH010000038.1:0-29446 GCA_964395665.1 uncultured Anaerolineaceae bacterium
CCTGCGCATCGACTGGGTGGTTTCCAGCGATGGCAAGCAGATCGCATGGACGATCGTATCCCGTGACGATCAGGGCGGGCTGCGGACACAGCTTTATGTCTCACATGCCGATGGCAGCGATCAGCGGATGCTGCGGGAAGAGAGCCGCAAGGATGCACTGCGGATGCTGCCAGTTGCCTTCGACCCTACCCAGACGCGGCTCTATCTCGATTATCAGCCAGACGGCATCGAAGGGCTGACGGCCTATACACAGTATGCCGGACTGTTTATACTGGCGCTGGACGAAGAAGCGCCACAGCCGCTGTTTCTGCCCGGTGAGCCGGGAAGCTTTACCGGGGCCGGTTTTGGCGGAGAATACTTCCTGCGGCTGGCACTCTCACCCGGCCAGCAGGGATTTGACCTGCGGGTATATAATCTGGCAGCAGAGACCAGCGGGATCGTCCGCGCACTGGATCTGCGCGGGGCATTTTCGCAGGCTGGCGACGTCCTGATCGCCCCCGACAGCCGACAGGCCATTTACGCCCTCTCACAGATCGAAGCCTTCGGCACACCACAGCAGTCCACGCGCACCATGCTGGTCCATTTCGATCTGGCAGGCATGACACAGCGCATCCTCACCGAAGTCACATCCATCGCGCATCCGCTGGCATGGACCGAAGACAATACGGCGGTCATCTTCACCAGCCCACAGCAGCCCGGCACCTGGAAGGTCAGCATCAGTGACGGCCAGACGGTGAAGATCGCCGAGCAGACCTATCTGGGGATGCTGCAAACCGGCAGTCAGGGATGATCGCGGACTCACCACCGCCCCACATCGCAGATTTACCAGCATCAACAACATCAACGAAACCATCCCTGAAACACGGCGATCAGCAGCCGATCGGCTGCCGGTTTGCAACCTCAATATCAGTCACACATGTTTTGCTGTAGAATCAGGGAGAAATAAGTGCGTGGATCTACAGCGCTCTGGCTGTCTTCTTCATCATCATTGACACTGAACATTCGCGACAGCGCGTTATCCGGCTGTTCTGATTCGATTTCACGTTTTATGGGGTAGTTTCTAAGAATGTTAAAAAGGTTTTGGGAAGCATATGGTTAATGTTGAACAGGTGCGGGCCTCAATCCCTGATTTTGAACGTCGTGCGGCCAAATACCCCCCGATTGCAGTCGCCCTGCGCGAAGTCTACGGCCCGCTGGAGTGGACATACGGTGAAGATCCGGTTGATGAGCTGATTAGCTGTGTATTGAGCCAGAATACCAGTGACACCAATCGCGACCGGGGCTTTTATTCGCTGAAAAGCCGCTTTGCCTCATGGCAGGAAGTCATTGACGCGCCGACCGAAGAAGTGGTGGACGCTATCCGCGCCGCTGGCCTTTCCAATCAGAAGGGGCCGCGCATCCAGCAGATTTTGCGGCGCATTCAGGACGAACGCGGCGCATTCAATATCGACTTTCTGCGCGATCTTCCGAATGCAGAAGCACGGGCATGGCTCACATCATTGGGCGGCGTGGGTCCAAAAACCGCAGCCATTGTGATGTGCTTCGCCTTCGGTTTGCCTTCCTTCCCGGTCGATACGCACATCCACCGCGTCGGGATGCGCACCGGGATGCTGCCACCGAAGATCAGCGCGGACAAGGCGCACGATGTGATGGAAGCGATTGTACCGCCTGAAGCGCACTATGAATTCCATATCCACGTGATCCGCCATGGACGCACCACCTGCAAGGCACGCCGTCCGCTGTGTGAACGCTGCCCGATTACCGCTTATTGTGATTACTATCAGACGGTGGTCAAAAACGGGTTAAGTACCACAGGCGGGATGTCGGATGAAGCCATGAACACCGAATAACTGGAAACCGAGAGCTGAACTATGACTATCCGACCGCAACCCGCATCGCAATCGCTCAATGTCGAGCTTCAGCAGATCCGTCAGCAGATCTTTTTGCTTAAAAGCCAGGTCCAGATGGGTAAGCTGGAGCAGAGAACCCTTACACGGCAGCTTGAACAGATCGAAAACGCGCTGGAAAAGCTTGAACTCCGCCAGCCGCTGGACATGCTGAATACTCACCAGCAGGATATGCTGTATCACGTGACACAGACTATCGGCTCGTCCCTGGATCTGCAGAGTGTTATCGACGAAGTGATGGATGCGATCATCCGCCTGACGGGAGCCGAGCGCTGTCTGATACTGATGTACGCCGAAGATGGCACGCTGCAAATCGACGCGGCGCGCAACTTCGAACAGGCAACGCTGGATCACTGGGATCAGCATTACAGCCGCACCGTTGTCGATTACGTGCTGAAGCATAATCAGTCCTTTCTCGTTGCCAATGCGTCTGAAGAACCCAGCCTTGCCAAGGCCAGCAGCATCGCACGCCACTCCATGCGGAGCATTATGGCCGTGCCGCTGCGCGCACGCGGACGGGTGCTGGGGGTGGTCTATGTCGATAATCTGGCGGCCATCAGCACCTTCAGTGAAGCTGATCTTCAGGCGATGGACACACTCGCTATTCAGGCCGCCGTCGCGATCGAGAACGCCCGCCTGTTCGATACCACGGACAGGGCACTTAAGGAACGGGTGGACGAACTAAGCCTGCTGCGCCATATCGACCTGCGGCTAAGCGAGACACTCGAAGCCGAGCGCATTCAGCAGTATATGCTGGAATGGCTGCTCCGCCTGACCGGTGCAGACAGCGGTCACTTCATCCCACCCGGCAGTAACATCTGTCTGAATTATCCGCAGGCATTGATCCTGCCAGAACGTGTGGCGCAGGATGTCCGGCTTATGGCCGAGACCGTCGAAGCCACCGACGCGGTGATCCGCACTTATGAGGGCATCCCGACGCAGCGTACCGCCAGCGAGACAGGCGCCGCGCTGATCTTCCCGCTTCGGATCGATGCTCACAGCCTTGGCACAGTGGCACTATGGCGCACCGATCGCCCTTTCACGCAGCAGGAACACGAACGGGTGACGCATGTGATCGCACGGGCCGCACTCGCGCTGGATAATGCGCGGCTGTATGCCAATGTCCGCAACGCCGATCTCGCCAAGAGCCAGTTTGTCGAGATGGTGGCGCATGACCTGCGGACGCCGTTAAGCAGCATCGACAATTACGCGGAACTGCTCGAACTTCAGGACACACTGACCGATCCGCAGCGGGAATATCTTGAGCGGATGCAGGCGACGATCAGGCGGACGCTGATTCTGGTTTCGGATCTGGCGGACATCAATCACTTTGAGACTGAACGTTTCCTGCTGGAATACACAGAATTTGAGATTGGAACGCTGCTGGAAGCCCTGCGCGAGTCGGTGCTGCCGCATATCGAGAAGCGTCAGCAGCGGTGGGTGGAAGAGGTCACGTCACAGCTTCCCCGGCTGTATACCGATTTCTATCGCCTGCTGCAGGTACTGATCAATCTGGTCAGCAATGCCTATAAATACACGCCGGAAGAAGGGACGATCACATTACAGATCACACCGGCCAATAACGGGATTCGCTTCAGCGTCTCGGATACCGGTATCGGCATCAGTGTTGAAAATCTGAAACTGCTCGGCACGAAATTCTGGCGCGCCCCGGACCCGTTCACGCGGTCGCAGGTCGGCTCCGGGCTTGGCTTTGCCATCACACGCAAGCTGATCGAACAGATGGGAAGCCAGATCGAGATCCACAGCGTTTCAGGCCAGGGAAGTACTTTTACCTTCGATTTACCTTTAGAAAAGCCGTGATCCCATGCATCTTTTTCTCTCACCCCATGCCGACGACGCACCGTTAAGCTGCGGCGTCACCTTACACAAACTCATCGCCGCTGGCGAACGCTGTATCGTCTATACTCTGTGTGACGGCGCTCCACCCAATCCACCACCCGACACACCGATTGTCAATCACCTGCACGCCCAATGGGAAGCGGGGGCTGAACCGATGGAAGCCCGCCGCGCAGAGGATGAAGCCGCCCTGCGGGTTTTAGGTGTGACCGAGATCTATCACGGTCTGCTGCGGGACTGCATCTACCGCACCGACAGCAGCGGCACACCGCTCTATACAGCCGTGGACTCCTTCAAGGGCGCGGTGCATCCCCGTGACCGCGAATTACAGCTCGAACGACTGGAAGCGCTGCCGATGCCCTTCGCCGATCAGATCACCCACCTGCACGCCCCGGCTGCGGTTGGAATGCATGTCGATCATCAGATCGTGCGGGACTGGGCGCTGCGGATCGCGGCACAGCATCCGGAAGTGACGCTGCACCTGTATGAGGATTATCCCTATGCGGAGAAGCCTGAAGCGATTGATGCGGCGCTGGAGATTCTGAATCAGCGTGTGAGCAAACTGACGCCGAATGCCTATGCAGCCAGCGCGGATGATGTCTCGGCCAAGCTGATGTCCCTGCGGGAATATGTCTCTCAGATCAGCATGTTCTGGGACAGCCTTGAGGAAATGGATACCGCTGTCACCGACTTTATGACGCTCAGCGGCCAGCGCGCCGGGATTGAAGGGCCAGCAGAGCGCGAATGGATCGTGACGCTCTGACCGCCAGTAATACACACGACAGTCATGAATTTATAAACCTAACAGGGAAAGGACAGCAGTATGGCTGATGAGAAAACCAATGTCGGAGCTACTCCACAGGCGGATAAAACACCTGTGACAGATGAAACACCAGCAGCAGCTACAACTCCCACGGCCAGCGGGCCGTCGAAGACCGACGACACGTCGAAGACCGACGACACGTCGAAAGTCGATGATGCATCGAAGACCGATGCGAAGCCGGTGGAATCAGCCGCCGCTGCCCCTGATGCGCTTGCAGAAGCACAGGACCAGCTTCAGGCGCTGATCGAGAATGCGAAGACCGGTGCGATCATCCCGGTGCGTTTGCCCGGTCAGCTTGCAGCCATTGCCGACCTGCTTACCAAGGCGCAGGACGAGCATCAGGAGACGGTGAAGCAGGCCAAAGCTGCACAGTCCAGCGCCGCCACCGGAGACGACGCTTCAGCACTGGTGGAAAATGCCGAGTTCTTCAAGACGGCGATTCATGAACTGCGCACACCCATGACCAGCATTCGCGGCTATTCCGATATGCTGGCGACCATGGCCGGTGATCTGACCGATATGCAGACGCAGCTTCTGACGGTGGTCCGCTCCAATTCGAGGCGCATGGAAGCCCTGCTCTCGGACATGAGCTATATCAACAAGCTGCGGGCGGGCATCCTCTCGGTCGCAACCAAGGTAGACGCCTTCAAGAACATCGCGCAGATGGTCGAGAAGAAGGCCGCGCCAGTCGCACAGGAACTGAACCGCCAGATCGAGTTCGACATCCCCGCTGGCCTGCCGATTCTGGATACGGACGGCGATCACCTGTCATTTGCGCTGTATAAGCTGGTGGAAAATGGCCTGCGCTACTCGGCAGAAGGCACTGGCAAGGTGACGGTCGGCGCACGCGGCGAAGGCAAAGAACTGATTATCACCGTTCAGGATAACGGTATCGGCATCCCGGCAGATGACCTGCCCAAAGTCGGCACGATGTTCTTCCGTTCTGATAACGACCTCATCCGCGCACACAAGGGCAGCGGTCTGGGTGTGGCGATTGCCTATCGGGTGATCGAACTGCTGGGCGGGACCGTCTCGCTGCAAAGTGAAGCAGGCAAGGGGACGACATTTACCATCCGTTTGAAGGGCATGGTTTAAACGCACGTGGTTTAAAGGGCATGATCTGAACGGGCATGGTCTGAACGGGCATGGCTTAGGCTTAAAGCGCATGGCTCCAAGGGCGTAGTGTGATTAATACCGACGTGGGTGCATAACGGTTTTCCACGGATTTTTCACTTTACATTACATGCTTTCCATGATAATCTATCGAAGTTATAAGCAATATAGATGGCATGCCGGACACAGCGAGGATATCCGCTGTGTCTTTTGTACTTTGGGTTCTGGAGACCCGATTAAACCGGAGGTCTTATTTCAATGGTTGAACAGCCGCAGTATCTCACCCCCGAAGGTTTAGTGAATCTTGAAAAGCGTTTAAAATATCTGAAAGAAATCCGCCGTGCCGAGATCGCTGAGCGTCTGCGTCAGGCGATGGATGAGGGCGGCGATCTGAACGAAAACGCTGAATATGAGGATGCCAAAAACGAGCAGGCCTTCCTTGAAGGCGAAATCTCTCGGCTTGAGATGATCATCAGCAGCGCCGAGATCATCGAAGATACTGGCAAGAAAGATCAGGTTGTGATCGGCTCCCATGTGACTGTCGTTGAAAAGGGGACGAAGGAACAGGAAGTCTACCATCTGGTCGGCTCTGCTGAAGCCAAGCCCAGTGAAGGCAAAATCTCAATTGAAAGTCCGCTTGGCAAGGCGCTGATGGGCGCTAAACCCGGCCAGAAAGTGACCGTCAAGGCCCCTGATGGTGAACTGGTCTTCACGATCAAAGCCATTGAATAGGCGCAGCAAGGCTAAAAACAGCCACGCGAAGACGGCTAAACCAATGGTTGAGACACAGCGGGTAGACGCGAATGGCGCTGCCCGCTGTTTTTTTATACAGCGCCGCTTTTGAAAGAGTCCGTAACATTTATGTCCGCACAGCAGTTCCGGCAGTATGATTGACTCAGTACTGGGACTCATCGGCGTTGGGCATTCAAACCCGTTTCAGCTACACTTGAAATTCTGAACATTCATCATGAGTGCCGCCTGTATGCCTGTATGCTTAACCCGCTTGGCTTAACCCGCTTGGGTTCAGGCACATTCACCATCTGCGACAAAGGAGTCTGGATACAGACGTTATGGTATGGCAGCCGAATAAACTCGAACAGGAACGACTGGAGAAAGCAGAAGCGCTGGCAGCACACGGTGTTGAGCTTTACCCGGCGCGTATCACCCGTACCCACACCATCAGAGAGGCTGTCGAAGCCTTCGAAGCACAGGAAGCTGATCGCGCTGCTGATGCCGCTGAAACGGCCCCGATTGCGGTGACGGTCACCGGACGCATCCGCCGCCTGAATATCAAGGGCAAGCTGACCTTCATGCACGTTGAGGACGAAACAGGCCGCGTGCAGCTCTTCCTGCGGATCAACGATATGGATGAGAAGGTTTACGAACTCGTCAAAGAGAAGCTGATCGACGTCGATGATTTCGTACAGGCGTCAGGGACGATGACGCGCACCAAAACCGGTGAAATCAGCGTGCAGGTCACCGATTTCCGCCTGCTAAGCAAGTCCCTTAGCCCGCTGCCAGTGATCAAGCAGCAGGTCAATGACGACGGCACGATCACCGAATACGGCGGCTTTGTGGATAAAGAGACACGCTACCGCCAGCGTTATGCGGATCTGGCTGTCAACCATGATGTGCGCGAAGTCTTCGTCAAGCGGGCGAAGATCATCCGTGCCATGCGTCACTTTCTGGACAACGAAGGCTTTCTGGAAGTCGAAACACCGATTTTGCAGCCGATCTACGGCGGCGCGGCAGCACGTCCATTCGTGACACATCACAACCGGCTTGATCAGGATCTCTATCTGCGGATCAGCTTTGAGCTGTATCTGAAGCGGCTGCTGGTCGGCGGGCTGGATGCCGTTTATGAGATCGGGCGCGATTTCCGCAATGAGGGCGTGAGCTTCAAGCACAATCCCGAATTCACGCAGATGGAATTCTACAAGGCATATATCGACTATCACGGCGTGATGGACATCGTCGAGCGCATGGTGGCGCACATCGCACAGGAAGTCAACGGCTCTACACAGGTCACCTTTCAGGGCATGGACATCAGTCTGGCGACGCCGTGGCAGCGGATCACCCTGCGCGATGCCATCCGCGAAAAAAGCGGCCTCGACTATATGGATTACCCGGACGCCGAATCACTGGTCGATGCGCTGCACGCCAAAGGCGATAAGGTGGCGCCGGATCTCTCATGGGGCCGCCTGCTCGATCATCTGTTGAGCAAATACGTCGAGCCGACCCTGATTCAGCCGACATTCCTGCTGGATTATCCGCGTGACATCTCGCCATTTGCCAAGCGCGTGAATTACGATAATTTCCATGTCGAGCGCTTTGAAGTCTTCTGCGCGGGGATGGAGATGGGCAACGCCTTCACCGAGCTGAACGACCCACGCGATCAGGAAGCGCGCTTTCTGGAGATGAAGGCGCTCTACAAGGACGACGACGACGAAGCAACGCCGATCGATGAAGACTATCTGCGGGCCATGCGCTACGGGATGCCCCCTAACGGCGGCTTCGGCCTTGGCATTGACCGGCTGACGATGCTGCTCACCGACCAGCGCAGCATCCGCGATGTGCTGTTGTTCCCACATCTGCGAAGTGAAGCCGCCGCTCCAAAAGACGACAACGAAACCACCGACACGGCGTAGAGATAAAAGGTACGGTTGACTCATCCATGGCTTCAGAGATCAGACTTGATTTACAGACAGCACTCAATGGCCTTCACAGCGCGGTGCTGCTGTTCTCCGCTCATACGACATCCGGTGAACTGGTGATGGAAAACCGGGCGGCGCAGCGTCTGCTGGGCGAAGAGCTGTTCACCCTGCGTCAGCAGGGATGGCCTGCCGCCGCTCGGCTCATCGACGCCCAGCGGCCACCCAAACAGGACAGCGCCAATACCCTGCGTGATCGGGCATTGGAAGCGGATCAGCCGCACCATTTTCACCTGCGGCTCAACGGCATCACGATGCCCGCGACCCTCTCCGCCGTGATGGAAGAAGGCGGACAGACCTGCCTGATGCTGTCGATTGAAAAGCCGGACTGGTCAGCTTTTGAAGATGAGCAGAAACGCCTTCAGGAAGAGATCCGCGAAGCGCTGGAAGCGACCACCGGCCATATCGAACTGGTCCAGCAGTCTCTGAAGACCCACAAGGCCACGCAGTCGGTTGAGACGCTGTCGAAGCGTATCAGCGGCTTCAACCGTCTGGTCACCATGCACATGCAGCGGGCCACCCGCTTTATGGATCTGACAGCCCGCCTGCAGGATATCCGTACCGGGCGCATCTACGAGCGCGTCCATGAAACCCGCCGCCGCATCGACCTCAGCACGTTTCTTGAGGATTTCATCGAAGAACTGGATGAGATCAACCTGCTGGACCCTGAAACTGAAGTCACCGATCTGCGTGCCCGGGTGATGGCATCTGTGCCACGCGGCTCGGTCATTTCAGCCTCACCCTATCACCTGACGCACGTATTGCGGGACACCGTGCGTAATGCTATCATGTACAGCATGAAGGCGACGCCGATCATGCTGAACGTCCACAAGAAAAATCAGTTGGTCCAGATTGATATTGTGGATCAGGGATATGGAATACGAGAGCGGGAACGTGATCGCGTTTTCGAGCCGTTTTTACGGGCGCGCCAGCCACAGATCATCAGCGAATTCGGGTACGGTATAAGTCTTTACCTGTGTAAACAGGAGGTTGAAGCCATGAATGGCAAGTTGTGGTTCGAAAGTGATGAAACCGCAGGCACAACATTTTCACTGACGCTGCCCACATGGACTAATCCCAGCCCGTCTTCTTCTGATTCCAGCCAGACATAAACGCGCACGCCCACCGCCTATCTGACAGGTTACCCATGCATACGGTACGCTTCGTTCTGACGGTCAGGGCGAAGCGTTTTTATTTGCCTGTAGGTAGCTGCAAAAACATACAGATCGAACAGAGACCGAACACTGACCGAATACTCAAAGAACGGATGACAGGTTATGCCGTCGTTTCTGACACGTGAATTTTTCGACACGCTGATTATCGTGATCGTGCTGATCGGGGCAGCGCTGGCTGCGGTCCGCATCTATCAGGATTTCACCCGTCCGCTGCCACCGTCGCGCTCCTTTCCGCCTGTGCCACCGGCTGATGTCAGCGCCACAGGCACAGGTGAAGATCCGACGCCGACGCCGACGCCGACGCCGACGCCGTCAGACCGCCGTTCTTCATAAATTTTGTCCATTCGCTGAATCATCATCAGAAATGCCTTTCGACTTCATGCGGTGACGGTATCACCGGCTGACCGGACACCTCACCGCGCTGCACAAGGAGAACACCAAACACCATGCTGGAAATGGCACTTATCCGGGAAAAACCGGACTGGATAAAGGAACAATTCATCAAGTTACAGGACCCGGATGCCGTCGGACGGATCGACGCAATCCTGGAACTGGATCAGCGCCGCCGCGCCCTGCTGACCGAGTCGGAGGCGATTCAGGCCAACCGTAACCGGCTGAACAAGGGCGTCGGCTTCCTGCGCGGCAACAAGAAGCTGGACGATGTCACCCGTCAGCAGATGGCACAGCAGGCCGTCACCGCGCTCGAAAGTGGCGCTTATGAGCAGGCCGCCGCCCTTCTTGAGGGCAAGGAAGAACCAGGCGCATCAGGCCAGGCAGACGCCAGCGCACTGGATCGCCTGACCGATGCCCTGCGCGGGATTGGCGACCGCGTGAATGCCCTTAACGATCAGATCCGCGAGACTGAACATCTGCTTGAGGAGCATATGCTCTGGCTGCCTAATATGCCGCATGAAAGTGTACCGGTCGGGGCGGGCGATGAGGAAAACGTCGCCCATCCGATGCAGGGGACACTCCGCGAATTCGACTTCCAACCGAAGCCACACTGGGAAATCGGCCCGGAACTGGACATCATCGACTTCGAAAGCGGTATCAAAATCGCCGGTTCACGCGGATACGTACTGAAGGGCTGGGGGGCGCGTTTGCAGCGTGCGCTCATCAGCTTCTTCCTGGATATGGCACGGGAAAAGGGCTTCACCGAAGTCTATGTCCCGTTTTTGGTCAAAGAGGAAATGCTGTACGGCTCGGCACAGTTCCCCAAATTCCGTGATGTCGTCTACTTCGACCCTGATGCAGATGTCTTCATGCTGCCGACGGCTGAAGTCGCCATCACCAACCTGTACCGTGATGAGATTCTCGATGAATCACAGCTTCCGATCTACATGGTCGGGCATACGCCCTGCTTCCGCCGTGAAAAGACCAGCGCAGGCCGTGATGTGCGCGGGATCAAGCGCGTGCATCAGTTCGAAAAAGTCGAGATGTACAAGTTCACCACGCCTGAAAAGAGCTATGAGGAACTTGAAGCGCTGACCGAAGCCGCCAGTGACATCTGCCGTGCGCTGGAGCTGCCCTTCCGCCGTCTGGAGATCGTCACCGGCGATCTGGGCTTCAGCGCGACCAAGAAATACGACATCGAGATCTGGTCGCCGGGGTGTGAAGAATGGCTCGAAGTCAGCTCATGCAGCAATACCGAAGCATTTCAGGCTCGCCGCGCCAACATCCGCTATCGTCCTGAAGGTGGCAAGAAGCCGCAGTTCGTCCACACCCTGAACGGCAGCGGTCTGGCGGTCCCGCGTGTGATGATTGCCATTCTGGAAAATTATCAGCGGGCTGACGGCACGGTCGAAGTACCGAAGGTGCTGCGCCCGTATCTCGGCGGCGTTGAGGTGATCGGCCCAGCGGAGTAAATAACAGATAAGCATGTAGGGGCGGGATTCTTCCCGCCCACCCTTTGATGTGCCTGACGACTGACGACCACAACAGCCTGTGCTACAATGTGACGGGATTAAAATCAGGATGAGAGATGACCTTTGCGCCGCCTGACTCTGCTTGTACTGTTGATACTGCTCGTTGTGGGCGCGGTGTTCGCCAGCCGCGCCCTTGCTGATTGGCGTTTTGTCGTACCGGATGCCCCCGGAACCCTGCTCTATGCCACCGGCTTTGATTCCCCTGACCTGAACGGCGATTGGGAACAGGCACAGGGGCGGCTGTCCGCACAGATTACGGACGGCGTTATGCGTCTGGATGTCGGCGCGGCCAATGAAGGTGTCTTCGCGCCGCTGCGCTGGTACTTTACCGATTTCGACCTTCGAACGCAGGCCACGGCAGTCGAAGGGCCGGAGAATAACAGCTATGGTGTTCTCTTCCGCCAGCGCGATCTCAACAACTACTACTACTTCCTGATCAGCAGTGATGGTTACTACACGGTCCACCGCGTGACCAACGGCGTCGGGAAACAGCTCTCGGCGTGGATTCAGTCCGAAATCATCGACATCGGCATCGGCACACCCTACCGGCTTCGCGTCACAGGCCGGGGCAGCGAATTCCAGTTCTACATCAATGATCAGCTCGTCGAACTCTGCATCCCGGACAATCCCGAAGCCGAAAGCACCATTCATCCGCTGACCGGCGACTGCATGGAAGGCCAGATGCTGACAACGCTGGTCGATGACACCCATGCCTATGGTCGTGTCGGCGTGATCGTTGAAGCGCTGGATGAACCGGATATCGTGGTGGATTTCGATCAGATCATCATCTACAGTCCACCGGATGCACCCACCGCCCCTGACTCGGCCAGCGTCTTAAGTCCCGCAACTAATGTGATGGTTTATTCAGCGATACTGCCATGAAAGTACATCTGAAAATGACCGGCTGCCGCCTGAACCAGAGCGAACTGGAACAGATGGCACGCCAGTTTGAACAGCAGGGCCACGAGATCACGACGCAGGCCGCTGACGCCGATTGGGTGGTGGTCAATACCTGCGCGGTCACGCAGCAGGCCACGGCCAGCAGCCGCAAACTGATCCGCGAACTGCACCGTGCCAATACCGACGCGCAGATCACCGTCACCGGCTGCTACGCACAGATCGCACCGGATGAAATCACCGTGCTGCCCGGTGTCACGCGGATTATCGACAACATCGGCAAGGATACGCTGGTCGAACAGCTTACCGGGCAGCCCGCCGAAGCGTTCGATTACGAACCGGTCAGCCGCACCACCCGTGAAGGACGTACCCGCGCCTTTATCAAAGTGCAGGATGGCTGCGACAACGCCTGTACGTTCTGCATCACGACGGTCGCACGCGGAGAAGGACGCAGCCGCGCACTGGATGAAGTCGTGGCAGAAATCCGCTATCTGCATACGCTCGGCTATCAGGAAGCGGTGCTGACGGGTGTACATCTCGGCAGCTACGGTCACGATCTCGGCGATCGTCACGGACTGTCGCGGCTGGTACAGGCCATTCTGGACGAGACCGATATCCCGCGTGTGCGGCTGTCCTCACTTGAGCCGTGGGATCTGGACGAGGACTTTTTCAGCCTGTGGTACAATCCGCGCCTGTGTCGTCACCTGCATTTGCCGCTTCAGAGCGGCGCTGACCAGACGCTGCGCCGCATGGCACGCCACACCAATCAGGCGAACTTCCGCGCACTGATGGCCGCTGCACGCAGCGCCGCGCCGGAGATGTGCATCACAACTGATGTGATCGTCGGCTTTCCGGGTGAGACCGATGCGGAATTCGAGCAGAGTGCCGCCTTTATCGAAGAGATGGCATTTGCCAGCCTGCATGTCTTCCCATACAGCAGACGGACCGGCACACCCGCCGCCCGTATGAAACATCATGTGCGCGATGAGGTCAAAAAGCAGCGCAGTGCCCGCCTGCTGGAGCTTTCAAACACACTGGAAGCGCGTTATGCCCAGCAGTTCATCGGACAGACACGTGATGTCCTGTGGGAACATATCGCAGGCGCGTCGGAAGACGGTTTTATCAACGTCGGGTATACTGACAATTACATCCGGGTGCGCTGTATTCACCCACGCGTGCTGACGAATGCGATGACACCGGCGGAACTGCTCCACTATGACGCCGACATGCAGCAGATGCACGTTCAGCCGTTTACTGACCTGATCGACGTTCACTCAATCCACGAAGGATAGAAGCTCATGGACGACCCGAAGAAAACACTCGATGCGGCGCTGAAAGATGCGATGAAAGCCAGGGACAATGTGCGCCGTGATGTGATCCGTATGACACTCAGCGCGATCAAACAGGCAGAGGTCGATTCTCAGAAGACGCTCTCCGCACAGGAAGTCAACGCGATCCTGCAAAAAGAGGCGAAAACCCGCCGCGAAACGATCGAAGAATTTAAAAAGGCGGGGCGCACAGAGGTCGTGGAAGAAGAACAGGCTAAGTTGCAGGTACTGGAAGGCTTTCTTCCGCAGCAGTTGAGCTATGACGAGATCAAGGCCATCGCCGCCGAGATCGTCACCCAGACCGGGGCCGCCACGTCCAAAGATACCGGTAAGGTCATGGGGCCGCTGATGGCACGCTTACAGGGTCAGGCAGATGGCAAAGTCGTCAATCAGGTGGTTCGCGACCTGCTGAACGGATAATTTCTATCGATGATTATAGGTTAGCGCGATGATTGTTTCACTTGCGCGGCTGCTGGCGCGGTATTTCAATCTGCCGGAGGAACAGACCATCCCGGTACTGAACCGGTCTGCGATTATTGCCGCGACACTGCTGTTCCTCATCGCTGCCACAGCGATTGTCGCAGCAGAATACATCTTCCCAGCCCAGCTTGGCAGCACCAGTATGAGTATCGGGAATGTTGCTGTCCGCGATATCTTCGCCCCGGAAGCCGGGACTTATACCAGCCACATCCTGACCGATCAGCGCCGTCAGGATGCGCGTAATAACGTGCGTCCGGTTTACAATCCGCCGGACCTGAATGTTGCGCGCACCCAGTCCCGGCTTGCCACACAGATTCTCGATTACATCGACAATGTACGGCAGGATGCCTACGCCACCACCGATCAGCGCATCGCTGACATCCAGCAGATCTCGATCCTGACGCTGGAACCAGCCACCGTGCAGCAGTTGGTCGCAGTCGATGAAGAAACGTGGAGCAGCGTGCGCAATGAGGTCACCCGCCTGCTGGAACAGGTGATGCAGGACCAGATCCGCGATATTGACCTCACGACGATTCGCGAACGCCTGCCCAATCAGGTCAGCCTGCGGTTTGATGACACCCAGAACACGCTGATCTCTGAAATCGTCAGTGACCTGCTGCGGCCTAACAGTTCCGAGAATCAGGAAGCGACCGAACGCGACCGGCAGGATGCCGCCGACGCCATTCAGCCAGAGCAGCGCACCTTCCAGCAGGGGCAGTTACTCGTCCGCGAAGGCACACAGATCGGCCCGCTGGAATACGAAGCACTGTCACATTTCGGCCTGCTACAGCCGGAAGATCGTCGGCTGGCGGGTATCGTGCAATCGTTCATCTCGGTGCTGGTCATCAGCACGCTTTTCGGGCTGTATCTGGCACGCTTCCGGCCATCGCTGCTGTATGGTGAACCGCGTCTGCTGGTGCTGCTGGCGTTCATCTTCCTGCTGACACTGTTCGGCCTGCGGCTGGCGCTGGAAGGACAGGTCTACCTGTACCCGGCGGCGGTCCTGCCGCTGCTGTATGTCGCCATCATCAATCCGCATATCGCACTGATGGGCAATATGGGCTTTGCCGTGCTGGCGGGGATCATGGCCGGTAACTCGCTGGAAGTGACCGTTCTCTTTATCACCACCGGCGCGATCGCCGCGATGGTGCTGCGCCGACCGGAACGGCTGAACAGCTACTTCATCGCCGGTCTGCTGGTGGCGATGATGGCGATGACCATCGCCACGATCTTCGCGATCGTCGCACCGTCCGATACCATCCTCATGACGCTGCCAACCGTGTTGGGATACGGCCTTTTTAACGGCATCCTTGTCACAGCGGCCAGTGTGATCAGCCTGTATCTGATCGGCACCGTGTTTAATCTGCCGACGGCCCTGCGGCTGATCGAGCTAAGCCAGCCGGGACAGCCGCTGCTTCAGCGTTTGCTGCGTGAAGCCCCCGGCACCTATCAGCATTCACTTCAGGTCGCCACACTTGGCGAACAGGCGGCGAATGCCATCGGCGCGAATGCCACGCTGGTCCATGTGGCCGCCCTGTATCACGACATCGGCAAGATCCTGAATCCGGCCTTTTTCACCGAGAATCAGCGTGACATCGGCAATCCACACGATACGCTCAACGATCCTTATCGCAGTGCGGACATCATCATCAGCCATGTGACCGAAGGCGACCGGCTGGCCGCACAGCAGCGCCTGCCCAAACGCCTGCGCGACTTCATCAGGGAGCATCACGGCACATCACTGGTCTATGTCTTCTACCGTCAGGCGGTGATCCGCGCCGGGGACAACGAAGCCGCCGTGGATACCGCTGATTTCATGTATCCCGGCCCCAGACCGCAGAGCCGCGAGACCGCCATCCTGATGCTGGCGGATAGCTGCGAAGCCACGATTCGATCCATGCAGCCCAACAGCCGTCAGGAGATCGAAGACGCCGTCCGGCGCATCATCGAAACCCGACAGCAGGACGGCCAGCTCGATGCTTCCGGCCTCACCCTGAAGGATCTCAGCACCATCCGGCGGATTTTCGTCGATATCCTACAGGCAACATTCCATCCACGTATCAATTACACGGAAGCCATTGCCAAAGCACAGGGGGCGGTATCATCAGCCACAAATGCCCCTGCACGCCCTGTCAAGGCGGTATCATCCACAGCAGCAGAAGTCATGCGCCGCCCTGCTGAACCTGAAAAACGCCCTGCCGACGAGCGCAGTGATCCCAAGGCCGCCCAGGCCGCGTCCGAAATCCCGGCGGTAAATCCGGGGCCGACGCAGCCCACCGCACCCACGCTGCCGACTGTGACCGCATCCATGCCGACTGTCAAACTGCCGCCGCGTTCCAACGATGATGATGACGATTCGCCCATGCCGCATGTCCCACCGCTGACACGCACCAACGGACGTATGCAGGACTCCAATGAAATGCGCGCCGTTGATCCTGAACAGACATCAGCACCAATTGATCAATCACCGACAGAGCCACCTTATGACGATGACACCATCGAACATTGAAATCAGTAACGAACATGCATTTCCTGTCGATGAAGCACGTCTGCAACAGGCGGCACAGCATGTCCTTGGACAGCATGACTACGCATCTGATGCCGAACTGACGATTGTCATCACCACCAACGAACAGGTACAGGAACTGAATTCGCAGTTTCGCGGCGTCGATGCGCCAACCGATGTGCTGTCATTCCCATCGGAAGAAGCCGATGAAGATGTGCTGGAAGGCGAACTGCTGTATCTCGGTGACATCCTGATCGCATATCCCTATGCGCTGGCACAAGCCGAGCGTGAAGGGCATGATCCAACGGACAGCTTCGCCCTGCTGGTCGTGCATGGCGTCCTGCATCTGCTCGGATACGATCATGACACACCAGAGAACCGCGCCGAGATGTGGGAAGTTCAGGCCGAAGCACTGGAGGCACTGACCATCCCGACGGAGATTGTGCCCGTGCTGGAAGCGGCTTCGCACGGGGACGAACCCACAGCAGACGGAGCCGCTGACGATGACCAATAGCACCGGCCAGGACGCAGGCCCATCACAGGGCGGCCTGATGGAAGCGCTCACCGGGACGATGAAGATCAACCCGGACGACTACAGCATGATTACCAGCAAAAACCGCGTCGTCAGCTTCGGATATGCGCTGGCGGGCTGGTTGTATATGCTGCGCTGGCAGAAGAACACCCGCCTGCAGGCCGTCGCCAGTATTTTAGTCCTGCTGCTGGCGCTCTGGCTTCAGATCCGCTTTGTCGAGGTGGCGATCCTGATCCTGACCATTACAATCGTCTGGATGGCAGAATTCGTGAACGCGGCGGTAGAAGCCGCCGTCAATCTTTCGACACAGACCTATCATCCAATGGCAAAAGTGGCGAAAGATGTTGCGGCGGCGGCGGTGCTGCTCGGTGTGGTCGCCTCAATTCTGATCGGCCTGCTGCTGTTGGGACCACCCCTTTTTGCAAAATTAGGTATTTCGTGAGGTTGTACGTTGGCTGGAATGCACAGCGGTAGAGACGACGACTATCCGATGCGGTCAATCCCGCCGTCTGATGATGATTCTGACAGTGAAACGCCCGGTGCGGATCGCGGCGCGTATGATGATAACAGCACCTACAATGACGACGTATACGACAACGTCTACGATGATGTATACCATGACGACATGCAGGAGCCTGCCGGATATGGCCGGTTCGATGACGACTCTGAAGCCGTAACGCCCCCGCAGTCACAGCCACCGGCCTATAACGTCTATGGCAGTTACAGCATTTATGAGGATGCCGGAAGCGGCGCCGAAAGCGGCAGCGAAACCAGCCCGGATGATGAAGAAAGCGCGGCGCCGTCTGGTGACCTGTCGCCAGATGCCGCCGAGACATCAGACTGGTATGGTGGCACATCAACCGATCCGATCTGGAATGCGGCGGCCAGCGACACCGGACGCCTGACCGACACCCAGCAGACTCGCGCTGTAGGCGCCATCCCCGAAGATACCCGCCAGCATCCGCCGCTGACCGATGATCCCACCCGGACCCCGCACAGCACCTCTGCCCCGCGCACGCGCACCACGACACCGGCAGTCACCGGGCCAGCCATGGGCACAGATGCATACGGCGTGGACGCATCGACCGAAACGCCGGCGGTCGAACCGGTAGTTGAACCAACGCGGCGCGGACGGGCAAGGGAACGGGTGCGCCGTCGCAAGCAGACACAGGGACCGGCGGTTGCCCCACCCGTGTTAGCACGTGAAGGCAGCCGCGCCATCCCGCGAGCCATCTCCCCTGCCACCAGGCCGTCACAGGTGGGGCTTGAGCGGGCACCACGCCTTGACCTCTCCGGCCTGCCGGTAAACGCCATCCGCATCGTCCTGTATTTCATCGGCGCACTGATTCTGATCATCGGCGTGATCTTCGCCTTATCACAATTTTCGAATGACGCGCCGACCGCTGGCCCGAATGCCATCTGGATCGGTACGGAATGGACCTATGACACCCGCACCGATGCCGATGTCGAAGCGCTGGCTGCACAACTGCGCGAAAACCAGATCGGCACGGTTTATGCGTGGGTGGCGTGGGTTCCGGCCTCTGGGGAATGGTCCGGCGGATCACGCCCGTATTCCGAGCGGGAGCCGAATATCGCCCGTTTCGTCACCCAGTTCAAACAGGCCTATCCTGAAGCGCGATTGTTCTCATGGCTTGGTGTGCCGGTGGAAGATCGTGCTACCGGTATTCCCTACCGACTGAACGATACCGCCTTTCACCAGAATGTCGCGGAATTCAGCGCCTATACCATCAATGATCTGGGCTTTGACGGCGTTTTCCTCAATGTTGAAATCGTCTGGGATCACTATGGTGATGACTTTATCCAGTTAATCAACACCGTGCGTCTGGAGATCAGACCGGGGGCCGAGATCGCCATCCCGGTGATCCCGGACTGGACCCCAGACGATGCCAATATCCCCAAGCCAACCACCATCGTACCGGGGACCATTCTCAGCAGGGATCTGAAGGAACGACTGCTGCTGATCACCGATCAGATCGCGGTGATGGCCTATAACAGCGCTCTCACCAGCCCGTTCGACTATATCGACTGGTACGCCTATCAGGTCGAGACCTATGCGCGCACCCTCGATGAAATGGGCGGCGCGGGTGTGGAACTGCTGATCGGCATCCCGACCTATGGCAACGAGCCACCGGGCCATGATGTGAACGTCGAGAATATGTCCACCGCCATTAACGGGCTGCGCAAGGGGATTGATCTGGCCGGGAACGCAGGCCGCCATGTGACCGGCGCCGCGATCTATGGCTGGTGGGAAACCGATGAAACCGAATGGCTGCAATTTAATCAGGGATGGGTGAACCGCTAATCCAATGCCGACGACAATCCGCGTCTTCAGAGAGAACCGACTGCATCCGGTCAATTACAGCGCCGAGTCGCTGGCCGACGCCGTGCGCCATGAGCCGGACGGCGTCTACACTGTCACCAATACCTGTCACACCACACAGGTGCTGAAATTCGACGCACATCTGAATCGCATGGAAGACTCCGCTATGCGTGCCGACATCCCGCTGAAGATCGACCGTGGGCGGCTGCGGAGTGCGCTGCGCCAGATGATCGAAGAAGCCGGTTACGGGGATGTGCGCTTCCGCATCACCGTGCCGCGTGCCGAGCCGCATACATCTATCATCACGCTGGAACCGTACACGCCGCCCTCACCGGAACTGCTCCGCACGGGTATCCGCCTCATCACCGCGCCCAACAGCGCCCGCAATAATCCCGCTGCCAAGACCACCGGCTGGATGCATGACCGTCAGGGGCTTCAGGCGGCACTGCCAGCCGGTTACAGTGATATTATCCTGACTGATGCGGCTGACAATCTGCTGGAGACGACATCGGCCAACTTCTACGCCATTCTGGATGGCGAACTGCGGACCGCTGGCACGGGTGTGCTGCCCGGTATCGCCCAGCAGATCGTTTTCGAAATCGCGGTCGGTGAACTGCCGATCACACGGGTTGCCCCCAATCTGGCCGATGTGCCGCGTATGAACGAAGCCTTCATCACCAGCAGCAGCCGGGGGATTATCCCCGTAGTCGCCATCAATGAGACCCTTCTGGCTGATGGCACACCCGGCCCCCGGACACGCACCCTGCGTCAGCAGTATGATCTGTGGGTACGCGATCATCTCGAAGAACTCTAACCGCCTGTTGCTCTGAATTTTACCTCTCACCTGAAAATGGATTCGCTTCACCTATGCTGGAAACATTACTCAAGGGCGCTGGACTGGGATTCAGTGCGGGAACGGCTTTTGGTGCGCTGCATAACCTGCTGTTGAGTGTCACGCTGCTGCGCGGCTGGCGCTACGGGATGCTGATCGTCATCACGCCGCTGCTGACGGATGCACCGATTATCCTGCTGATGCTGTTCGTCCTCGACAATCTGCCGGAAGGCGCACAGCGCATCATCCCGCTGATTGGCGGCGTCTTTCTGCTGTGGCTGGCGTGGGGCGCATGGCAGCAGTTCCGTAACCCACCCGTCATCCAGATCGAAGAAGAGGCGGCACGCAACCTGTCAGTGGCGACGCTGTTGAAAGGCGTAGGCGTCAATCTGCTGAATCCGGCCCCATACATCTACTGGGGGACCGTGGGCGGGGCGCTGCTGCGGGAAGGCTTCGCGCAGTCTGTGGCGCATGGCGTGGGATTTCTGGTCGCCTTCTATCTGACTTTTCTGGGCCTGATGGCCGCATTCGTCGTGGTCTTTGACCGTCTGCGCCGCGTGGATACCCGTGTCACACAGGCGCTGTCGCTGTTCAGCGTGGTGATTATGACCCTGCTGGGGCTTCAGTTCATCTGGCAGGGCTTACAGGGTTAACCGGTTGGCCTGATTAGTCCGGCTGGCTGCTACCTGATCCCGCAGCCGCGATATGCTGAAAAGACGAATTCTGGTTTATAATCGGGTGGCAAAAGTTACCCAACCACAAACAGAATATGATGCCCCAACTGGCGACTTAGCTAAAAGATAATCTGATGACCCAACGTATTGAACGCATTTTACTCAAACTTGCCCAGCAGCGGGCACCGGAATTACTCAACGATTATCACGATAACTCGACACAATCCCTGAAACGGCTGGCGCGGCGTCTGGCCGGGTACGAACAGTTGATCGTGATGGCACGCGTCCCTAATCATCTGCTGCCAGAATACAACCGGCATGTGCAGAACTGGGCCAATGCCATTTCGCGCTTTCATAATCTGCTCGCCCAGACCCTGTTCCCAAGTTATGCCCACCTCAGGGCGACCCACGCCGATGATCAGCGCCCGCCGGTGCTGGTCTTTGAAGCGCGTATTGCGCCGATGGTTGAAGTCATGGCAGGTTACCTGATCCCGTATATCGCCAGCCGTCAGGCGCATACCAATGTGCCTGAAAAGGAACTGCGCCTGCTGGTCGAAACCATGCTGTACCGCCTGCACGCCCATGATCAGCCGCTGCCGATGTATGATGTCCTGGTGCGTGATGGCATCGAGCAGACACGCCGCCTGATGCGCCTGCCCATCCAGCATATCGCGCTGACCGATTTCGATGAACCGCTGTTTGACGAACCATCCCGGCCCGCGACACTGCCCAAAGCACCAGCGGCAAACGCACCCGCACCGGCCAGCGACGCGCCGCCTGTGCAAATGCCCCCGCCCGCCCAGCCACCGGCCCAACCACCGGCCCAACCACCCGCACCCGTTCAGCCGACTCCAACGCCTGTGGCTCAACCGGAGCCGATTGAGGTAAAATCAGAACTGAAGCTCGAACAGCTTCAGGATGATGAGGACCGGACGCAGACACCAACCGAGAAGATGTTCATCCATCCGATTTATCTGAACAACAACGACAGGACCGATCATCAGCCGCCGGTTCCGCGTCCGCCCAAACGTCCGAAGAAGCCCTGAACAGGGAAAATGAACACAGCGCGGACCAGCAAACCAGCATCCGCGCCGCTCTTCGGCAATACCTCAATTTTGACGTCTGACCAGCGATCGTTAAAATGGGTGATGTATTTATCTGCGTAGGAGGATCGCTGCGATGGCTTATGGTCGGCTTGATGTCTTCTGGCCTGATGGGAAAATAGAAAACATCGCGCTTAAGGCCGACAATGTTTCGCTTGGGCGCTCTCCGGGGAATGTGATCCCGTTTGATACCGAGTCCCTGTCCCGCTATCATGCCAATATCTATCGGGATACCACCGGGATTCATATTCAGGATCTCGCATCTTCCAATGGGACCTTTGTCGATGGCGTGCGCCTTGAAGCGAATAAGCCGACGCCCCTCAGCGGGGGTGAAGAAATCCAGATCGGCTACCTGCGCATGACATTTCATCGGCTGGACGATGCCCCGACCATGCAGATGTCGCCGATGGAAGATACCCAGCGCATCCAGCGCGAAAACCCGACCTTCCGCATGGAAGTGCAGCCGCCGCCGATTGCGGTCGCGCCATGCGCCTACACTTCAGCCGAGATCAGCATCTTCAACAACAGCAATAAACCGGAAAGCTATAAGGTCCAGCTTACGGGGATGCCGGATAACTGGGTTCGCATCAGCCGCCCGGTGGTCGAAGTCCCGCCCCAGGAAAGCGCGGTAGTAGTCGCCAATATCAAGCCGCTTCGCCGCAGTGACAGTGTCCCCGGTGTGTATAATGTCGTCGCTTCAGTGCGCTCGCAGGCGCGCACCAGTGAGGTACTGGAAGCCCCATTCAAGGTAAATATCCTGCCCTTTTCGGGCTTCGGGATGGCCCTTGGAACGCCCCGCGTCAATACCGGGGATCGTTTCAGGCTGCATGTGCATAATCAGGGGAGCGCCCCGCTGCCAATTCAGATCAGCGGACGCTCCAGATCGCAGGAAATGCAGTTCATCCTCAACCCGTCACAGCTCACCCTGAATCCCGGGCAGCGTTTTCAGATCACCGGCGAAGCACGTCCCGCCCGTCGGCGTCTGCTCGGATCACCGGCTGAATATCCATTTGATCTGATCGTCCGCTCAATGGATAACGCCCACTTCACCGTTGCCACCACCGGACGCGCTGTGGAAAAACCACCGCTGCCAGTATGGGCCGGGATCGCCGGTGGAGTCACAGGTGCGCTTGCCATCCTGCTGATTCTGGTCGGACTGCTGGCGGTGATCAACCGCGTACCAGATCCGCAGATCGTTCAGGCCAGCATCAATAACGGCAGCAGGCAGATCGTCTCAGGTGAACCGCTGGTGTTAAGCTGGCAGGCCGAAAATGCCGATTACGTCGACGTGCAGGTCAACAACGCGACCATTCTGTCACAGCAGCCCACTTCTGCTCAGGGCGTTGTCATTGATACCGAGCCATTCGGTGCCACCGGACGCAATCTCAATGTCTCGATCGTCGCCATGCGTGAAGGGGCTGCTACCGATGTGGAGATGGTCAGCCTGACGATCAGCGATGCCGTGGCCGCCAGTGATTTCTCGATCACACCGCAGACGCTGATTCGAAACGTGGTGCAGAATGTCACCATCCGCTACAACATCCCCGGCGCGGTCGATGTCAATATCACCGGGCTGGAAAGTGCCTTGCAGCAGCAGATGTCACTGCCACCGGGCAGCAGTGGAGAGGTCACGCTCGCGATTCTGCCGGTCAATGACTTCACGATGACGCTGACCGCAGCAACACAGGCCGAAACCACAACGACACAAACCCTCACCGTGCTGCTGGTGGACCCGGCCTGTGCGCCGATTGGCTCGCAGCCGGTGAATGTCTACACCCTGCCGGATACCGATGCGCCTATCGCCACGTCGATCAATCCCGGCGCACGGGTGGTGGTCAATGCGCGTTCCGGATCATGGCTGCGCTTCTCACCGCCTGATCTGACCACCGATGCATGGGGCCAGCGCGAACTGTTTAGCTGTGACACATCGTTCAATGTCGAAGATCTGCGCGAAGTCGTCACCGATGCGCCGCTGCCCACCCGTACCCGCACACCAACAATCGCCGCGCCGCTGACGGTCGTGCCGCGCACCTCTGTCCCGATCATCCCATCGGGCAGCACCAGCGTCCCGCAAATCCCGACCACCGGTTCCATCGCGACTGTGACACCCAGCATTCCGGGGACGACATCGCTGCCGCCGCTGCCCGTGATCAATCCGACCGCCGGGCCGGGCATCACACCGGGAGCACCCTAGGCGTTACGATAGGGCCAACGCCCTCTAACTGATTCCGATTCGAGTTCAATGTGTATATCGAATATCTGTCTGTCAGCAACTTCCGCAATTATGCGCGTCTGGAGATCAGCCTGCCCGACACGCCGGTTGTAATCTATGGCGAAAACGCACAGGGGAAGACCAGCCTGCTTGAGGCGATTTATTATCTCGCCACATCCCGATCCCCGTATACCACCAGCGACCGTCAGCTTCTGCACTGGGCCACGGAGAACGATCCGCTGCCCTTTGCACGGCTGGCGGCGGAGATCCGCAGCCCCCAGCGCGGTGTCACCCGGCTGGAAATCGCGCTCGTGCTGGAACGCGCCGCCGACGGTGCGCAGCGCTTCCGCAAGACTGTCCGTATCAACGGCGTGGATAAGCGCGTCATGGATACCATCGGCCTGATCAACGTCGTGCTGTTTCTGCCACGCGATCTGACGCTGATCGAAGGCGCACCCGCCGACCGCCGCCGCTTTATGGATGTCACCCTGTCGCAGGTGGATGCCGATTATGTGACGGCGATCGAAAAATACGAGAAAACACTGCCGCAGCGCAATGCCCTGCTGCGCCGCATCGCGGATGGTCAGGCATCGGTGAAGGAACTGGCCTACTGGGATGAACAGCTCATCGATGCCGGCAGCATCGTGATTTCAGGGCGTCAGCGCTTCCTGCGTGAAGTCGAAGTACAGGCCCAGCGCGAACACTTCGAACTGACAGGCCGCCGCGAAAAGCTTACTCTGCATTATCAACCGAGCTTTGCGCCCACCGTTGAAGGGGACGGCCAGCTTTCGTTTGAACTGCTGGGCCTTGACCTGCACCGCGAACTGACACCGGAAGAGATCCGCCCGCAGTTCGAGCAGCAGTTGCAATCAGAACAGGGCGAGTCGATCCGGCGCGGCGTGACACTCTCCGGCCCGCACCGCGACGAACTGCGCATCTTCATCAATGACCGTGACGCCGGTCTGTATGGCAGCCGGGGGCAGGCCCGTACCGCTGTGATGTCGCTCAAATTCGCTGAACTGGCGTGGATGCATGAGCGCATGGGCGAACGTCCGATTCTGCTGCTGGACGAAGTCGCCGCTGAACTGGACCGGCAGCGCCGCGCCTATCTGCTGGAGCGCATCAGCGGCAATACGCAAACCCTGCTGACGACGACCGATCTCGACATCTTCGATGAGGCATTTTTACAGCAGGCCGCCGTCTGGCAGGTGGAAAGCGGCAAGATCAGCATCAACCGCTGACGGCTGTTCCTTATTCCGCCGACTGCGAGCGAAAATCCCACCACTCATCCGAGAGGATACTGTAAATCACGTGGTCGAGATAAATGTCATTGACATAGATTTCGTGGCGCAGAATGCCTTCCTGTGTGAAGCCGAGCCGCTGCGGGATCGCACGACTTTTGACATTCCCGACTGCGCACCGGATGACCACCCGATGCAGCCGCCACACATTAAAGGCGTAATCCAGCAGCGCACTGCACGAACGGGTAACGATGCCCTGTCCGGTGTGCTGCTGCGCCAGCCAGTAACCGATCTCCGTATTGCGGTCCTGCCAGTTGATGCGGTGGAAGCCAATACAGCCGATCAGTGCATCATCTTTCCAGATCCCCGCCTGAAAACCATCGTTATCGGCAAACTGGCGCAGCCCATCACGGATAAACATGCGGCTGTCCAACACTGAACGGATGTCATCCGGCCATGCAAGCCACTGTCGCAGATATGCCCTGTTCGCGTCGGCCAGCAGATAAAGTTCTTCGGCATGATGCCGCTCCAGAATGCGCAGTTCCAGCCCGTTTCCTAATTGATGATGAAACATTCCACTCGTCCGATTTCCTCAAAACATGCACTTATGGTAAGTTTGTGCTGGCAGCGAACCAAATCAGCAGGTAAAGCAACCCTATACAGCTTATATCTTACGACGGAATGAGGGCGACAATGCGCCTATTTATCAGTTATGCCAGGGTCGATCAGGGGACCGTGCGCCAGATCGTCGATCTGCTGTCCAAAGGCGATCACGAACCCTGGTACGATCATCATCTGAAACCGGGTGAGCGCTGGAAGGCACAGATCCTGCGTCAGGTGGAGCAGTGTGAGGTCTTCGTTTACATGCTGACGCCTGAAGCGGCCCAGTCAGAATACTGCCTGTGGGAATATCGCGAAGCGCTAAAACAGGGCAAAGAGATTCTGCCCGTGCTGCTTCAGCGCAAAACCTCATTTCCACCCGGCCTTGAGGAACTTCAGTATGTCGATTTCACCGACGGCATCTCCGCCGACAGTGTCGCACGGCTGCTGGGTGGGCTTGCCAGCATGGGGCGTCGTTTCCCCAGGCAGGCTGCGACAGCGATTGCCAGGGTGCTTCCGGCAGAGCCGCAGGGCGTCCCGGCTGGTGTCGATGAGCTGTACGAAGCCGCCGAAAAGCTGGCGTTTGAAAACGACGGCATCTCACTCGGCCTCCTCAAACGCGAACTGAATATCGGCTATGACCGTGCCAAACGCCTGATGCAGTTACTTCAGACTCAGGGCGTGGTTGGAGAATTCCCCGGTGGCAGCAAGCTCCATCCTTTAATCTGATTCCTATTTTTATCTGGGAACTATTCCTGAATTAAAGCGTCTGTTTAACATTAACCGGCAACGATTTAATCCTGTAACACAAGGAGATAGAGGTGGTGTCAAAACAACTCGTATCTACGAGAACCGCTGTGATCGGCGTATTTTCGCTGTTATCATTGTTTACCCTGCTTACCCTTGCGACAGCCACACCCTTACAGGCCCAGCGCAGTACGGAGACTTTGCAGCAGGCGACGGCTGATCCGACCGTGGACGCCGCTGCTGAAGCGGATAAGCCCGACGAAACAGCCGAAGCGACACCAGAAGTGGAAGTCACGCCGCAGCCGACGGTCGATGTCTCGACTTTCACCGCCGAAATCGTGCAAACCTATGATCTGGTGGGCGGTCCCACGAGTACAGGGGCTTACATCGCGCCGGATGGTGAGAAGTTCGTCTATGTCAAAGGGGATGAGATCTGCCTTTACACGCTGGACGGTGAAGAGCAGCACTGTTCGCCGCTTGAGGATGAAGTCAGACGGCTGGACCTTGACTCGGTTACATGGTCGCGTGACAGCCGCTATGTCGCCTTCGCACTGTCCGCATTGATCTACTTTATCGACTCCGACATCTGGGTTTACGACACTGAAGAAAATACCCTCACCAATGCCACCCCGGATGACACACTCAGGCTCGAGATGGGCAAGCTCGATGAAGGCGGGCACACTATCGACCTCTCGCCACGCTGGACCGATGACGGTCGCCTGTGGTTTGTGCGTTTGAAATCCAACACACTGGGTGATGTGATGAGCATCGATCCGGACGGTGAAAACCCGGAGGTGGCTTACAAGTACCTCTCGATTTATCCGTATCAGTATTATCTGCTGGATGTCACCCGCGACGGCAGCGCGATTGCCCTCACGGGCTATGTCAACACAGGCGCTGCAACGGTGCTGTACGAAAATCTGGCGGATAAGCGCTCACGCAGCATCCGCCTGCCGGAACCCTTCGGCCCATCCATGATCACCTTCTCGCCAGATGGTCAGTATCTGCTGCTGCTGGACGGCTACACCATGAGCCAGTTTAGGGATATCACGAACGGCTCCATGCATGTCATCGATGTCGCCACCTCACGCCTGCGCCCGGTGGATGTCAACCGTCAAACCCTTGCGGCAGGATGGCTGCCAAATCAGAGTTCACTGGTCTACACAACATTTGACCCAGAGTTAGAAGACATCGGACTGTTTATCGCAGGGACTCCCGGTGAACCCGGCGAAAAAATACTGGATGGCAACTTCTTCGTCCCCACCAGCCGAAACTACCAGCCAATCTGGATCAGCGAACAGAACACAATGCTGCTGACAAATCGCGACAATGATCTCAACATCGGTCAGATCGCACTCACAGCCGACGCCGAATAGCTGACGGTCGCGCCGCGCACGAACAATCACGCACGCTGCTAAAAACAAAACAGAGATGGTCACATACAGCCATCTCTGTTTTGCTTTCCCGTATAGGCATTACTTCACGTGCAGATGTATACGGAACTGGCTGTTATTCATGTAGCCGCGATAATTCCAGATCTCGGACGCATCAACCGGCTGCTGGTAATTGTGCGTATCATGGGTGCGCACCCGCAGCACCTGCTCACCCGGCTGAAGATCGAGCCTGATCTGCCAGAAGCACCACGTCCAGGCCCGCTGTTCGCTGACGATCTCCGCCGGATGCCATGTCGCGCCATCATCAGTGGATACTTCAACGCCGGTAATCTGTGCATCGCCACCCGGCAGCGCATATCCGCGCACCGTTACCTGCCCCGCCGCCACCGTATCACCGTCTCGCGGTGTACAGATCACCGCATCAGTTGACAGATCACTCAGCATGACGCCGGTAGAGTAATCGACATCAAACCCTTCTTCTGACGGGGGAAACAGTTTGTAATCACGCTGCTGATAGTGATTTTCCGACGGTTCAGTCCGCAGGTTGATCTGTCCAACCCATTTCACACTTCGCGCCGCAATGTATCCCGGCACGATCATCCGCAGTGGTCCGCCGTGGATGGCTGGCAGCGGTTCGCCGTTCATCTTATAGACCAGCAGCACCTCATCGGACAGCGCCTTTTCGACCGGAATCGAACTGCCGTAGCCGAATATCTCGCCTTTTTCTTCCACGCGATCCAGGCTGACGAATTCGACGTGAGCGGCACCGGCCTGCACACCCGCCTGTTCAAGTACATCGCGCAGCGCAATCCCAGTCCAAAGCCCGGTGCTGATCGCTTCCTCATTCCACATAACCGACTCACCGGGCAGCGTTTTGACTGCCGCCATCTCGTGCCGACGATTACCCGCACACTGCAAGGTCGCGGTCAGGTTGCGCTCCGGGTATCTCTGCCGAATATCATCCAGTGTCAGCGTCAGCGGATGATCGACCAGCCCCTGTATCTGAAGACGATATTCGGCGGCGTCGATCTGTGGGACCGGTGCATGA
>CAYNDH010000039.1:0-23291 GCA_964395665.1 uncultured Anaerolineaceae bacterium
GCAGACGACGGGAAGAACAGCCGTCATCTGCTGCGAGGGAAAGGGAGAAAAACAGGTCCGCACCGATAACCATGACCAGCGATATGCTAATTCGTTAGCGTATTCCTGACGGTTGAGGCGCCGTCCGCTGGTGTGCAGATGTATAGCTGCGATGTGTGCGCGGTCTGCTGATCGTATTCACGGCTCACTGTGCTGACGAAGGTCTCGGCGGCGTCCGCATCCACCAGCGCGACGGCACAACCACCGAAGCCTGCGCCGGTCATCCGTGCCCCGTAACATCCCGGCTGCTGACGGGCGATATTCACGATGGTGTTGAGCGCGTCGCTGGAGACTTCGAAATCATCGCGCAGGCTGTCATGGCTGGCGTTCATCAACTGACCGAGTGTTTCGACGTCAGCGTGCTGCATGGCCTGATAAGCCTGCTGCGTGCGATCGTTTTCGGTGATGACATGCCGTGCCCGTTTACGCATGAGCGGGTCCAGTTCGTCAGCACGCTGATTGAACATCTCAAGCGAGACATCACGCAGGGCGGGGACGCCGAAAAAGCGGGCGGCTTCCTCACACTGGCGGCGGCGCTCGTTATAGGCCCCTTCGACCAGTTCGCGCCGTGTGCCGGTATCCAGTATGACGATGCGCGTGCCTTCCGGGATGGCGACTGGATAGGTTTCCAGTGAACGGCAGTCGATCATCACCGCGTACTGGCGCTTGCCCACCGCCGAGATCAGTTGATCCATGATGCCGCTGTTCATGCCCACCCACTGGTTTTCGATCATCTGCGCCATTTTCGCCATCTCGACCGCGTGCCATTCAAACGGCACGATCTCGGAAAAGGCGCGTGCGACCACCAGTTCCAGCGAGGCAGACGATGATAATCCTGCGCCAATCGGGATGTCGCCCATCATCACGCCTTCGAAGCCGCGCAGCCTGATCCCGCGTGTTTGTAAGCCCCATACCACACCTTCGATGTAATCCTGAAAGCTGTCCTTGCCACGGGACAGATCGGTGACATCGAAGGTAATGGCCTCATCGGTGTTCATGGAATAGAGCCAGACCGTTGTATTGTCACGCGGGCGCAGGGCGATCCATGTGGCGCGGTCGATCGCCATGGGCAGGACGAAACCGTCGTTGTAATCAGTGTGTTCGCCGATCAGATTGACGCGTCCCGGCGCTCGTACAATCACCGGCGCTGCTTCACCAAAGCGTTGTTCGAATTCCTGTGTAACCTGTGTTTCAAGTGATGGCGGTGTAGACATTAGCGGCGTACCTTGTAGTGAATATCTGATAATTCCTTAAGACGAGCAGCAGCCTGCTCCGCCGTGATGTCGCGCTGCGATTCCCCAAGCATTTCGTAGCCAACCATGAATTTGCGAATGGTGGCGCTCCGCAGCAGCGGCGGATAAAAGTGCGCGTGAAGCTGCCAGTGTTCGTTTGACTGACCGTTTGACTGACTGTTTGACTGACTGTTAAACGGTGCGCCGTGCCAGCCCATCGAATAGGGGAATGAGATCTCAAACAGGTTGTCGTAACGCACCAGCAGTTGTTTGAGGATGTCTGACAGATGATCGCGCTGAACGGGTGTCAGATCCGGGATTGTGCGGACCGGGAAGCGCGGCAGGACCAGCGTCTCAAACGGCCATACCGCCCAGAAGGGGACGACTACCAGCCAGTGTTCGTTCTGTGCGATGATGCGTTCTGCCTGTTCGACCTCAAGTTTGGCGTAATCCAGCAGCAGGGGGCGACCGTGCGCTTCGTAATACTCCCGCTGCTGGACATCCTCACGAAGCGGCAGGTTCGGGATGATATTCTCGGCCCAGATCTGACCGTGCGGGTGCGGATTGCTGCTGCCCATCATCTCACCGCGATTTTCGAAGACCTGCACCCACTGATAGCGCTGTCCGAGTTCGGCGGTCTGATCTGACCACAGATCGACGACAGCGCGGATCTCTTCCAGTGACATCTCGGCCAGTGTCAGGTCATGGCGGGGCGAAAAGCAGATCACGCGGCTGACACCCTGTACACCTTCAACCCGTAACAACGGATGTTCAGCCTCTGATCCGGCGAGTTCCATGGGCGTGTCCGGCAGCAGGGCCGAATAATCGTTGGTAAAAACGAAGGTGCTGTCATACTGCGGATTGACGTCCCCGCTCTTGCGGGTGTTGCCGGGGCAGAGATAGCAGTCCGGGTCATAGCTGGGGCGTTCATCCTCTGGGATGGATTCGGTTCTCCCCTGCCACGGGCGCTGCGTCCGGTGGGGGGATACGAGCACGTATTCACCCAGTAATGGGTTATAGCGCCGGTGTGGGTGTTCTTTAAAATTCAGTACCATAAGCGATCACCTAACCCTTTATACATCCTGTTTTCATCGGTGTGAGGTCCTGAAAAAGTCGATTGTATTCGAATTCGCGATCAACTGCGTATTCGAATACCTGTCATCTGTATAACGATAAACGGTTATGCCAAAGCCTGCATTCGTTTCTTCGGGACTTCTTCAATTGTGCGTGTTTGCTGGCGCTGATGCAACTGTCCAACACCTAAAACATTGATCAGGGCTGGATGCTCATCAGGGCTGGATGCTCATCAGGGCTGGACGTCGATCAGCATGGGCAGATCAAAGCGCTGGAGTGCCGTGCGTGATTCTTCGGTGAACAGCGCAACCTGCCGGACGGGTGATTCGGTATCACAGATGCTGCCGTCACAGGCAAAGATCTCCATCCCAATCAGGTAAAGACCGGCGGGGATCTGATCCGGCAGACGCAGGGCATAGACATCACGAACATACCGTTCAGCCGGCCACAGGCGTGTGGGCAGATCCCCCGGCATCCGCTGGCTGAGGATGTGGGGCGCGGCGTCGTTCTCTCCGCTGGCCGGAATCAGGGAGAGGCGCACCCAGAAATTCTCCGGCAGGGTACGCAGCACGCGCCAGTATAAGGTGAGATCAAGCTGCTGGCCGGGCCGGGCGCTGGATGCAAATTCCGTCTGATCGCCTGTCTGATAGCCGAAAAGCTGTAATCCGACACTGGTCTGCAAGCGGATGGGGGCTGCTGTTTGCAGATCTGAGCCGCCAGGTGCACGCAGGGCACTTCCCGACGGCGTCAAGCTAAGAAAACCGAAAACCACCATAAAACAGACCGTGAGCACGCCAAACAGCCGGAGTTCATAAGCGCGCATGTACCGAATCGGGCTGATGCGCTGTTCGGGCTGATCATGGCGCACGGTCTGTCGCGTCAGCAGCAGCAGCATGACGAGTGCAATCCCGGCCAGCCCCCAACTTATCCGCCGGATGGGGGTTTCGTTGAGCTGAAGCAGCAGTGCGCCGCCGCTTCCCACTGGAAGTTCAACGCGGATCAGATTCGTGGCTGCTTCGGGCACAATCTGAAGTGGTGCGCCGTCCAGACGGGCTTCCCAGCCGGGAAAATAGGCCGTCAGCCATGTGAATGCAAAGGCCGTTGTGCTTCCCGGCGGTGAGGTGGGAGTCCGGGGCTGAGTGATGCGGCTCTGATCGTCAGGGATGCGAAACAGGCTCGCGTGTGTGTGCTGCCACAGGATATTCAACTGGCCGTTTCGAATAAGCTGCGGCGGTACGATCCTTGAGAGCGTGTCAAATGAGCGGGATGAGGTAAACGCATAACTGTTGACCAGCAGCGGATTAGTGTCGATATTCTGCGGCAGCGTGGTCGGGATTGCGTTTGTCGAAGGGATGAGGGCAGAACGCCCGGTAAGATGCTCATAACGGACCTGTGCAGCAGGTGTCACACTGGTGATCGGCATATCCGGAGCAGGGGCCAGCCAGATCGGATAGGCCAGCATCAGCAGGCCGCCGATGATCAGCGGCGGGATGATACGCCGGAAGGTGGCAGGGAGCAGATCGGTCACGTGGATCACGGCGCTGGCGATCATGGCGGCACACAAAGTGATCGGAATCAGCAGCCAGTGCGCCTGCGGATCAATCACGATCAGCCAGCCCACCAGTCCGGTTAATAACACAAGTATCATCGGAAATGGATCGCTAAGGCGGATGCGCCGGATAAGGCCGAACGCCGTGACGATGAACACGCTGATCCAGAGCGGAAGCCCGACCGTCAACTGTGGATTGGGACTTAGCTGCAAGGAGTCGATCCCGTTCATCGGCTGGAATAAGTGATGCAGGGTGACTGGCGGCAGCAGTGAGACCAGCGGCTGACCGCGCCACTCGACCAGCGCGGATTCGGCCAGCGCTGGCAGCCAGAACATCGACGCCAGACCGAGACCACACAGCCACGCCATCAGTATACGCAGCGCTACCGGAGCCGTCAGGCGTGTGCGGATTACCTGAAAGATGCAAAACAGCAGTGTGATGAGCAGTATCTGCGGCGCGATCAGCATTTGCAGGGTGATCAGCAGACCGACGTACAGCAGCTCAAATGGGCTTTCGTCGTGCAGCAGCCGGTCAAAGGTCCATAAGGTGAGCGGAAGCAGGGCGGCACTGCACATCAGCGCCAGATTTCCGGACAGATGCGGCAGTGTCAGCCCGACGTAGGGACTTAGGGCATAGAGCGCGGTTGCCAGCAGGCCCTGCACACAACCTGACCAGCGTGTGACCAGCAGATAGATCCCAAGGGCGGCGGCTGTCAGGCTTAAACTGTAGGCAATGCGCAGGGCGGTCAGGGTGTCATCGGTGAACAGGACTTCGATCACGGCGGCCAGATAGGGCGCCCCCGGCGCGATATAATTGGGGATCGGTGCGCCGTAGCCGCTGAAGGCATGGGGGGACCAGCGCGGATACAGGCGCCCTTCGCGCAGCATGGCGGCGGTATCGGCAGTGCGAAAAGCATCATGAAGCTGGCCGTTTTCCATCGAGAGTTGAGGCTGATTCAGAAACGGCCATGCGGCCAGCAGACCGATCAGCACGGCAAAGACGATCCCCCAGTCAAAATGCTGCTGCGAACGGCGCATCCACAGCGGCATCTGTTCATAAGTCAATTCAGTTGACATTGGTCTGACATTCGTTCAACATTCGCTGATCAGCCCGACTTACGCTTGCGTCGTGGTAATCAGAGTGCTATCCTGACGATCCTGTATATTCATTGATTTAGAACTAACCCTTTGTGAATATCCGTTCGGCTTCCCCTGATGATACTGCAACCCTGATCTTCCTGCGGGATGAACGTCATGTGCTGCTTCAGCAGGCTGCACCAACCCTGCGAGAGTATCCTGCACGGCTTGATTTTACAATGATCCTCAACCGGCCCGATGTTCAGGTTTTCGTCGCATCTGATGGCCCGGAAGATCGCGTATCGGGCTACATCGCGGCGTCGCTGATGCCGCTGGATGAGACCCTCACGCCGCCAGATGTGCCGGATGCCGGTTTCCTGCTGGAACTGGCGCTGGATGCCCACCGCTATCATGCCGGGATGGGCCGCGCCCTCTATCGTGTGGCTGCGGCGTGGCTGCGCGAACAGGGCCGGACATCCTGCCTGATCCGCGTGCCGCGTTATCATGTGGTTGAGCAGGCGTTCTGGCGTTCGCTTGGCGCAGGCAATCAGGCCGGGGCAGTATCAAAGGGTTGGGATTGGATGAAACTTCTGCTGTGATTCGTAGAGCGACACCGATTGATGCAGACGACATCGCTCGTCTGTGGGAACTGCTGGTTGATTATCATCATCAGTTGGATGCTTCGCTGCCGCAGGCCGCGCCTGATGGCGGACAGCGCTATGCCCTGCGCCTGATCGACCGGATGGACGACAGCCATACCCGTGTCTTTGTGGCGGAAGAAGAGGGACGGGTGATTGGTTATGTGCTGGCGATGATTATCGACCTTGCGCCGGAGATGTTCGTTCAGGAATACAGCGGCTTTCTGGCGGATATTTTCGTTGAAGCCCCATATCGCAAGCGCGGTATTGGCCGCCAGCTCGTGGACGCCGTCCGGCAGTGGTACGCTGAGTGCGATGTGGCCTATTATGAATGGTATGTGGCGGCCAGCAACCCCGCCGGGATGTCCTTCTGGCGGTCGATGGGGGGACGCGATATGCTGATCCGTATGCGTTCCGATTCGCCTGCTGCTGCATCTGCATCGACTTCTGAAGATTCCACTGAGGATGAACAATGACCGAATGGCTTTATCAGACCGATAGTTATCTGCGGGAATTCAGCGCGACGGTGACGGCAGTCGATCACGATCAGAACGCCGTGCAGTTGGATCGCAGCGCGTTTTATCCGGGCGGGGGCGGACAGCCGCATGATACCGGAACCCTGAACGCCAACGGCCAGACTTATCAGGCTGTGAAACTGGCGAAGGGCGGCTGGCATGTGCTGGATCGGCTGGACGGTCTGGACATCGGCACGGCGATCACCGGGGCGGTGGATTGGGAACGGCGCTATCAACTGATGCGGACTCATACCGCCATGCATATCCTGTGCGGCGTGGTGTGGCGTGATTACAGCGCAAGTGTCACCGGGGGCAATATGGAGCCGCTCGAAGGCCGTATGGACTTCGAATTTGAGCGCCTGCAGAAAGAGCTTGTGAGCGAGATCGAACGAAAAATCAATGATGAGGTCGCGGCGGCGCGCCCGACAAAAGTCGAGATTCTGCCGCGTGAGCAGGCATTCCAGATCCCGGACCTGATTCGCACCAAAATCAACCTGCTGCCGGAAGGCATCAGTGAGGTGCGCACTGTGGAGATCGTCGGCCTTGATCTTCAGGCAGATGGCGGGACTCACGTCCGTAATACCCGTGAAGTGGGCCATATCGAGATCACCGAATACAAGAGCAAGGGCGGCATCAACAAGCGGCTGTATATCCGGCTGGCCGATGCGCCTGACATGTCAGATACACCTGATATGTCAGGCAGATAGCATCCGGGATCTGATATGCGCTATCTGCATCCGGTTGCCCATCACGAGAAGTTCATCGCCAGCGGTGTGTATGCGGTCCAGGCCCCGACGGATGCCGGACAGGAGATCGCGACCGAAGAATGGTCGATCCACCTACAGCCGGGGGACAGCCGCTTTATCCGCATTGATTACACCCCGGCGGAGTTATCACGCGAACACCTGCTGGCTGAGGTGCTGCAATCCCCGGACGGCGTCGTCGAGCGCGTCGATCTCGTATGGTTTCGACAGGCCGTGACGCGGCGCATCAGCCTCACCATTTTTGACACTTATATCCAGATTGGCGCGAAAATCGGGGCAGGTGAGCGCCAGTATTCCGAATACGAGATCCCTGCCGGGGCGCTGCTGCTACCGCCGTTCGTGCTGTTCACGCTTGGATCAGTCGGCATGGCGGAGACGGTCACACGGGGACAGTGGGTTGGGCTGGACACGGAGATAGCCGCCTTGTCCACCTTCCCGCCGCAGATGATCATCAGGGATATTCACTGGCTGGCGGGTGAAATCGAAACCCTCACGATTGGCCGCAGACAGATCACCGTGCAGCGGTTTAACTATCAGGACGGTGATACTGAGGTCAGTGTGTGGCGGGATCAGCGGATGCATCTTCCGGTAAGGGTGGCTGTCCGGCAGGCGGATGCTCGACAGCCCGATGCTCGGCAGGCGGATGCTCGACAGCCCGACGCGCCAACAGACGCACAGCAGCAGCCAGTGCTGTTTAAAAGCGGTGGACTGCGCGGTATTGCATATTGAACCCACTGCCGCTCTTGGTATAGTTCTTCGAACTCAAATTGTGATACGACGGATCGACGTAAAACCCTCATGATGAAACGACTGACGCTTTTTCTGGGACCGGCTCGGCTGCGTGCGATTTTCCTGCTGCTGGCGATTACCGGCCTGCTGAGCCTGATCCTCAATGCGGTTACGGCGGACTGGGTGCGCCCGGTCCAGAGCCTGCTGGCGCTGACCTTTATCATCGGTGCTGCTGGCATCGTCTGGACTAGCCTCGATGCCTATGATCGCGGGCGCTGGCTGAGTACCATGCTGCCGGCGATCGGGGCGGTGCTGATCGGATTTCTGTTTCTGCCACAGTATGCGCTGCTGTTCATGGGCGCGGCGGTCGGATGGGTGGTGGCCGGGATCTTCCTGTTCAATCCGGGTGGGCCGATGCAGTATCAGCAGGCCGTGAAGCATCTGCGTAAAAATGAATATGAAGATGCGGTTCGCATCATGGACAAGCTGATCCGCGAAGAGCCGAAGAATCCTAATCATTACCGCTTTCGGGCTGAGGTCCTGCGGATCTGGGGCAAGCTGAGCCGTGCCAAGCGTGATTACAAAACCATGACCGAACTGGCCCCGGATTCAGCGGTGGCTTTCAATGGGCTGGCTGAAGTCTATCTGCAATCGGGTGAATATCCCGTCGCGCATGACGCCGCCCTGAAAGCGTATGAACTGGCACCGGGGGAATGGGTTGCATCCTATAATCTGGGCATGATTGAAGACCGCCTTGGGGAATCCAGCGCCGCCGTCGAGCATCTGAATGAATCGCTGAAGGCCAAAGTGCCGGATGTGCGTCACCGGCTGCTGATCTATCTGTATCTCGTCCGCGCTCATGCCCGTCTGGGGGATTTCGAACAGGCCAGCGCTGATCTGACCTTGCTGAAGAAGCAGCGTGATGGCCTGAAGGAATGGGAAACGATTTTCTCGAGCGATCAGGCCGAGACACTGCGGCAGGTGATTGAAGATGATGTTCGCACGGCAGAGGCGCTTATTCAGGGCGAAATCAGTCCACAGCAGTTAGCACAAACCAGAGAAAATACGGTTCAATGAGCGTTCGCCGTCTACTCGTCTATTTCGCACTGATTGTCTCGGGACTGCTGGCGATTCTCGGCCTGACGGTTTTTGTCGTCGGCATTTTTACCGAATTCTCCAATCTGCGCAGCGCACAGCGGCTTGAAGGCGGCATTTCACCGGCGGTGCAGATCGCGCTGGCCGGTTTCTGCTTTGCCGTGCTGATGGCGCTCCTGTGGTTTGGCCTGATTGCGCTGCTGATTGCCCGTCAGACACGGCTGCTCGGCTCCGGCTATGCTGATGCCTATCGTCTGATTGAAGAATTCAAGTTCAAAGAGGCGATCCCGCTGCTGGAACGTTCGCTGAAGGAAGGCAAGGAGACGCCAGAGGTGCTGATGCTGCTCACCAGTGCGTATGCCTATGCCGGACAGCTTGCCAAGGCGCAGGCGACCGCAGATCGCTCTGTGCGCCTGTTTCCGGATGATCCGGGTTCATATATCACGCTGGCGAACGGCTATCGCCTGCAGGCGGCGTATGATGAGGCGGCGGCGGCGCTGCGGGCAGCACTGGAACGTTCTCCCGATCAGCCGAATCTGCTGGCGGAGCTGGGCTTTACGCTGTATTTTGCGGGCAAGGAAGCCGAAGCAGTCGAGATCTTTAAACAGACAGCATCACATGCCATGCCAGCGCTTTACGGTGTGCGGGTTTACTATCATCTTGCGAAGCATTATCAGGCATTAGGGGACACGGCACAGGCTGTCAAAGCGATTGCCAAGATGATGAGCGCCCGTGATGGCCTTGATATCTGGGTCAACGGCCTGAAGGCGCTGGATGGCACCGCTTACGGGAGTGCGCTGCGGTATGAGGTCGCGGCGATCGAGCAGGCAATGGCTGACGCTGATGCCGGTAATCTGGGTTAACTGCTGATGCTGCGTTTGACAAATCACATTCTCCGGCGGCAGTTACGCACATGGGACCGCGCATCGCAGGTCGCCTTTGTGATCGGGACGCTGCTGCTGATCGTCTTTATCGCGCTGGCGCTGACTGCGTCGCCGTCGGATCGCCCGACATTTCTTGTGGTGGCTGGGGCGGTGCTGCTGGTGACACAGGGCGTCGTCCTGTGGGCCAATCGTGGGATGGTCACACCGCTGGCGAAAGCGCAGCGTGCCTATCTCGCTGAAGATTATGAAACCGTTATCGAGATGCTGGAACCCGACGCTGAACATACTGAACTGGATGTTAAAGGCTGGATGCTGCTTGGAAGTGCCTATCGGCAGTTGAATCGCTTTGACCGCAGTCTGGCATCACTGGAAAATGCATTGAGAATAGAACCAAATCATCATTTTTCTTTATACAACTTTGGGCGTACACTGCTAGTACAGGGTGATTACGCGGCAGCAGTCCCGTATTTTGAGGCGGCATTGCAGGCCGGTGCGCCCGAAGCGCTGCGTGCAGATCTTGCGGAAGCACTTTACCGCACGGGTGAAAATGCCGCCGCACTTGAGCATCTGCATCAGGTGCAGGCAGTACTTTCGGATGATTCTGCTGACCCTGCGCGCAGATTGTGGGTTGAGATGATGCGGTTTCGGCTGGGGGATTCAGCACGACCAGATCGGCATCTGATAAAGGCAGGACTGCCTTACTGGGCCGCAGCAGCAGAGCGCTTTCAGGCTACGCCTTATGGGGCGGCGCTGCGTGAAGAGATTGCGGCCATGACATCCTTTTTACCTGATCAGGAGAACATTGATCACTTATGACACGTTCAAAGCGCAGAGATTCCGGTTTTTCAGTCTTTCGTATTGGCTTGTTTGCCGCGCTTCTAGGGGCTATTTTCATCGTCGGCGGTCTGGTGGTGGTCGCGTTTGAACAGCAGACGCAGCGCCAGCCGCTGGAGGTCGCGCTGCCGCCTAATGCCCAGCTTGCCGATCAGTCAGAACTGGGGAATGCGTCCCGTCTGGTTTATTACTTTATCCCTGATGCGACTGCTGAAGATATTGCCAATTTCTATAACGGTGAGATGAGCCGGTTTTATGGGGATGATCCGGGTGCAGAACGCTGCCGTCGCTTTCCCTCAAGCGGCAATTTTGAAGAGTATACACCCGGCACTGGTCTGATCCCTTACGTGTTCCGCTGTCTGTTCGACACATCCGGTTTTCAGGGTGACCGCTTCACTGAAGTTGAAATCCAGCCGGGTGTCCGTATGGACGAAGAGGGGATTGATAACGAAGGAAGTGTCATTGTCAAGTATACCTACCAATGGCAGCCCTAAGGCTGATCTTGAAGCTGATACACTGACAACAGAAGAGGCGGCTGCATGGGAGTCATCCGTGCAGCCGCCTGATAATGAACCTGATGGACATCCTGATGATGAAGCATCAGGGCGCCCCAGTATCCGCCTGCTGATCGTCGCTGCGCTGGCCGTCGGGCTGGCGCTGTATATCGGTTCACAGGTGATCGGCGTGCTGTTCAGCATCGCGATGCCACCGCCGCCGCCGCGCCCGGATAACATCGAGCAGCTTGAATATATAGAAGCCAGCTATGGCGTGGATGAGTGGGTTTACGCGACCGATCAGGACCCGTGTGCTGTGACCGCGTTTTATGAGCAGCAGCAGGGAGCGGTATGCAGTATCACGCACGAGATCTGCGCAGGGGACCAGATGGCACGTGAGCCATTCACGGTGGGCGAACAGGTCGCACAGTGCAGTGGCGAACTGGATTTCTCGATCTTCGCGATGAAGTGGGATGCGGTGATCGGGACCGGCTATCTCGAAGGCCCTTTAACCCGCTTTCGCCTTTCGCGTGAGATTTACTGGTCGGGGCAGATCCCGCCGGAAAATTTCTTCGAGCGTGAGCCGACACCGATCCCGACGATCCCCAAAAACCCCTAAAGCTGGGGCAGGGCTTTCGGCTGTGGGATGCTCTGCAAAATCGAGTCGATGATCGCGGCGGTGCGCTTGCTGTACAGCCACACCATCCCGGCCTTGATGTCTGAACTACAGATCACGGCCAGCGAGACGGTGAAGGGTGCGCCAAACTCGATGATATAGACACCGCTCTGCGAACCTTCGAAATAGGTGGAGTGGAATTTTGTTTCCGACAGCATGGTCGCCAGTGAACGCTGGGCGCCGTGGTCGATGCTCAACCCCTGTGTGAGAAGCTGAAGATCGTAATCGTCCAGGGTGCCAGCAGCCCCCACCATATTTCCGTCAACGTCCACCAGCCCGACGAAGCTGGCGCGGACATGGCTCAACAGGGTATTCAGCTCCATATTGATACGTTTGAAGTGACGCCGCCCCAATACCAGCGCTGCCGGACGTGTGCGCGGGTCCAGACGGCGTGCGCGATCCCGTGGGGGATCGGCTGGCTTGGGCTGTTCTTCGTACTGCTGCCGCTTCTGAAGCAGTCTGCGCTGTTCAAGCTGCCGCTCGATCTGCATCATGACAAAGCTCATATTCAGCGGCTTGTAGAGATAATCCACGGCCCCCAGACGAAATACTGCTACCGCACTCTTGGCGGAGAGATCATCATCAATCACGATCACGCTGGCATTTGGCCGCAGCCCGCCCACCACCGCCAGCAGGTCCATCCCGCTGAGGTCGGGGAGTTCGGCTTCTGTCACGATCAGGTCGAAGTCCGTCAGCAGGATTTCGGAAAGCGCTTCCTCAAATGAGCTGGCCTGATAGGTCGAATAACCGCCGCCCGTCTCCAGCGTGTCAATGAGCTGTGCGCGCAGGGTCTCATCCTTGGCAACCAGCAGGATACGTTCCCGATGGACTGGCGCGGCTGGAGCCTGTGCGTTCGATTCGGCGGCATGGTCTGTTTCTGACGGCATTTTATTCGCTTCGCCGGGGCCAGCCATGTCTTTAGCCTGCTGATCCCCGCTGTTTGACAGTGTCCCACTGTTTGACAGTGATCCACTGTTTGACAGCGGTTTTCCGTTGTTATTGATCATCCGCTCCTGGAAATGACCGTTGATCATCCTGTTTTACTTTCGTTCTCTGATTTTACCTAGTGATCGGCAGAGCGCAGAATGGCCGTATCTGGCAGGGCTGTTCTGTCGCTCTGATAAGCGGTGATGCTGACGGATTCCTGTCCAAGGATTGCCCGGATGACATGCCCCGGATTGATGATCTGAATGAGGCGGTCCTGAGACATGACGATGGCCTGAATCAGACGGTTTCCTGGGCCGGGCAGCGCAGTGCGTGCATTTTCTGTGAAGTATTCCACCTGATGGACTTTATCGACCAGTACGCCATATCGTGAGCCGGTCTGCGGTTCTGGCTGCTCCGGCTGGATGATGATAAACAGGCTGCTGGATGTATAAGGCTGCGGCTGATCCTGTCCGGTGTCTGACTGTGCCTTGTCACGAGTGACGAAACGCAGATCCAGCAGCAGGATCGGTTCACCATGGCGGTTGATCATCCCGATAATGCCTGCGGGTGCAGATGCCAGCCGGGTCGGTTCAACCATCGCAGCCACCTCGATCACATCCGAAATGGCAAGCGCATACTGCTCTCCGCCGAGTTCGAAGGTGAGATAGGGTTGTTCGCCAGTGCTGCTGTTTAAGCGTGCATCACTCATGGTTGGTTACAACTCATCTGACTGCTGTAAAGGTGGTTCTTCAACTTCTTCTTCGATCCACATCAGCATGATAACCGTTGGCGGATCTGATCCCTCAAGCCGTACCTCATCGACCAGTTCTCCCAGCTTTGAGCGCAGGGCGACCAGGACATTGGCGCTGGCGACTCCTGCCAGCCACGGTGCCGGGGATGAGATCTGCAAGCCATCCCGCTGGCCGTCTATTACGCCGTTGAGGTGGATTGACTGTGTCTCTCCGGTCTTGAGCATCAACTCCGCAAGGGCAGCGGCTGCACTTGCAAGCTGCGCCCTGTCCGCAGGCGGGAAACCGAGCAGACTCGCCGCACGCCGTGTCGTATCGCGCACGATCATGATATCCATCGAGTCTTCGACCTTCACCGCCATGATGGGCGGGCGTGTGCGATATGGACCAACAGTATTTGTCATGTTCCGGTGTGATCCCGATTTGTTTTGTCTCAGGCTGCCTGGCCGCATCACACATCATGAATCCAGCAGACCAAGCTCCTGAAGTGTCGTTACAAGATGTTCCGATGCGAAAATGTCTTTAGGAATATAATCATCTGCGCCGGCACGCAAGCCCGATATGGTCGCCTTCGGCCCGGCGCGGTCCGTCAGCATGATGATCGGAATATGCTGCGTCGCAGGGTGACGCTTGAGCCGCCGACAAACCTGAAAGCCATCCATGGTGGGAAGCTGGACGTCGAGAACGATCAGTGCAGGGGGACGTTCCACTGCTTCACGAATGCCATCCGGTCCATCATAGGCCACACGTACAGACAAGCCGACGCTTTCCAGCGTTTCCTTGATCTGAACAGCCTGCGTTCTGCTATCTTCAACCAAAAGAACTTCTATCGCCATAGGACTCTTGAGCCAGAATAACTGGCGTTTTTAATGACTGCTTTATAAGCGAGATAATACTTACTGATGAAATGCCTCACGGTGTTCCACAGTGCGTGCGATGGCGCTCGCCATGATCGAGATCGGCATCGCTTCATCCACGGCTCCGCATTCCAGCGCAGCCCCCGGCATCCCAAACACTACGGCAGTCGCCGCATCCTGTGCAAAGGTGCGCCCATCTGCCTGACGGATCGCCAGCAGGCCCTTTGCGCCGTCACTTCCCATCCCTGATAACAGCACGCCAATGCCGGTGCTGCCGCAGGTGCTGGCTATCGACCGGAACACGATGTCAATCGATGGCCGATAGCGATCTGAGGCCGGATCAATGCATTTCTGAACGATCAGAAAGCCCTGCCGACGGACGATCTCAAGGTGAGATTCACCTGATAACAAGTGTACCACACCTGATTGCAGGATTTCGTAATCGGACGTCACGCGCACCGGCCAGCCGGTACTGTTCGACAGCCACCGCGCCAGCCCCGGCATGAAATCCGCCGGTAAGTGCTGGACGATCACAATCGGGACATTCACACTGCGCGGCAAAGCTCTTAGCAGGCTTTGAACAGCGCCCGGCCCGCCTGCGCTGGCCCCGACCGCGATAATCTCGGCCCTTGTGCTGCGCTGTAGACGTGAAGTCCCCGGTACTGCGTCAGGGCCGCCTGTCGAATGTGTAAATGGCCGCGTGCTGCGCCGAATGACGCGCACACCCGCCATCGCCCGTAGGGTTTTAAGCAGATGCATCTGACGTTCGTCGTTTTCAACGACCAGACTCATGCTTCCTTCTGGCTTTTGTACCACGGCCAGCGCACCCGCTTCCAGCGCCTGAAACGCGAGATCGACTTCACCATCCAGCAGGCCGCTGACGATCACCACTGGCGTCGGGAAGCGGCTCATGAGCTGGCGCGTCGCCTCTAAGCCATCCAGCCGGGGCATCTGGATATCCATCGAGATGACATCTGGCCGCAGTTCTTCCACCATCGTCAGAAGCTGCTCACCGTTGCTGGCTGCACCCACTACCCGCAGATCGCTGGTACTGTTGATGATTTTAGTTAACTGCCAGCGGACAGTCGGGCTGTCTTCGGCAATCAGTACGCGGATCTCGCGTTTGGGAAGATTAGAGGCAAATGCCATATTCGCCATTTCATGGAACGGTTTACGTCTGCACCTGATGATGTCCAGCCGGGCACTGATGATCTGCCTGCGTCCGGAATTCGATATTCTGCTCTACGTTTATTGTAAGGGAAAACGGGTAATAAATCAGTGAAGCTCAACGAAGTTAGAAGAGTCTAACGCGGAAACAACATTACCGGCCTCAAAAGCGTGAGATCAAGCGGGGCTTCCGCCTGATTCTGACGAGACTCTAACACTCGGCGAACTTCGGCTGCATCTGTCCTGAGTTGTGCGACATTCACACCCTGACACTGATCCGGCAGGGCGGCCAGCCACTGCTGACTCCGCAGCAGCATCTTGAGCGCGCCGCGTTCGTTGCCGCGTGTGATCTGATAATAGGCGATCCCCACCTGTAAAATCGCCCGGTACAGGTCGCGGATCGGGCCTGCGGTTTCCATCCACAGGGCTTCCAGCAGATCGTGCTGCTGATAATACTCACCCGCATTAAAGAGTTCGATGGCCTGACGCGCCGTTTCGGGTAAGGGATCTGCACAGGACTGCGCGATGCGCTGCCGGTCTTCAGGGGAGATGCGCCGCATGTACTGCGTGATCAGGGTTTCGGGCTGGGCGAGAAGCTGTTCTACCGTCACCCAGTGATCCGCCCCGGCGAGCATCGCCTGATGCATCTGCTGGTCATCGGTGATGTGGTCATCGGTGATGATCGCAATCACCGGAATGCGCCGGGTGGCCGGGCTGGTCTTGGCACTTGAGATTGGGGCCGTCCATCGCTCATCCTCACCGGCCTGTCCATATCCCGCCTGCACCAGCATCAGTGCCGCCTGTGCATCCGCCAGACGTGCGACCAGTTGATCGGCCTGTGTCAGACCGATATAGGACTCGATCTGGTAACGATCATGCAGGCGTTCAGAGAGACGTGTCAGCAGGTCACTGTCCACAAATGTGGCGATGATCGGTTTTTCGGGTGATGCTGCTGGCCGTGCTGAACGTGCTGGCGGCTGAATGCTGTCCACAGAGGGCGATCAGCCTACACTCTGGATCATGCTGGCGACCACACCGGCGATGAGCGCGGCGGCGACGATGCACAACAACACCAGTGCCAGAAATCGGATCAAGGCCCGGATCTGCTGTTTTTCCTGATCGGAGAGACCTTGGCGGGAGTTGGGATTCTGTTCGTTCATCGAGTCCGTCCGTATATTCACATCTGTTATAAAACTGATAAACCCACTATCAGGCAGAGGGATGCTATTTTCTCGCAGGGCTGTCTGTGCTGATCGGCTTATTTACGGGTTCTGCTGATGACCGTTTTGCTGCCTGTGGCCTGTGCTGCCTGCGGCTTTTGCTGCTCGAACTGCTGCCACGCATCGTTGACATAGGCCGTGATCTGCTGGTTGAAGATGCTGCGATCAAACCGGGCGGCATGGGCCTGCATCGCATCGGGATGATACTGGTCAGGGTTAAAAGCTGCCATGACATTCATCAGGTTTTCGACAGTCATTTGTTCAAAATATTCGCCGGTGATGCCGGGGCGCACCGTATCCAGCACACCACCACCGCCATAGGCGATCACCGGGCGCCCGGCGGCCTGTGCCTGCACCGGTGTGATGCCGAAGTCCTCAAGGCCGGGGAAGATAAAGGCCCGACAGCGTGCCATCAGATCGGGCAGGGCATCATCCGGGACATAACCGAGAAATTCGACGGTTTCGCCAGCCATTTCTTTCAGCCGATCCAGATCACGTCCGCTGCCGCCGATCTTCAGCCGGACGCCGAGCCGTGTGGCGGCCTGTACCGCGAGATCAATGCGCTTATATGGGATCAGCCGCGACACAATCAGGAAGTAATCGTCAACATCATCGGTGCGCGCCGCCGCAAAGCGTGCGGTATCGACCGGCGGATAGATGATGACCGACTCGCGGTTGTAATAATGGCGGATGCGTTCCTGAATTTCGGTTGAAATCGCGATGAAATGCTGTACACGCTGCGCCGCGTTGTAATCCCAGCGCTGCATGATGCTAATTAAGGGGCGTAAGGCCGTCTGGACGGCGCTGCTAAGGCCTTCACGCCGGATGTACTGCTCGAACTGCCATACATAGCGTGTGGGGGCCAGACAGTAGCAGATATGCAGCGTGGTGTCTGGGTTGTAGCGCACGCCATGACAGAAGCCGCTCTTGTTGCTCAACAGGATGTCGTAATCAGAGAGATCCAGCCCCTGCCAGCCGAGAGGGTAGAAGGGCAGATAAGGCTGATGGTGTGCGTGAATCGCAGGCAGCTTATCCAGCCACAGTGTGCGGATATCCCAGTTTCGGTACTCTGCTGGCATTCGGTCAGGGGCGTAGATGCTGGTAAAGACTGGCGACTGCGGGTACAGATCGACCAGTTCTTTCAGCACGTCTTCTGCGCCGCCTACCTGATTCAGCCAGTCGTGAATCAGTGCCAGTTTCATGGCAGTCCCAACTCCGTCTGCTGTGGGGCGTTAAGCGCGTCGAGTACACGGCGGACGGGGGCGAACGTGCGCCGATGAATATCGCATACGCCCAGCGTCTGAAGTGCGGTGCTGTGACGGGCCGTACCGTAGCCCTTGTGCGCCGCCAGCGCATAGCCCGGATAATGTTCTTCGTACTGCCGCATCAACTGATCACGCCATGTCTTCGCCAGAATGCTGGCCGCCGCAATCGTCAGTGACACCTGATCACCGCGTTTGAGGTTGAGATGTGGATAGCCGATAGAACCATCGCGCCAGTGGATGTAATCGGTCAGCACACAGTCCGGCCTGAAATGCGGGAACTGGCTCTGGGTGTGCGACAGGGCGCGCAGCATCGCCTGCTGGGTGGCCTGAAGGATGCCGAGTGTGTCGATCTCGTCGTGTGATGCCAGCCCGATGCCCCATGCCGTCGCCGTTGATCGGATGACATCCGCCAGCCGTTCGCGCTGTAAACGAGTGAGCTGTTTGCTGTCGCGCACGCCTTCCAGTGTACGGACGAGTACCGGATCTTCCAGCGGCAGGGCGACCGCCCCCGCGACCACCGGACCAGCCCATGCACCGCGTCCGGCTTCGTCCAGCCCGATGATGAAGCGGTGGCCGCGCTCAAGCTGTTGGCGCTCGTATTGCAGTCCGGCGGTCTTAGGCGGTGGTCTGTGCGGTCTGGCGTCCATAAAGCCCCTGTTTCCAGTTCTGGCGGATCTGCCAGATTTCCTGAAGCAGCCGCAGCGAATCCTCAACCAGCTTCACCCGGCTGTCGGTGCCGAAGTACCACGTAATCGGCACTTCACGGATTTTATAGCCGCGCTTCTGGGCGATGAATAACAGCTCAATATCGAAGCCGATGCCGGTCATGCGCTGCACACTGAACAGATCCTGCGCGGCGGCGCGGTTGAACATCTTGAAGCCGCACTGGGTATCTTCAAAGCCGCGCAGAACGGTCAGTTTGATAATCAGGTTATTGATGCGCCCGATCATATGCCGGTATTCCGGTTCATTGACACGCCGCGCCTCTGGGCCTTCCCGCGTGCCGATGCTGATGTCATAGCCACCGGCTGCGGGCGGCAGGAACTTCGTCACCTCTTCAATCGGCATTGAAAGATCCGCATCGCAGATGAAGCGATAATCGCCGCGTGCTTCCAGCATTCCAGCCTTTACAGCCAGCCCCTTGCCACGCGCACTGACCTGCATCGCATGAACATAAGGGTGCTGCTGTGAGAATGCCTGTGCGACTTCCAGGGTGCGATCACTGCTGCCGTTCTCGACAATGATGACTTCAGCCGTGTAGGGTTGGGTCTTCAGGAAGGCGTCGATCTTGTCGAGTGTAGGCGGCAGTCGGCGTTCTTCGTTATGCGCCGGGATCACGATGGATAGAAAAGGGCGGGAGTCCGCGTCCAAAAATGCTCTCCAGTAAAGCGTCTGCTAGCGTCTGTAAATTCAATTCGTCAGACAGCGCAAAGCCAGCCGGATCAAACCAGCGGCCTGTAAATCTGTCTCGGTGTATCGACCTGCCTGTGTCAGTATAAACCCGCAGAGCAGTTCGTGGCCTTTACATTAGGTCCAGCGCGTAGATCATTTACGTCGGCGGCGACTACGTCGGCGGCGACAGAATGCTGTCCAGATAGTGAACGGAGACTGTCCGCATGGCTTGTGTCTGCCGACGCTTGTTCCAGAACTTCACACCGTCCCGCAGGCCGCTGACCATCCCCCGCAGGCGGGCGCGTGCTGCTTCTCCACGCCATGCGCGTAATGCCTGAAATGCATCTCGCACCTGATGGCGCAGGATGCTGAAGCCGTACTTGCGCCAGAGTGCCGCAGGCAGATTTTTCATCAGCAGTAAAATCAGATTGCGGCCATCGTAATAACTGGCAGTGACACCACCGCCGGTCGCTGAGAGATGATGGTACACGATGGCTTCAGGTGTGTAAAGACAGCGCCATCCGCTGAGCTGCGCCCGCCATCCGAGATCGACATCTTCCAGTAAAAAGAAGAAATCATCATCCAGCAGGCCGATCTGGTCCAGCATGGTCCGGCGGTAAACGGATGATCCACCGCAGGCGCTAAAAACATACGCCTCATGATCGTACTGGCCTTCGTCCCGCTGCCATACGCCGCGATTACCCGGACGACCATCAGTGGTGAAGTAATCCCCGGCGGTGTGAAGGGTGTCGCGACGGTCAAACAGCAGCATCTTGCTGGCGACGCTGCCGACTTCCGGATGACGGTCAAATGCAGCGACGACCGCTTCGGCCCACTTTGGATCAACTTCAGTATCGTTGTTGAGCAGGGCGATATAATCCCCCCTGGCCGCTTCCATCCCGGCATTACATGCGCCGGTGAAGCCCCGGTTTTCCGGCAGTTCGATCAGCAGCACTTCAGGATAATGCTCACGGACAAACTGCTGTGAACCGTCGGTCGAAGCATTATCGGCCAGAATGATCTCCAGCGGCGAACAGGTCTGGCGGCGCAGTGCATCCAGGCAGGGCTGGAGAAATGCTTTGCCGTTCCAGTTAGGGATGACAATCGACATCATCGGACTGCTCATCGTATCGTTTTCCACGGTTATCTCAATGACCTCACACCCTACAGCGGATAGATCGCGATGCCAAGCGCCGCAGCCAGTGCGACGAGCAGTGGGGCGATCAGCAGGGCGGGCAGAAAATTCGCCATGCGCGGCTTTTTGATGTCCAGCAGGATCAGCGCCAGCCCCATCAGGATAATACCGCCGGTCGCGGTCATCTCGGCGATCATCGGATCAGACATGAACGCCCCCAGTGTACTGCCCAGCAGCGCCAGCCCACCCTGAACGATCAGGATTGTGAGGACGGTAAACAGCACACCCGTCCCGAAACTGGCGGCAAAGGCAATTGCGGCGAATCCGTCCAGCACGCTTTTGATGGCTAACTGCTGAAAGCCAATTGGCAGGCCCATGCCATCCTGAAGTGATCCGACAAAGGTCAGCGGGCCGACGCAAAAGACCAGACTCGCCGTGACGAACCCGGTCACAAAGCGCTGGCGGGTATCCTGTATCACGGGGACGCCGTCGCCGCCGTCAGCGGTGTCCGTACCGGGGCTTGTCGGCGTGGATGATCCCCCGAAACGCGACTGAAGCCAGCCGCCGAGCCGTTCCAGCCCAAGGTCAAGCCGCAGCAGTTCGCCGGTGATGACTCCCACCGCAATGCTGATCAGCGGCAGGATGATATTGCCGGTTGCGTTTGCATTGCTGATGCCGATAAACAGGGTGATCAGCCCAAGCCCGGTGACAATGGACTGCTGGATGCGCTCCGGCAGCCGGTCTCCGATGAAGATACCGAGCAGGCTGCCGACCGCGACCGCCGCCATATTGAGCAGTGTGCCTGTCATGAAGACCTGTTACAGATCCTGTGCGGTGGATGCAGATGCTGCAAGGCGGGCTGCATACTGCTGTTTGAAGTAATCCAGGTATTCGCCGGTCTTGATCTTGCGCCACCACCACTCATTCTGACGATACCAGTCCACGGTTTCCTGAAGGGCTTCGGAAAATGTGTGCTGACGCTGCCAGCCAAGGGTGCGCAGTTTGTCGCAGTTCATGGCATAGCGCCGGTCATGGCCTTCACGGTCTGGCACATGACGGATGAGTGAGGCAGGTTTGCCGAGAATGCCGAGCATCTCATGCACGACGTCGATATTGTGCTGCTGATTCTCGCCTGCGATGTTATACGCTTCACCCGATACACCGCGATGCAGCGCGACATCGATGCCGGTCACATGATCTTCGACATACAGCCAGTCACGGATCTGTTTTCCGTCGCCATAGACCGGCAGCGGACGATCATCAATCGCTTCAGTGATGAACAGGGGCAGCAGCTTTTCAGGGTACTGGTATGGCCCGAAGGTGTTGCTGCCGCGTGTGATCACGGTATCCATGCCATGCGTCACCTGATAGGAGCGCACCATCAGCTCGCCGCCCGCCTTGCTTGCGGCATAGGGGCTGTTCGGCAGAAATGGATCATCCTCAACCGAAAGCTGATCGCCTTCGATGTCGCCATAGACTTCATCGGTGGAGACCTGAACGAAGCGGCCAAGCCCGTGCTTTTTGCCTTCGTCCAGCAGGATGTACACGCCGACCACATCGGTATGGATGAACGCATCCGGCGCGAGAATGCTGCGGTCTACGTGACTTTCTGCCGCGAAGTTGACAATCGTATCGATGTCATACTTTTCGAGTGTTGTCCGTACGGCGTCACGGTTGGCGATGTCCCCACGCTCGAAGCGATAATTTTCCTCATCGTCAATCGAGAGCAGGTTATCCATGTTACCGGCGTAGGTCAGCTTGTCGAAAACGATGATGTTGTAGTGCGGATACTTCGCCACCATATAGCGCGCAAACGCACTGCCGATAAATCCGGCGGCGCCGGTTACGAGAATATTCTTCATGACTGCATCAGGTCCCTTATTCAGTTTCAGATTTACTGGCCGCTTCGTTCGCCGGTTGGCTGGCTGGCTGGTTGGAATCAGCCGCTGGTTTTTCGTCGTCTGCGGGTTTTGCATCACTGGCTGACGCCTCTGTTGCCTCTGCCGTTTCTTCCTTCTTCAGCGCGAAACGTTCAATGGCTTCAGCGACGCCGTCTTCATCATTGCTGCTGACGACATAATCGGCGGCATCCTTCAACAGATCAATGGCATTGCCCATCGCCACGCCGATTCCGGCCATCTCGATCATTTCGAGATCGTTTTCGGCATCACCGAGCGCCATCACCTCTTCCGGCCTGATGCCCAGATCCTTCAGCAGATGCTTCAGCGCTGCCCCCTTGGAGATATTCGGCGGCAGGATTTCCAGCATATCGGGCAGGGCCTGCGTCATGCGTGCTTCTTTCGGGTTGATCTGCATACTCAACTGCCAGCGCAGCGCCCTGATTTTGCGCGGATCATCCTGTTTGATCACCAGCAGCTTGTTAATCGGTGTGCTGGCAAGGATATTTTGCAGCGGGCCGACCGCTTCGGGCATCGGCTCGTGATACAGGCTGTTCAGTTCTTTCGCGGCGGGGCTGACGGTGCGCGCCAGAATGCGCTGACCGCTGTACGCGGCCACATCAAAGCCACGATCTTCGGCAAAGGTGATGATGCGGCGTGCGACTTCGGGATTCAGGGTAGTGTTGGCGTGGATGCCGCCATCATGCAGATGGACCGCCGCCCCCTGAAGATAGATCCCGTGGGTGGTCAGGTTGAAGCGCTTGATAATTGCTTCCCCTGAATGGCGCGTTTTGCCGGTCGCCAGCATGATCTGGATACCCTGTGCCTGCGCCTTCTGGATGGCTTCAGCGGTAAGATCACTTAACTTGTGCTGGCTGTTGAGCAGAGTCCCATCCAGGTCAATCACGATGAGTTTGATCATAAGGCGTTTTTCTTTCCTGAAGTTCGTTCGATTACGAGTGTTAGAAAGCGAATGTTAGCAAAGCAAATGCTGAAAGTGTGAATGCTGAAAACTGTCTGCGGTAATGCAGGCAGCGCCCCTGCGGTCAGCGCCCCTGTGTGAGGATCACGATCAGCAGGA
>CAYNDH010000039.1:23391-29219 GCA_964395665.1 uncultured Anaerolineaceae bacterium
TGCAGGCAGCGCCCCTGCGGTCAGCGCCCCTGTGTGAGGATCACGATCAGCAGGATGATGATTCCGGCGAAGATCAGGGCATTCAGCCAGCGCGATCCGCCGGTGAGGGGCGGCAGCGCCTGTCTGGAAGGCTCGCCTTTCGGCAGGGCGTTCCATGCATCCACTGAGTCCCGATCGGGCTGTAACGGCTCTTTCTGAGGTGATTCATCTGCCACGGTCTATCCCCTTTTCTGATACCAGCCGACGAGATGTACCCGGCTCTGCGGGATTCTTCCCAGTACACGCTCCACGGCGGCGGACAGCCTGAAGAGTGCCTCATTGAAGGCGGTATAGGTTGGGTCGCTGATGTAATCGAAGGCGCGGCATTCGAAACCAGCCGGAATGAGCGCCCTGTCGATAGAGCGCCGCGTGTTAGCGCGATAATGGGTTGAAAAGATGTAATCCTCTCCGCGTCCGTAAATGCGATCCACCAGCGGCGTGCTGATGTTGTTTGGGACCAGCCGCCGCGCCCAGATCAGGTAATTATACGCGTTGGGGGTGATAAAGAGAAAGTGTCCGCCGGGGCGCAGCACCCGCGCCACCTCTGCAAACATCACCTCTGGCTGTTTGAGATGTTCCAGCACCCACGAACTCATCACCACATCGAAGGTACTGTCTGGCAGGGGAAGCTGATTCAGATCGGCATCGACGATCCAGTTCAGTTCTACCGTGTCTTTGATCGGCATCAGATAACGATCCACACCGATCACATGCCGGGCAATTGACTGGTACTTCGATGTCAGACCACCTTCGCCGCAGCCTGCATCCAGCAGCACGGTATCGGCATTCATCAGCGTATCGGCATAATCCAGATAGACTTCCAGCGCTGGACGATAACCGGGCTTCATCTGCCGATAGCGCTGGCGATAACGTTCCTGCCGGTCAAGTTTAAGCATCGTTCGCGGTTATTCCGTAACTTTCGGGATGTTCAGCGGGGCAGCCTGATCTAGTAACTGCCGCGCATGTCGGATTGGGCATTCATCAGCGCCGCACCCAGAATCTTCGCGTTGACGCTTTCCAGCAGTGTTTTGGCGCGTTCGACCTGTGCCGTGCGTGTCTGCCCGGCGCGGACGATCAGTACGACGCCATCGACCCTGGGCGCGAGAATCAGGGCGTCAGTCGCGGCCAGTACGGGCGGCGCATCGAAGATAATATAATCGGAACGGGCCTTGAGCAGGCCGATGATCTCGCCCATGCGCTGATGTGTCAGTACATCCGCCGGGACAGGCGGAAGCTCACCGGGCAGCAGCAGACTCAAATTCGGCACTGACGTCTCAATCAGCGGCGGATTCGCCAGTGTGCGGTCATCGTTCATCAGGACATCGAGTCCGGGCTGCTTCCCCAGCCCCCAGATCGCAGGCTGCGCGGGCCGGTGCAGATCGGCATCGACCAGAATCGTGCGCTGTCCGCTTTGCGCCAGCACCACGGCGAGATTTGCGGCGGCGGTGCTTTTGCCGTCGTCCTTCGCGGTGGATGTCACCAGAAGGGTGTGCAGCGCTTTACCGGCGCGGCCATACATCAGTTGTGTACGCAGGGCGCGATAGCCCTCAGCCGTTGCGGAGCGCGGATCAGTCAGGGTAATCAGTTTGATGTCAGACATGATAGGTAGGAGTGCTCCTGCGGGCTATTCGCCGGGGATAACGGCAATAACAGGTAATGAGAGGTGATCTTCGAGATCGCGGCGGCGGCGAATCAGATTGCTCTCCATGACTTCGAGCGCAAAGACGATGATCCCGCCGACCAGCAGGCCAATCACACCACCAGCGGCGGCATTGATTGTCGGGCGTGGCCGAACGATGCTGGCACGGGCGTTATCCTGAAGCACGACGTCGATACGGTCTTCCTGACGGGCGCGCTGATTTCGCTCGTTCTGATATGCGACCAGAATCCGCCCGTAGGCGGTCGCGATCTCGTTCGCCTGCTGTTCCTGCGTATCTTCAACGTCAATCTGAATCGAAAGGTCCAGTGTATTGGCATCCACCGTGACACGGCTTTGCAGTTCGGTCGGCACGGTATCGAGCTGAAGGGTCTCGATGACTTCTTCTGCCCGCTGCGAACTCCGCAGATAGAGCGCATAGGACTGCATCGTGCGGATAATCGACTCGCTTAATCCGAGATCAGCGCGAGATGGCTGAAGCAGTACGATCTGGGTCGAACGATAGACCGGAGTCTGTTCACGGGTGAGCAGATAGGCGCTTGCAGCCGCGATCACCGCAATCAGCAGCATAATCCAGCCGCGCCGCACCAGAATGCGGACGTAATCCATCAAATTCATGGGGACTCTTGTACGATCCTTCCTCATCTGCCGGAATCACCAACCCCGGCATTATGCTCGAAACTGCACTTTTCGACCAGAGCCTGTTTATAAGGTGCAGTTTATAACGCCCTGTTTATAGCATCAGTGACAGAGCGTCTTCTGCAATAGAGACAATACCCCGCCATCATGCGTTCCATTGTGGTGATAGTCTGTCATCAGGGTTTGACGGACAGCGAACGGATCGCATCAGCGCCATTGACTGTGATCGTATTGGCGCTGCGGTCAATCCGCCGGATGAGGCCGGTCAGTACATCCCTGGAGCCGATCTCGATGAACGTCGTCACTCCGGCGGACCTCATTGCTCGGATGGTCTCCGTCCAGCGCACCGCCTCTGTGAGCTGAAGGCGCAGCTCTTCCCGGATAGACTCGACACTTTCCAGCGGGGCAGCGCTGACATTTCCGTAAACCGGTATCTGTGGCAGGTGCAGCGTCGTCCGGTCGATTTCCTGCGCCAGTATGTGCGCGGCGGATGCCATCAGCGGGGAATGCGCGGCGATGCTCACTGCCAGCGGCACCACCCGTTTGGCCCCCGCTTCTTTAATCAGCCCCATGCCGATGTCCAGTGATACCTGATGGCCGGAGATGACGATCTGGCCGGGGCAGTTATCATTCGCCACCACCAGCGTCCCGCCTGTTTCGGCTTGTGCGGCGGCACACGCTTCGCGCACGCGCTCGACATCCAGCCCAAGGACGGCTGCCATCCCGCCGGGATTCTCGTTGCCTGCCGCTTCCATCAGTTCACCGCGCAGTTTGACCAGTCGCAGCCCGTCTGCAAAGCTGAACACACCCGCTGCCATCAGCGCTGTGAATTCGCCCAGACTGTGCCCGGCCATACAGGCAGCCTGCGCCGCTGGGAATTCACCCTGAAAGGTGCGCAGCAGGGCGGTGCTGCACACATACAGCGCGGGCTGTGTATAGCGTGTCTGGTCCAGCAGATCCTGTGGGCCTTCAAAGCAGATCCGGCTAAGCTCCATGCCGAACAGGTCATCTGCCTCTTCAAAGACCGCCCGTGCCGCCGGATACTGCTCGGCGGCGTCTTTCCCCATCCCCGTGATCTGTGACCCTTGTCCGGGGAAGACAAAGGCCGTGGACGGCCATTCGCTCAACTGCCATTCCGTCATTGAATCATTTTCCTTTACAAGCTGCAAGCTAAAAGCTACAAGCTGCAAGCTAAAAGCTGCAAGCTAAAAGCTACAAGTTGCAAGCTAAAAGCTACAAGTTGCAAGCGACAAGCTGCAAGTTGCAAGCGACAAGCGACAAGCTACAAGTTGCAAGCGACAAGCTGCCAGCGACAAGCTGCAAGCTGCAAGCTGCAAGCTACAGACTACAGACTAAAGACTATAATCGTCTCACCGCTGATTAACGACTGATTATTGACAGGTGGGCGGGATCACTGGTGTGACTGCGGGATCGCTGGTCACTCGTATTTCCTCAAACTGATCACCAACTGTGGCTGTCATCAGGTCATAGACGCTGGCTTCGGCCTGTGCCTGTGCATCGTTCAGGATGCCGTCTTCAATGGCGCGATCCCGGAACTGCACCAGCGCATAGCGCCGTGCCTGTTCATCCAGATCGGGGATGGGACGGGCGAAAAAGCCGGTATCACGTGAGATGACATAGGACTCCTGCTCGTTGAACGCACAGCTCTGTAACTGCACTGGCGGCAGGCGGATGACGAGTGTATCGCCTACTTCCTGAATGCGATCTTCGGTCAGCAGGTTGAGTTCGATCCCGGCTTCGACAACGCCGACCGCGACCATCACCAGCCGTTCACCATATAATCCGGCCAGAATCGGCGGCAGTTCGCGTTCGCTGGTCAGGATGTTGCTATAGCTGTAACGCGCCGTGGTGAGTTCCGCCAGTAGCTGGATGCGATCCAGCAGGGTGACTGCCGAAATCTGGGTGCGGACATCCCCCGTCAGCCAGCTAAACAGCCCGCGTGATCCGGCGAACACGCCCGCGAGGAAGATGGCGATCACCAGCACGATGACCAGCAGGCTGCGTGTGATAAAGCGTATCATCGTAAAGTCCCTTTCTGCGCCCTTGGCAGGCGTTGCTTCGGCCTTGCTGCACTGTTGAGTACAAACCCCATAACTATACCTGCGATCTGCTTCTGTGATGTTCTGTGAGACTGATGTACAGATGAATGATTTCAGAGCGTCTGATTTATAGCGCGGTTTGATCGCTGTATGATGATACAGTTACGTTACAATGGCTGTCATGTTGCACAGGCTGAGACCGCAGCGAGAAGCATTACACTGTCAGAAACGAGAAACAGGAATAAAACCAGTGAGTAACCGCACTGTCGCAATCTATGATGGAAACTGTGTGATCTGCAATACCACCCGGCGCATTGTCGGCGTGCTGGACTGGTTCCGCCGGGTCGAATTTCTCGATCTGCATAAGCATGATGAAGTATCCGCACGTTACCCGCAGATTGACCACGAGCAGGCGATGGGGCAGATCCATGTCGTCGCGGACTCCGGCAAGGTCTACGGCGGTTTTGCGGGCACGCGCCGTATGCTGCGCGATCTGCCGCTTGGCGTTCCGCTGTGGGCGCTGCTGCATCTGCCGGTGATCGGGACATGGCTTGGCCCGCAGTTGTACCGCTTTATCGCACGCAACCGCTATGCGATCAATCGGCTTTTCGGCGTCGAACTTGAGAAGAATGAAGCCGACTGCGCCGACGGGATCTGCAAAATCCCACAGCGCCAGTAACGGGCGTAACACGGGCGCATCACACGACAGGGGGAAAAGATGGCGATGCATCAGCGTAACCGTGCAGCCAATGTATTGGGCTGGACGGATGAAGAATACTGGCTGATTCTGCTGCGGCAGTTCCGGCGGCTGCTGTTCGAACAGGGACAGGATCTGGCCGATGCGGATCTGAAGGTGCTGGCGGCACGCATGGCGTCGCGCCAGCTTCAGGCGGAGCCGGAAACCGGCATCCGTGCGGCGCTGGTCCGGCTGATTGAGGACAGTCTGTCGGTGCTGCGGAACCTTGGCCTTGATTATCAGCAGTCACTGGCGACGACGATGACGGATCTTTCCGGATGGGAAACCACCGCCGATTTTATCGACCTTGCCAATGAGAAGGCCAATGCCGAACTGCGCGTCTCGGTCGGGGCGGCGCTGCTGGCCGGGCTGGGTGATGCGTGTTATGCCCGTATGCTGCTGTATACATGGCTGCACGGTCGCGGTGATCCTGAAGATGTGGATGCGGTGGTCTCGCAGCGTGCGCTGGCCTTTGCCTCACAGATCCCGGTCCCGAAGGATACCAGCGCCCTCACCGGCTGGCAGACCCGCATCGAAGCATGGCTTCAGGAACAGGGCCGCAACCCGGCTTAAGGACGTGATGCAATGCGCATAAATAAGTTAAGTTCAGCGATTACTTTATTCCTGCTGTTGATCGGGTTGACTGGCATCCATGCACAGGGGGATACAGTCAGCGTCGGTGTTCCGGTTTCAGGGC
>CAYNDH010000040.1:0-2149 GCA_964395665.1 uncultured Anaerolineaceae bacterium
CTAAACATGCTTGCATGTCGTTGTCCGGCGGTTTCATAAACTTCAGAACCGGTTTTCTGAATATTCAAACAGGTTCTTAAGATGCCTGGTTTCAGGCTACGGGTTGTACATCTGAATGCGGGCGGACGGCACGCGCTGCGCCAACCGTCCCATATTCTGATTGACGCGCTGGACGATCTCCGCCTTGTTCAGCGTCAGAAGCTGACGGTCACGCATCAGCACCTTACCATTACAGATCACCGTCTGCACATCTCCGGCACGGGTGTTATACACCAGACTCGCGCCGATATTGTGCAGCGGCTGGTGATGAAGGCCGCTCATATCAATCAGGATGAGGTCGGCCAGCCGACCCGGTGCAACTGCCCCCAGATCATCCGGCAGGCCATAGACGCGGGCGCTGCCCTGTGTGGCGATGTCGAAAGCCTGTGCGATCGGCATGACTTCCGGCGTATCCTGGCGCTGCTTCTGCGTCATCGCCATCAGCCGCATGGCTTCCAGCAGATCCAGCGTGTTATTGCTGACCGCACCGTCACTCGCCAGCCCGACCGGAATCCCGGCATCGTAATAATCCGTCACCGGCGCATAACCCATCGCCAGCTTCAGATACGTCTTGGGAGCATGTGCGATCCCCGTGGGATAGCGCGTCAGCAGTTCGATGTCCTGTGGCTGGGCGGCAATCACATGTGCCAGAATGGTCGGCACATCCAGCACACCGGTATCCGCCAGCACCTGCACCGGCGTCCGCCCGGATTTCGCTACACTGGCTTCAGTCTGCTGCCATGTCTCTGCCGCGTGGATGTGAATCCCGACGCCGATCTGTTCGGCTTTGCGCACACACGCCCGCAGGAAGTCATCATCACACAGATAAGGTGAGTGCGGGGCGAGAATGCCGGTGATACGGCCATCCGCCGCGCCCTGCCAGCGCTGAATGAAGGCGGCGGTTTCGTTGATCTGCTGCTGACCATCGCTGCCAAACATCGCCCAGCCGAGCAGAGCACGTGTCCCAGCCTGCTCGACCGCACGTGCCGCCTCATCCATATAAAAGTAATGCTCGGCGACCGATGTCACACCGGCTTCGATCATCTCCGCCAGCCCCAGCAGCATTCCCCAGTACACATCTTCAGGCTGAAGGTTACTTTCCAGCGGCCAGATATAATCATTAAACCAGCGCTCGATCGAGACATCTTCAGCCAGACCACGGAAAAGCACCATCGGTACATGGGCATGGGTATTGATCAGCCCCGGCATGGCGATTTTGCCATTGGCCTGAATGACGGTCTGAAAATGTGAGGGATCAGCCTCTCCCGTTGGCTGCACAGCCTCAATTCGTTGACCTTTGACAAGAATATCCTGAGCCGGTATCGTTTCCAGTTGGGTGTTACAATCTATACGCAGTACCAGCGCATTTTGAATAAGCAGATCAGTCATCGCGTTGTTCCAGTAAATTCATAAAAAATTGAGACACGGTTCCACCGTAACTGTCAGAGTATAGGATTTAGCATACGAATTCCAGTCACAAACCGTATGCGAGATTCAATCCGCATCTGTAGCACCATCAAAGGCATAATGTCATTACATGAGTACCGTTTCATCAGATCCGTCATCGTCTTCAGCAGACCGGGTACCTTTCAGACCGCTTGTCATGACCTTTTTTGATACCCTTCGCACCCACCCTTATCTGACAACCTTCTATATCCGAGAGGACGCCAGCGCAGAAGCAGAAGAATTCGTGCATCGTGTGCGCGATCTCTCCACCTGCGTGATGAGTCAGTACCGCCTCGGTGAAACCGAAGTGCTGATCCCGGATTACGAGCGCGAACTGGAAGATCTCTCTCCTTACGTGATGGGGACGCGCCAATGGGTGGTTAAATATCGCGTGGCGCCGAATACCATCTGCACACACACCATCCCCGGACGCAACTTTGATTACACACTCGGCGCCAGCTTTGGCAAAGGGCTGGACAAGCGCGCTCACATGCCGGACCCGGCGCATCCCCTCTGGCGGAGTTTCGTCGAGAGCTTTCTGCACATCTGTGTTTCAAATGATGGCAGGCCGGTGCTCAATGTCGAGCAGCTTGATTTTCGTAATGATCCCTACCCGCCTGAAGATGCAGTCACCGCCCTTGAAAATGGCGCGTCGGCCAGTGCT
>CAYNDH010000040.1:2249-7843 GCA_964395665.1 uncultured Anaerolineaceae bacterium
CTGATACCGCTGCGTCTGATACCGCTGCGCCTGATGGCACCGGCTCCGATAGAACATCCCTGGGCTAGTGTGGCACAAGCTGCCACGTTTCTGCGCCTTTCGCAATCCACACGGGCCGGCTTCTTCCGGCCCACGTCGATAGCGCTCTCCGATGTTACAAATCAGGACTGGCGGATAAAAGTCATATACTTTGTAATATTTATCAGTGAGATCTTAACAATTTAATCATACAAATTTGTTATACTTCGAGTAGCTCGACGATCATGAATTGTCGTAATGATCTCAAAATACCTCTTTGGCGACAGGCCGGTGCGCGGTGGCATCGCAGTTTGCCTGACCGGCGTGTTGGAGAATAAAGTATGCCCTCCCGTAATAACGATAACACGTTCCTGCCTCCCGAAGCCTTCGGCCTGGACGAGCATCAGCAATACAAGATCCATGCCGCAATGCAATACTGGCAGCAGTTCCCACCGGATGAGTTTATCCACCGGTTCTGCCATGATGTGATTAACAAGCAGGGTATTACCCTGGGCTTTATGTCCATCCTGCGCGATGATCCCCGCATACAGGACCTGGCACTCAGTGAGAACTACACCCTTCGCGATGCGATTGAGGCTGTTCTGCGCGGCACTCAGGACACAATCGATTTCTTTGAGATCGCAAGGGAACTGCTGCTTCAGGCAGTTGGCGAAAGCCCCAGGCCAGGGGAAGACTCCGCCATGGATGACCCTGACTTCCCACTGGACAGCGAATTCATCACCTAGCGGCACACGCAGGGCGCACGCAGCAGCGCATGACAGCCGCTGCTCCACCTGCTGCCGTTAGTCCACCCATTCCAGCCGGTAACGGCCACGTGTGGAGTCAGATGTGGCGGTGTACAGGTACAGCCTGTCATCCACCTGTACGAGATCGGCGTGACCGATCCCCCAGTTAAACGCCAGCGGCATCAGGACCGGATTCCCGCTGAATTTTTCCCACGGGCCATCAATCCGCCCTTCAACCGTGCGGGCCAGCCCCAGCGCGAACTGCGTATCCATCCCGCGTTCCAGCACATCCGGCCCGCGCACACCCTCATAAAACAGATAATACTGATCGCCATCCTTCAGCACTTCTGCGCTGCTGACATAGCGGAAATCGAACCACGCATTGGCATCCGCACCGAAGACATCGACCGGCCCGTATTCCGACGCGCCGCTGAACAGCGGATCAGTCTGGCAGCGGGTAAGCTGTGAGAGATCTCCATGACGATCACCAGCATAACAGCGCATGTGTCCGGGGGCCGAGCCAGCCGCGACGAACACATAAAGCGTATCCCCTTCAACGTATAATCCCGGCGGCGCACCCACCAGACAATCATGGATCTCGCCGCGAATATTGGGATGCGGGCCAATGCGTTCGACTTCACTGCATGGGGCGAAACTGCTCGGCCATGTCCCGGCGGGATCGGTCAGCCGCACCCAGCCCGACCAATGCAGGCCGTCCGGTGATGAGCGCAGCATCGTCTGCGCGTGCCACTCATAGGCCATATAATGCATTCCATCATCGGCCACCACCACACGCGGATACTGCTGCGCAGCGCGTGGGCTGCCATCGGGATCAATCCCGACGTGATCGCGTTCGTCAAGGCAGGGGCAGGCCGTACACGCCAGCAGGCACACCTGCGAATTAAGGCTGAAATTCAGGCCATCGTCACTCTGCCACAGCGTCGTGCAGCCGGGGAAGGCCACCGCCTGTCCGCACTGATCGACCACACCGGCAGACGTCGCGCTGGCATGGAGGTAAGACCAGAACGTGCCATCACTTTGCAGCACAGTGTCGCTTTCGCCGATTGGCAGGCCGACATCTTCTGCTTCCAGCACCCATTCGGCCCGCCCATCCCAGAAATCCGCCAGACCGGGCGAATCTGATGCCGTCGGTGCTGCTGCGGTTGGCGTGGGCGGCGTCTGGAGCTGAAACCATCCATAAACCGGATGCGCTGCCCCCGGCACGAGTGCGATCATGAGCACGAACATCAGAACGGGCAGTCCGGCGACATGACCGGCCTGCATACGGTTCAGAATGCCAGTAAGAAAACGGGTAAACAGGCTGATCAAGCGCATTTTTCCTGATCCTGACGCAAAGCGAACTGAAGTCGAACTGAAATCGAACTCGCACGAATAATTGACAGACCGTATGCCCTCTGAACCGTCTGACGCAGCGGCACGGCTCATAAACAGCTCCTCTTGCCTTAAGCGTTAATTGACAGTCGTTTTGAGGGACATGTGTTATACTGTAACTGCGATTTTACACTTTTGCCCGCAATTATCTGCACGTCTGTACGGTTGAAGATCACCGAACGGTGGATCAATGTCTGATATCACGCTGCAAAAATATCTGGCCCGGCTGGAAGACTTTCTCCAGCAGCAGCGCAACGATGAAGTTGTGCAGCACAGCCGTCACATCCTGCGGACCTTCCCGCGCAATGTAAATGCTTACCGGCTGTTAGGCACTGCACTGCTGGCAAGTGGTCGCTATGACGATGCCGAACGCGCCCTGCGCCGCGTCCTTGGTGTTTATCCAGCGGATGGTGGTGCACACCTTGGCCTAAGCCGGATTGCCGAAAACCGCAAGGACGGCGCGGCAGCCATCTGGCATCTGGAACGCGCCTATGAGCAGGATTCAGCCAACGCCAGCATTCAGGAAGCCCTGCGCGATGCCTATCGCCAGCACCGCAAAACGGAACTCACACGCCTTCCACTGACGGCCCGTCTGATCGCCGCGCAGCAGATCAGCAGTGGGCTTTATCCCAAAGCGATCAGCACCCTGCGGACGGCGCTCAATCAGTTACCGTCGCGGGTTGATCTTCAGATGCTGCTGGCACAGGCCCTGTGGGAAGCCGGTTACGAGATCGAAGCCGGTGAAACCGCCCTGCAGGTGCTCAAACGTCTGCCGGAAAGCCTTGAAGCGAACGAGATCCTTACACGGCTCTGGCTGAAGCAGGGGCGCCCATCCGATGCCCAACGCTATCTCAGCCGCATTGAAGCCGTTGATCCCCTCCACGCCTTCGAGGTCGCACAGGGCACCTCTGCCCCTGATAATGTTTTCCGTCTGACCGAATTTGATTATCAACTTGAAGCCAACCGTCAGCTTGTCTCCGACAGCCCGGATTGGCTGGAAACGCTTGGACCCTCTGAAGAGGATGCCGGTGATAGTGACGATGCCGACTTTGATCTGTCCGCTGTCACTGAAACTGGAGACAGCGATCATCAACTGGCAGACCTCGACGATGACTGGTTAGCGGCGGCCTTCACGCTTGATGACTCGCCCGACGACTCGCCTGATAATACTGTCACCGCTGACGCCGAAGATTATTCAGACGCGGCGGATGTGGCATGGGACCCGGACTGGGATGCACAACCACCTGCCGCGCTCCCGGCGGAGACGGCAGAGCCAGCAGATCAGATCAATGACAATGACTGGATCGGGATGGTGGACGAACTCCAGAGCCATGCCTCTCAACCGACACGTCAGGTCACTGCTGATCCTCTTTTTGATGAAGAACTCAACGACGAGCAGGATTTCGATCAACTGCTGGCTGATGTCGATAATGACTGGTTAAATCAGATCGACCCGACCGCCGATGCATCTGAACCGGCTGAACCGGCTGAACCGGCTGGCTCGGCGGCGCGTACATCCGAAGCAGACAGCATACCCACGGACCGCACCGGCCTGACCGGGCTGCTATCGTCGCTTGATGAACCGCAGCGAGGATCAACCGGCCTGACCGGGCTGCTGGACTCACTGGACGACCCGGCTGAAGTCTCCACCGACGATCTGGCCCCCGGCAGCAAGGCCGACGACTGGATGCGGGATGTCAACAAGCCGACGGCGCGTCTGGATGCCCCTTTTGCAACTGACTTCGAACCTATGGACGACTCACTAAGCTGGCTCTCTACCCCAGCGGAAGAAGTCGAACTGCCAGAACCGGAAGATTTCGACCCGGATGACTCGCTGGCATGGATGCGCAATACTGATATTGAATTTATGCCGGATGCCCCGGCCTCTGCCTTTGATGAAGCAGTGGCCGCCGAAGCCAATGAAGAACAGGGGCAGTTCAGCGATCCGCACAGTGATAATCCGCTGGCATGGGCGCAGGGACTCGGTGTGGAGTTCATCGAAGCCGATTCCGATGAAGCGCTTCAGGCGGCCCTGGGCACCAGCGCCGACGAACCCGCCGCCGAGGAGGATAATCCGCTGGCATGGATGTCCCACGCCGGTGTCGAACTGCTGGATGACAGCCATCAGGCCGACCTTCAGGATAGTGACACCACCATGCTTGCAGGTCGGGACTTAGCCAGCGGCGACCAGCAGCCTGACATGGATACCAGTGTCGGTGCTGGTGCATCTGCCGACAGCGAGATGACAGCCAGTCAGCCGACAGCCAGTCAGCCGACAGCCAGCGACCTTACAGACGATGATCCTTCAGACAACATCTTTACGTCATGGGAAACGCAGGACCGTTTAACCTCTACTGAACAGGACGGACAGGGTGCTATGAACGACGATAACAACGATCGTACTCCTGATTGGCTTTCTTCCAGCAGTGATGACGATTTCGATGAGGATCTGTTCGGCACTGAAGCATCCGGTTTTGACGACCCCAACGACTCGCTGGACTGGCTGAATACGCTGGACGAAGAAAGCGATGAAGCGCTATCACCGGACACAACCGGCTCATCCGCTGGCACACATCAGCCCGACGCACTGGACGAAGCCTTTTCCGAACTTGATCAGATCCTTGGCCTGAATGCCGTCCCGGAGCAGTCAACCGAAGAAGAGCTTCCCGACTGGCTGCTGTCCAGCCGCCCTGATACACCGGCGGAGCCTGCTGATGCCTTTAGCAGCGCCGTCTTCGATGATACCGGGCTGGAAGATGAACTGGAAAAGGCATGGAGTCTCGAAAACCCATCCGATGAATTTGACGAACTCGGCGAACTCGGCGAACTCGACGAGCTGACCGAACTCGACGCACTCGACGTTGACGCGATTGATGATCTGACAGATGCCGACTTTGAAACCGAACAGTTTGAAACCGGGCAGGAAGAAGCCATACCTGACTGGTTAGCTTCACTCGCCCCGGCAGCCCTATCAGAGCCAGAAGATGATATGAGCCGCGTGTTCGATGAATCCGCTGTATCTGATTCGGATGCCGGTCTCGAGTTCGCATGGGAATTGGAAGCGGATGATGCTGCGGCAGATCAGCCGGAAGCAGACGAAGAAGTCATGCCCGACTGGTTAAGCTCGCTGGCGCCTTCAGACACGCTCGCTAGTCAGCCCGATACCGGACAGGACGCCTTCGATTTCGAACCGGCTTTCCCAGCTTCTGCATCATCTGAATCATTCACCGAGCCAGACGCCGAAACTGAAGATGATAATCTGCTCTTCACCATGGACAATATCCCCGGTGACGAGATCGGGATCACCGATGAAGATCGCGAAGCCTTTATCCGTTCACAGGTAGAAGTGGCAACGGATGAACATGCGGCGGCCTTCGACAGCGAACAGGACGACTATCCATATCAGCCGGATGACGCACAGCCGCTGCCTGACGCACA
>CAYNDH010000040.1:7943-10102 GCA_964395665.1 uncultured Anaerolineaceae bacterium
CAGCCGCTGCCTGACGCACAACCGCTGCCGTATATCGATGAGACACCCGCCTACAGCCCTTCAGCCGATCTCAACGCTGAAGATGATCTGCTGATCGCGGCGGCTTACGCGGCCAGCGCCGCCAGCACCGATTCCGACCGCGCTGATGAAACTGGCGAAGAAGAGGAATTCACCTTCAGCTTTGCCGACTCGGATCACGATGACATCGGCGTGGAAACCGCCAGCGATGAACAGTTACCTGACTGGCTGCTGGAAATCGGTGATACGGAGAGTGACACCGCTGATGCACCACAACCGGCGGCCTCAACCCAGTTCGGCGATCAACTCGCTGACAATCTGGATGATCTGTCATGGGATACAGACGACAGCGATGATACATCCCAGCCGGACGCCGTGCCGCCGGTCGCCGTGCCGCCGGTCGCTGATGCGGTCCCTGACTGGCTTAGCGGCCTGTCTGAAGACAGCGATACCCTTTCAGAAGAAGCCGACGAAATTGACTTTGCCGATCTGGGGATAGCAGCAGACGAGCAGGTTGATCAGGTTGATCAGGCTGATCAGGCTGATCAGCATCTACAGGACGAATTCACTATCGGTGACGAAACCGATGCTGATTTCGATGAGTTCGTCGCAGAATTTGAAGATCCCGACGCACAGCCTTCATGGTTGGCGGCGCTCGGCCCGATTGATTCCCAGGCTGATGCCCCGCCTGAACACCCGATTGAGCATCTCGAATCGGTGCGCGATGCGGTCAGCAATGACTTCGATGAAGATATTGACGATCTCGAAGCCGCCTTCTCCGATGAGACGGTATCCGATGGCGAGACACTCGATGTCGAACTCGACTGGATGCTGGAAGATGAAGAGAGTGAGCCGGAATTTGTCGCGCAGTTCGGTGAGCTTCCGCGTCTGGATGCAGCCGAGGAAGAAGAAGATGATCTCATCTTCAGCGAAGAGAGTGCCGATGCAGACGACAGCGACTTCGATTTTGATTTCGACTTTGAAGCCGAGACCGACGCCGGAACCGGTGACAGTTCACTGCGCAGCCTTGGGCTGGCCGACGAGATCGAACCGGTCCCTGCCAGCAATGCACCGGACTGGCTCAATGCGATGGTCCCCGGCCTTGATCTCGATTACGATGCTGCTGCCGAAGATGACTTCTCCGATGAGGTGTTTGCCGCCGCTGAAGAGACATCAGATTATGTGGATACCTCTGGCGATTATGAATGGCTGACCGAGATCGTTGATGAAGAACTGCGGCCACCGGTCACCCTGCCGGAGCCGGTCCGCCCGGCCAGAGAGACAGCCGCGCCACGTGAAGAATCCCGCCAGCGCTTCAGCTTTGACCGCGCACCCGCGTGGATGCGCCGCTTAAAGAACAGAACTGAAGACTCACCGGCTGATGATGACGACGGTAGATCCGGTACATCAGGCGGTACAGGCGCTGCTGTCGGGGCCGCTGGTGTCGCAGGGGCAGCCGGAGCCGGTCTGATGTTCAGTGACAGCGGTGATACCAACCTGAACGACGCCGATGCAGATCTTTTCGACGACGACCTGTTCGACGATGATCTCTTTAACAGCGCCGATCTCACTGACTCCGATTTCAGTCTGGATGATCTGGACGACGATAGCATCAGCGACATCGGTGACTTTGACCCGCAGTTTACCGGCTCGGATTTCGATCCGGGTGATGATTTTGACCTTGATGACGATGACGAGACCGATCTGCCGCCATGGTTAAGGTTAGATGGTGACGAATAGCGACATAATAGAGGGATGGTAACCATCAGCCGGTCACCAACCAGCCGGTTACCAATCAGGCGGTTACCAACCAGCAGCGATCAACTGTCAACCAGCGGCCAGAAATATTGATTTGGGCGGAAAGTGAGAATTTGCCGATGAGCACACCCGATTTCGACTCGATGTCACCAGAAGAACTCATGGCGTGGATGGAGTCACTGGCTCGGCGTCAGGGCGCGGATGAGGGCTTCACGACCGACACGGTACTGGATGTCCCCGAAATCGACCCCAGTACAGTTCAGGATACTGGCCCCGGCTATATCCCTTACGGCATGGACCCTGAAGTCTGGGAAGCAAAGCAGCGTCAGGAAGAAGAACGCAAGGCCGCACGCCGCGCAGCACAGGCCGGATCATCTACGCCC
>CAYNDH010000040.1:10202-12570 GCA_964395665.1 uncultured Anaerolineaceae bacterium
GCTGTACCCGCCGCAGAGACGACGCCACCTGCCGCATCCAGCGCCGAACCCGATTTCGACGCGATGTCGCCGGAAGAACTCATGGCGTGGATGGAAACACTCGCCCGCCGCCAGGGTGCGGATGAAGGCTTCACGACCGACACCGTGCTGGATGTCCCGGAGATCGATCCCACGACGGTACAGGATACCGGCCCCGGCTATATCCCTTACGGCATGGACCCTGAAGTCTGGGCGGAGAAGCAGCGCCAGGAAGAAGAGCGCAAGGCCATCCGCCGCACCACACAGACACCGGGTATCTCCAGCATCGGGACGCCTTCCACACCGCCCACAACCGAGCCGTATCAGTCCCCATTGTGGGATGATCCCGCCGCCAGAACGGATGCCGAACCCGCCGCCGCTTCAGCCGCTTCAGCATCCGACGCGGATGATCCGCTGGCATGGCTGGCGAATCTCGGCGATGGAGACAGCAGCGGTGGCTTTGGCGAACTCGATCTCTCGGCGCTTGGCGCACCGCTGGACAGCCCCGCCGCGCAGACCGATGATCCCATGGCATGGCTTGAGAGCCTCTCTCAACCAGAAGCCAGCATCCCCGGTCTTGATCAGTTCTCGCTCGACTTCGGCGACGCCATCACCAGCGATCCGGTGACGCCGACCGCAGCCGATCAGCCATCCGCGCCGCCAGCCACTCCCGCGCCATCAGCCGCATCAACTCCGGCGGAGTCTGATCCGCTTGAATGGCTGGAATCACTGGCACGCCGTCAGGGTGTGGATGAAGAAGAACTGTTCACCGACGCCAACCTGAATATCCCGCTGCCGGAAAACGCGAATACCGAGGCCGGTGGCTATACTGAATACACATTTGAAACGCCGGAAGAAACACCCGGTGTTGATCCATTGGCATTCCTCAACTCGTTCGATGACGATGAATATGATCTGAAAATGGATCTGGATGAGGAAACCGACTCCGACTCCGCATGGCTTGAAGCACTGGCATCTGGTCAGACAGACGCAGCAGACAGCGGCGAAGCCCATAGCGATGTGCCGGATACCGATAAGATCATGGAAGCGCTGGCACGCAATGAGGTCGATCCTGACCAGATCGGCGGCTGGATGGGCAATCTGCTTGATCAGGGCGCGGCCCGTAACGATGTGTCGGATTACATCGACGACGATAGTGAGGATCTTGTCGAAGCCCAACTTCCCGACTGGCTGATCGAGCAGGTTGGAATGCCGCCCGCCACAACATCAGCCACAGACGAACTTCCCGCCAGCCTGTTCATCGATGAGCCGTCAGAAGCAGCCCTCTCCAGCCTCGATGAACTGGACGCGCTGGTGAGCCTGGAAACATCCGACGAAGAGGTCGATTTCGACACCCTTGATCTCTTGGGTGAGTTTGAATCAGGATCTGAAGTCAGCGCTCAGGCCGATGCCGATAGCTACGGCGATGTTCCTGACTGGCTGAAGACGGACGGTGGCACCGGTGATGAACCATCTGCGGTCGGTGAGATCCCCGACTGGCTCAACGAGAATCTCGATGCGGGTGACGAAGGACCTGCGGAGGACGAACAGCCAGCGGTCGCCGAAATGCCCGACTGGTTAAAAGAAGATCTCACCGAACAGGACGCCATGGATTTCAGTGACATCTTCGAGACGGAAACCGACAGCGGCGAATCCCAGACACTGGCCGAGATCCTTGACCTGACCGAGAACGCCATGATCACCAGTGACGAGCTGGTGATGGACTCATCCGACCCGTGGGTAGAAGCCTTCGAGCTGGAACGCACACAGGGGCTGGACGACATCTCACAGATCCCGGAATGGTACGCCGAAAAGTTGAGCGAAATTCAGCATGGGCCTTCTTCATCAGCAGATACCGCCCCGGCAGAAACGCCAGCACCCGTCATCACACTGGCCGCCGCCAATCTGCCGGATGAAGAAGAACTGGCATCCGGCGCACTTCAGAGCATCCCGGCATGGCTTCAGTCCTCACTGACATCACCGCAGCCGCTGGAAACACCGCTGCCGTCAGAGGCTGTAGCGGAAGCCGCCCAGGTGGAAACAGCACCCGCAGAGGCCGAAGTGACCGCGCCCGAATTCGCAATCACGGACGAAGCCGACGCTGACGAAACCGCCGCGTCCGAGCTGGACGAAGCCCTGGCCGAGTCCTCTGGCGAAATGCCGGACTGGCTGCGTGATCAGGTGCTCGAAACAGAAGCGGCTGCGACTGAAGACAGCGAAATTCCGGATTGGCTGCGCGAAGCAGGCATTGAAGACGTAAGCGAAGTCCCGGACTGGCTGACGGAGAGTATCACCACTGAAGAGCCAATCGTGAGCACCACGCCGCCGGTAAGCCCCACGCCGCCGGTCA
>CAYNDH010000040.1:12670-15390 GCA_964395665.1 uncultured Anaerolineaceae bacterium
GTCATCACACCCGCCGCGCACACACAGCCGACAGTCGAGCTTGCGCCTGTGACTCCGCCCGCTGGGACTGGTGCATCACCGTCCTATGTCCCCGCCGCCGCCGCGAGCATTGACGTCGAGGAGACACTGGCCGCCGCCCGCTCCGATATCCGTGAGGGCAAGGCCGAAGTCGCGCTTCAGAATTACGAAGCCGTCGTGCGCTCGAATCGCAGCATTGAAGTTGTCATCAGCGACCTGAATGCACTGCTGGAAGATGAGCAGCACAAGAACAATCCAGCCGTGTATCGTGTGCTGGGTGACGGCCTGATGCGTACCGGCCAGCTTCAGGACGCGCTGAACACCTACCGTAAAGCCCTCAATATGCTGTAGCGCATGTCGCTTGCAGCATCACTTTAAAGGACGCACAGCAGATTGTGCGTCCTTTTTTTATCTCACAGACCGTCGGCAAATTAAAACCCAGAAGTCTCCGGGGACGCCAAAATCGCCCAGATCAGGTAAAATTAGCGGCAGTCCGTCCACCAGAAAACAGAATCCCACATGAATCAGACTATCCTTGTTGGAACCGTCGAACGGGTGACGTATTTCAACGACACCAATGGCTACAGCGTCGTCAAAATCAAGGCCGATCAGCGCGTCCGTGACGCCGAAGCGCGTGATGGCACGATTACCGTGGTCGGAACCATGCCCGAACTCGCGCCGGGTGAAAGTGTGCAGTTTGGCGGAGATTGGATCAACGATCCCAAGTATGGCAAACAGTTCCGCGCTGAAGTCGTCAAGCCGGTGCCGCCCACCAGTCTGGAAGGCATCAGGCGCTATCTCGGCAGCGGTATCGTGCGCGGCATCGGCGAAGCCACCGCCGCCAGGATCGTCGATCACTTCGGGCTGGATACCATCGACATCCTCAACAACAACCCTGAACGGCTGGGAGAGGTCAAAGGGCTGAAGATCGGCCTTGCGCCCAAACTGGCGCGTGCCTGGGCCGAGAATGCCGCCCAGCGCCAGACGATGATCTTCCTTCAGCAGTACGGCATCACCAGCAAACTGGCGACGCGCATCTATAACCATTACGGCGCAGAGGCCATTGGCCGCGTCCAGTCCGATCCATACACGCTGGCGGATGAGGTCTTCGGCATTGGCTTCATCAAGGCGGACAGCATCGCCCGCAGTATGGGCGTTGCCACTGATGCCCGCGAGCGTCTGCGTGCTGGCCTGCTCTATGCGCTCAACCAGCTTGCACAGGACGGCCACACCTTCGCGCCGCGCCCCATGCTGATTGAGAAGGCGTGCGAACTGCTCAGGATTGAGCCATCGAACGCCGCCCGCCTTAGTGCGCTGGTCGATGCCCTGATTCTGGCTGGCGAACTGATCACGGATGAACTGAACGTCGAAGGCGAACGCGCCAAAGTCGTCTATCTGCCGCTTTATTACCATGCCGAGACCGGGGCAGCCCGCCGCCTGCGTGATCTATGCAATACCTCGTCGCCGATCATGGCGGATATGAAAGACACAGCCTGGGATGAATACCTTGCGGAGCTTTCATCCGGCAACAGCGTCGCGCTCACACCACAGCAGCAGAGCGCCGTGCAGTACGCGCTGACGTCCAAGCTGTCAGTGCTGACCGGCGGCCCCGGCACAGGGAAGACCACCACCCTGCAAATGGTCATCGCCGCGCTGGTGAAAGAGCGCTACAGCTTCGCGCTGGCATCCCCCACTGGACGCGCCGCCAAGCGCCTGCAGGAAGCCACCGGCTACGATGCCTTCACCATCCATCGCCTGCTCGGATACAGCCCGTCAGAAGGCTTTCTATCCGATGAAGACCACCCGCTGGATGTCGATTTCGTGATCGTCGATGAATCGTCGATGATCGACCTGCTGCTGTTCAACAGCCTGCTGAAAGCGCTGAAACCGGAATGTCATCTGCTGCTGGTAGGCGATATCGATCAGCTTCCGAGCGTCGGCGCGGGGAATACACTGCGCGATGTGATCGACAGCGGTCTGGCGCATGTCACGCGGCTGGATGTCATCTTCCGGCAGGGGGAAACCAGCCACATTGTCGTCAACGCGCACCGCATCAATCACGGTGAAGCCCCGCACATGGACAACCGCAGCGACGATTTTTACTTCTTCAGTGCTGAAGATGCCACCCGCACCGGTGAACTGGTGGTCGATATTGTCAAAACCCGTCTGCCGCGCAAATTTCAGGATCTGGGCATGGATCTGGACGTCATCAACGACGTGCAGGTGATCGCGCCCATGTATCGCGGTGACGCTGGTGTTCATGCCCTGAATGAATCTCTACAGCATGCGCTCAACGGTGAAAAACGGCTGATGGAGCAGAAGCTCGGCGGTCGCACCTTCCGCGTCGGCGACAAGGTGATGCAGACTAAAAATAATTACGAAAAGAACGTCTTTAACGGCGACATCGGGCGCATCACCGGCATTAACGACGACGATAACCGCATCGAAGTCGTCATCGACGGCATGTACATCGACTATGATTACACGGAAGTCGATGAACTGATTCACGCCTACTGCATCAGCACCCACCGCAGTCAGGGATCAGAATATCCGGTCGTCGTCATGCCGCTGCTCACACAGCATTACATGATGCTCCAGCGCAATCTGCTGTACACCGCCATCACCCGCGCCAAGCAGATGGTCGTACTGGTCGGAGATCGCAAGGCGGTGTTCATGGCGGTCAGCAACAATAAGGTCTCCAA
>CAYNDH010000040.1:15490-28518 GCA_964395665.1 uncultured Anaerolineaceae bacterium
TGGACGAAGTTCAGGAAGTCGCGCACCTCTTCCGCGTTCAGGTCCCGCCCCGGATACAGCGCCAGATACGCCTCTGCCCACAGCGCATCTGTATTGATCCCGTCGAAGCGCTGTTCCAGCAGCCGTGCCGACAGCCGCTGAAGTTCACTGACGACTTCACCCGCCGGACGCTCACCCGGCACATTCGCATACAGGTAAACGAAATCGCTGTGAACGCGCAGTGTCGTGATCGCCCATCCCAGCCGCCGAAGCTGCGAATCCAGCCCCGCGACCAGCGTCTGTGTCATGGCATCGGTCAGCATCGCCTGCGGATCACGCAGCAGCCAGATATACGTATAGGGCATCATCGGCCCGCCATAAGCAGGCATCAGGGCGGAGTCCATCAGCGGCATTTCTTCCGCCTGTGCTGCCGCCTCATCTGCAACTGCCGCTTCATCCAGCGGCACGTTATACGCCGGGATATCCTGCCGATCTGTCACCTGTGCATCAGAATCAACCGGCTCTTCGGCCTCTTCCGGCATCGACGCCAGCGCCGAGATCAGCCGGTCACTCTGGCGGCGGATCACACTCAACGGCATATTGCCTTCGAAGATCATCGTCAGCGCCAGACCATCGACCTCATCCATGCGCCGCGTGAACAGCATATAATCCTTGCCCGAACCGGACAGATGCACGAATTTGATCCGTGACTGTACCTGCGGCTTATCCGGGTCGGCTGACGCCGCTTCCTGTTCCAGCTTCTGCCGCAGTTCTTCCAGATCATCAGCAGGCAGCGGCCCGGAATGCCCAACCATCACGCCGCCGCGCATCAGCAGCGTCGCCTCTGCACTTGATTCCAGTGACGCCTGTGTCAGGTCAAGCGCAAGCTGCGCGATATACTGCGTCGGACTCATGCTGCCGTCGTTCGGGAAATCATCCCAGCCGGTTTCGAGCGGCGCGGCGGCAGTCGCCTCTTCAAACAGATCGCGCTCCGCCGCATCCGACAGTTCAGCCGGATGGATCGGTTTCAGAAGCTGGGACTCCGGCGCGACTTCTTCAACCAGCGGTTTCATCGGCTGCTGGACATTCATCGTCCCTTCAAGGATGCGCCGCGCCAGCACCGGCTCTGCATCCTCATCGACCAGCGGTTCAGGTTCATGCAGCGGCTCGGACTCCGCCAGCAGATCGATCACAATCCGGTTAGCGCTGTCCAGCAGATGATCGCGCAGGTCGCGCACGGTGCCGCCTTCGCGTACCCCAGGCATTGGCGGTTCTTCCGCCGCGAGTTGATCAAACGCGCTGACCGTCGAGTCGCTGAACTGCGATTCGGTCTGCCCCGGCCCGGCGTCGGTCAGATCGACTTCGAGCGCCTCATACGAACCGCTGGGCACACCGGTTTCATGCAGCACATCATCCAGTGATGAAAAATTCGGCCTCTGCTGCTGTGGCTGAAGGGGCGGCGGCTGTACAGCGGGGACCGTGCCGGACTGTTCGGGCAGATGTGCTGGCCCCGACAGCCGCTCGATTGGGCGCACATCGACCGCCGGAGCCTGTGCCGTATCGGGCAGCAGGGCTTCACCGGCAGATCGCATCGCGCCTTCCAGAATCGGCAGAAGCTGACGAACCGGAATCGGCGTGTCGATCACATCCTGAAGTGTGTGATCATCCACGGCGGCGGTCGTCTCGTCATTTTTCGGTGTGACGATCACCGCAATATCCGGCTGAATGGCCCGCACACGCTGGATCACGCTGACGCCGGTTGTGTCGCGCAGTTCGAAGTCGATCAGCACGATATGATGAGGCCGCTGCTGAAGGTATTCCAGCGCGGTATCGGCTGAAGTAAACGGCGCGACCTCAAAGCCGCCGATCTGCTCCAGCGAACGCTTCACCGTCACCGCAAAATCCAGTTGATGGTGGATAATCAGCAGGCGTATCGTCGTTCGAGGTGTCGTCCGAGAGGTCATCGGCGGTCGTTCCTTTGATTTTCGATTGATTTCCTAAGGCAGCACGGTGCCAGAGCGTATATGAAAATTCAGAAAACTGAATTTTATGGAAACGCCGGACAACGCAGGCGTTGTCCCTACAAAATACGTGTCACGTAGGGACAGGGCCTGCCCTGTCCGTGCCTATAATCAATTTTCAGATAGCTTCTATTGCTGCACATCACACTTACCACGATTAAATCACAACTTGGCCGTTTTCGTAAAACAGTTCGCCATCGGTATAGATCATATCCCATTGCAGGCCGGATTCGTTCTTTCCGCCGCATTCACTCTAGGACTGACCGTGCGCGGCCCGACTTACCCCCACCCTGATAAGCCCGGGATGGGGGCATGTATCGCCCCTCACACAAAATCTTCTTCGGTCAGATCCGCATTGATGCCAGCCCCGGCACAGTATCCCTGCGAGACGGCAACCGCCACACTGCGAAACGGCGTTGACAGATCACCCGCCGCATAAATCCCCGGCACGCTGGTCCGCCCCAGCAGATCGATCTCGATGATGCCGCGTTCAGAGATCACACAACCTGACTGCTCGGCAAAAGCCATCGGATGCGAGTTCTTCGGCGCGACAAACATCGCCTTCAGGTCGAGCGTGCTGCCATCTTCAAAGCGGATGCGCTCGATCTGTTCGCCGGTCGCTTCGACCGCCGCCAGCCGCGTTTCAATCACCCGGATGTCATGCCGTGCCAGCAGTTCACGCCGTTCGTCGGAGACCGCTTCGCCGTCCGTGCACCATGTCAGTTGATCCGTCCACTGGCGCAGCATCTTCACGCGGTGGAAACCGATCTCGCCGCCGCCATGCACGACCAGCGGCTGATCACGCACTTCCCAGCCGTCACAGTACGGGCAGTGAAAGACGCTTTTACCCCACAGCGGTTCAAGTCCCGCAATCGGCGGCAGTTCATCCTTCAGACCGGTCGCCAGCAGCACCCGGCGCACTGAAAATGTCTCGCCGGCGTCGGTTTCAACACGAAAACCGGCGCCTTCCGGTGTGATCTGGCTGACCAGGCCATCATGCACTGCAACGGTCTCATAGCGCTGGAGCTGATCCCGTGCGATCTGCACCAGTTCACTCGGTGCGACGCCATCCCGTGTCAGAAAGCCGTGCGACGCATGCGAAAACCGATTGCACGGCTTTCCGCTGTCGATCACCAGCACCCGACGCCGCGCCCTGCCCAGAATCAGCGCCGCACTCAATCCCGCACTGCTGCCACCTACAATCACCGCATCGTACATCAGATTTCCCCCTTATTGATACCGAGTATCAATTAGAAAACGATGTCCGGGATGATCTTACTTCAGGGGCGCGGCAGCTCATTTGCGCTGTTTTGCTGTTTCGCGCTGGCCGAATGGCATCGGCTCATTGAAAATTCGCCCGTAGAGATCGCGGACCACCGCTTCCTGTGCTGGCCCCATAGAAGCGTAATTATCAAGGCCCGGCGCGGCATTCGTCTCGATGATGGTGTAATCGGCATTTGGATCAGTGATGTCCGCGCAGGCCAGATCCAGCCCACACAGCCGCAGCCCCATCTGCTGTGTGATTGTCGCCGCCAGTTGCACCCAGTACGGGTGAATACGGTCGGTGAAATCTTCTGCCCAGCCGCCGGTTGAGAGATTCGACACATCATACAGTTCGATCTGATGCCCGCGTGACGGGATGCTGTCCAGCGTGAAACCGTAATCACGCATCAGTTTGCCTGCGATGCGCGGATCTTCCGCTTTCAAAACCACCGGGCGGCCATGCGACTTCAGTTCGTACTGCTTTTCCTCAATCAGCAGGCGGATACTGCTGGCGCCGTCACAGGTGATCGTCAGCGGGTGACGGCGATAGCAGGCGATCAGTTCATCGTCGAATAACAGCACACGGTAATCCGGATATGGGATGAGCTTCTCGACCAGAATCACGCGGTAATGTTCCTGATGATATTCTGCCAGCGCGTCATGCAGGTCGGCCTGATCATGGCACTTGTAGACGCCCTTGCCCTGCGACTCTTCATTCGGTTTGATAAAGCACGGATAGCCGCCGATGCTCTCGATATAGCTTTCGATCTGGTTGACGTGCGAGAAATTGCTGAAGCCATAACGCGACAGGTTGCGCTTGATCAGGTCATGATAGTGCGGCATCTCGAAGGCGCGCCCCGGTGTGACCTGATAGCCGAGCTTCTGCAGGAAATATTTGGTATAAGCCTTGTCTCTTGAAATCTCGGTCGCGCCGTTGGTATTGATGCCGATATTGGTGGCACGGAACATCCGCACCGAGCCGTCATGGTATTCCACCCGGCCCACATAGCCGAAAGTCGGTTCAATATCCAGCAGGCGGACGTTCGGAAGGTCTCCGGATTGGTAAAGGTCAATCAACAGGCGCGTAACATAGGTGTAATAGGGTTCAGGAACAAGCGATGATTTAGTCATGGTGGGGCTAACACTTTCAAAATCGTTTATACAGGGATTAAGCTGCTTCAACTGTAGCACGGATAACTATTAGCATCACCGCTTTCAGGCCATTAATCCCCCGGCTTTGCTGGTTTGCCGGTGCTGTTGACTGGCGTGTGTGCGGTACAATAGCCTCTTCCTGCCAGATGAACCGATGACACTCATAAAAGCATATACCATGACCCGAACCCAATATGACCACTGTGGTCTTTACTTCACCCAGCAGCACATCCTCACTGCCCGCAAGGGTGCAAAACGGGCGCCATTTCAACCCGCATGGGAACGGCTCGACGCGCCGGTCTCATCACAGGCTGCGCCGCTCGAACAGGCGCTGATCCACGGGCTGCGCTGGCGTTTCCATGAGAACGAAGCGGAAGGTGAAACGGCTGTCCGCCTGTATCAGACGGCGGCACAATCCCCACTGGATGATCATTCACTGCTGGATGGCTGCATGTACACGGTCGGGCTGGCGCAGCTTTACGAGCTGGTGCGCGATCATCCCCACGCTGCACAGATCACTCATGCCGACGGCCCCGCGCTTTTCATGCAGCGTGCGCTTCAGGTCGAAGCCGCGCTCGACAGCGACGATCCGCAGGGCATGGCCTATCTGGAACGCATCTGGGCGGCGCTGCTGCTGATGGCGGCAGGTGTCGTGACTGAAAACGACGACTTCTGCCAGCGCGCCGCGTCAGTCTATCATCAGATCATCGACCACGACATCCACCCGGCAGGGTTCATCCCGCAGGTGGTGGATGGCAAAGACGGCGGCAGCCTGCTGCGGATGCTGATCGCGCTCAAAGGGCTGGTGCTGATAGCCGAAGCCGCACCGCGCAGCGGCCTTGACCTGTGGACGTACAGCAATCGCGGCGTCTCACTGACCACGGCTGCCCTCTATCCGCTGTATTACTACTACTATCCGGAAAAATGGCAGTGGGATGCCGATCTCGATCCCGACGCGGTCAAAGCAGACTTCAGCGCCCACGCCGGTTATCTGGAGCCGCTCAATCGCCACATCGGACGCCCGACGCAGGCCATTGACCTGATCCTGTCCGAAATCCGCCCGATCTTCGATCCGTATGGCGGCGGCCTGCTGACGCTGTCGCATGCTGTCCCGCAGCGGCGCGGCCTGTTCGGATAGGGTACACGCTGATCAACAGGAGACCGGAATGCTTCGACCGCTAATCCTCATCACACTCGCTCTCAGTCTGCTGTCTGGCGTCTTCGCCGTCGTCAGCATCGGCATCGGCAGGACCACCGATCCCACGGTAGTCACCGCGCTGACCACCATGCGCAGAACCAGGAGCAATCCTGATCCTGTCTCCAACGTGAGCGTCTGGGATCTGCACCGCACGCTGCGAATTGACAATCCCGTTCCGCTCTCCAATATCCGGCTGATGGCGTTTGATTACGCGCAGCCGAGTAACGTGCTTGTGGTCACCTATGATGGGGATGCGAAGACAAAGTCCTATCAGGCGGGATTCTATCAATATGATTACCTGAATGACTCAATGACCAATGTTGCCATGATCGAGTCGGATCGGCAGATGAGCATGGGCAGTGAGGCATCCAGGTACTTTGGCTTCTTTTCTTCTTTTCCTTCACCGATGGGGCGCAAGTTAACGTTTATCAATCCTCTGGATAAGAAACCGTATGTATTTGACTCAGGAACAGGAGAGACGCGCCTGATTGCGGACAGACAGATCTCAGGGGGGAACATGCCGAACCCGGTCATCTGGTCACCCGATGGGGCACGGGTCATCGTGAGCACTAGCGACACGCTCTTTGTCTACGATGCAGAGGGCCGCCAGCAGCTTGAATATCAGCCCCGGATGGAGAATTTCTATCCGACGTGGATGGCGGATAATCAGCACATCGCATTACGGCGATATGTCGTCACAGGCCAGAATGAGGATGAGCAGCAGATTGAAATCATTCATGCTGCTGATGGCACTGAGCATCCGATGACCAAAGGTTTACGCGGAGACCTGAATTCATGGTGGGCATGTGACGGCCAGTGGCTGACATATACCGTCGCGAAAGGGCCGGTACGCGAAGGCTATCTGCTTGATCTGCATAATGGCCGGACGATACGCGTCAATGATGATCCACTGCTGGCTGATGAAAGTATCACAAGTATTTACCCGATGGACGAGACGGGCTGTGATACGCTCGCGATCAGGACTGGCATCGATGAGACGCCGACCATCTTCATGCCCGGAACCGTGAATGAATACGCTCTCTATTTCTATGATCTGTCGTCCGAAACCGCCTATTATGTAGGCGAAGTAGCCGACTACCATACGACGGTCGAAAATACCCTGTACTATCGAACGGTCGATGACGAGACCGGACAGATTCAGATCATCCGCCGCACGCTGAATCCACTGGGCAAACCGGTGGTGATGGCCGCCTATCCACCACCGCCGGTTTCATGGATGATGTGGACTGATGATATGTCTACTGGTGTCTATCTGGTATCAGTGGGGACCCATCCGCAGATCGGTCGGTTCGATCCGTGGACAGACCAGACCTACCCGCTCACCTCAGTCAGCGAATTCGCCGAGACCTTCTCGCTGTTCAAATGGAGCGAGATACGCGGGCAGGGATAATATCTCCGAAACTCGCCCGATTTTCGCCCCCTATGGCGACAGCCTGCTGACGCTGTCGCACGCCGTCCCGCAGCGACGTGGGTTATTTGGATAATCACAGGGATTTTCTGGTAATGCTTAGATATTTTCTGTACTTCAGCACTGGCTTAGTTTTCGTATTCGGCATTCTGATAGGAGTGAGCCTGACGCTCGGCAGCGGGAGTAACCCACCTGTACTTATGGCACTTATCGGGCTGCGCACAGCAAAGCCAAACACTCCACAGGATCAGATCATCGCATTTTTCGATTTTCAGCATCGCTTGCGGGCAGATCATAAGATCCCGCTGCCTGATATTTACAGCACACGCTTCAGCTTTAATCCTATCGGTGACCTGATTGTCTCCACTGTGCACTCCGATGCACCATCAGATGAACACCGTTGGGCGGGTCTGTATCTTTACAACTACCTGACTGGTACGCTGACCATAATGGACACCTTCGAAACAGATGCTATCACCGCACCTCAATCCCCTGACGAAGTAGCATATCTCTGGGTACTCTCGCCCGATGGCGGAAAACTGGCATTCATGGAAACCATGGAGAGTGATCTGTATCTCTATGATAGAACGGACGGCCACAGGATAACCATTGAAACACCACTGCATCGGGAAAATATATATTTGGGTCTGATCTGGTCCCAGGATGGCGGATACATTTACATCTCAGGAAAGGATGAGAACTCAGGTTATCTGGTCAGTGTGGAGGATGCACGCATTTTTGAGTTACTCACCGAAACGCTTCATTTCAGCTGGCATTGGGAAACAGACACCCGGTATCTATCCATGCACACCTATGGTATTGATGTCTCACCCATACAGCCACCGTTAATAATGAGAATCAGCGTCATCAATAGCAGTGCATTGTTGCCATCAGAGAGATTAAATGCACACGTCAACCCACTGCCAGCCTGTGGAGGGCAATGGTCAGAGTATTTTGTTAATGTGACTCCCACCCAAAAGACTAGCTATCTGCTGAATAACTACACTGGAGAACGGTTTCAGTTGGATCATCTGCTCGCACTCACGAATCTCTATAAGATAGATGTTGTCAATCCTCTGCCGGGTTGTCAGCAGTTTGTGCTTGATGGGATTTCCACTTCGAACACACTGGCAAATTGGGACCGGCCAAAACGTTCCTTTTATCTGTATGATCTCGACACACAGAATATTGAAGTACTGGTTGAAGATGTATATCTGATCAGGCAGACCGATGACCTGTTGACTTACGAAACCCCGGACCCGGTCTTAAATAGATTTCACGTCTTCAATTATCCACTTAATCCACTCGGTGTGCCGACGCTGGTGGGGGATTATCCGCACCCGGATACGTATCAGGTGAACTGGTTCAATGATATATCTTTTGCCATTGTTTCTGGCTGGAACAGCAGCGGCGAATCTGGCAGCAAACTAAGCCACTTGGATTTTCACACCGGGCAGATGTACCCACTGACATCTGATAATGAACACGTCCGGGATTATCTGCTGGTATCATGGCGCGATGCGCGTATGGCCGGTCAACCTTGACGTTCAAAGCCGATGCCTGTTGACACATCACCTGTACCATCGTATGTGACACAAACGGATCGCGACTATTTCCTGACTCAGCGGTATCATCAGGGGACTTGCAATCCGTAAATGTTTTAAGGCTCACAGCTCATGGCCCAGCTTCTCACGCCCTCAACCACGTCCTATAACACCCTCACCGCCGAACATCTCGCCCACCTGACGCAGATCGTCGGCGCGGGGAATATCAGCACCACCCAGGCCGACATCGACCTGCACTCCCGTGACCAGTCGCGCCACGCCGCCCACGATGCCGAAGCAGTCATCTGGGTGCAGGAAGCGCAGCAGGTGGCCGACATCCTGCGCTATGCCAACGAACAGCACATCCCCGTCACACCGTGGGGCGTCGGAACCGGTCTCGAAGGTAACAGCATCCCGCTCTACGGCGGCATCTCACTCTCTTTCGAGCGCATGAATCAGATTGTCGAAGTCCACGTCGATGATTTTCAGGTCACCGTGCAGCCCGGCATCGGACACAAGGATCTCAATCAGGCGCTGGTGAAGTACGGCCTGTTCTTCCCGCCTGATCCCGGCGCCAATGCCACCATCGGCGGGATGCTGGCGAACAACGCATCCGGCATTCGCACGGTCAAATACGGTGCCAGCAAGGACAATGTGCTGAAGATGCAGGTCGCGCTGGCCGATGGCCGTCTGATCAGCGTCGGCTCACGCTCGATCAAGCAGTCCAGCGGATACGATCTGCTGCACCTGTTCGTCGGCAGTGAAGGCACGCTCGGCGTGATCACCGAAGCCACGCTGAAACTCGTCCCCGTCCCGGCCATGATGAGCGCCGTCATCGCATCCTTCCCGACCATTCTGGACGCAGTCGAGACCGTGGTGGCCGTGCGCGGCAGCGGACTCGACGTCGCGGCGCTGGAATTCATCGATCCGCGTCAGTGTGCCATTCTGCGCGATCACGGCGGCGTCGATCTGGAAGAGAAGCCGACGCTGCTGATGGAATTCCACGCCATGGATCAGGGACAGCTTGATTTCGGGCTGGACGTGGTGCGCGAGATCTGCGCCGAATATCACGCCAGCAATGTCCGCGCCACCACCGATAACGCCGAGCGTCAGAAGCTGTGGCAGGTGCGGCATCATGCCTATGAGATTCTGGTGCGGGCGCATCCCGGTAAGACCTTCCTGATCGACGATGTCGCCGTGCCGATCAGCCAGTACCCGGCGCTGATCGCCTTTGTCGAAGAACTGACCACCGAGCAGGGCATCCTGTGGTATATGAAGGGCCACGCCGGGGATGGCAACATCCATGTCGAACTGCCCTACGCCGGGGAAGAGGAATTTCTGACGGTATCAGCCATCAATGACCGGATTGTCGAACGGGCGATTGAACTGGGCGGCACGGCCACCGGCGAACACGGCGTCGGCATCGGCAAGGCGAAGCACATGCCGCACGAACACGGCGCCGCGCTGGATGTGATGTGGGCCATCAAACAGACTCTCGACCCCAACAACATCCTGAATCCCGGCAAAATCTTTCCGTTGGGGTAGAGCCTATCTGAATATTTGTAATCGTCGTGGGCGGGAAGAATCTCCCCTCTCCGCCCGGACAGGGGATTGAGGGGTGAGGGGCGTCCGCAGTCCCACCCTGCCAAACGTTAGAGAAAATCAGCATTTCTAACGAAATTTAAACCTGATAGGGTTGAATCGTATTGTCAGAGCGGGTGCAGGCGTGTTATATTGATAGTAATGACCGAAATTGGTAAGTACACTCGTGTCTACAGACGCGCCTGAACGACCTCCCCAACGTCAATACATAGAGCAGTTTTCTCAGCCGGGTAACCACCCCGGCTATTTGCATTTCCAGTGCGGATCTCACCCATCGCACGCAGAATCAGCATTATCTCCAACTGCCCGACGTGATGTCGCTTCGGTACTTCCCAAATGGCAACCCAGATGTAATCCAAAGGAAATTAACCTTGAACTCTGATAGTCTCTCTGGCCTGTTGTTGATCATCACGCTGATTCTGCTGCGTGGTCTGATCGTGATGGCGTACAATGCGTTCGCCAATGTCCGACAGAGCGCGCTGCGTGATCTGGCAGATGAGGGCCATAGGGGAGCGCGGCGTTTACTGCCGCTCCTTGAAAGAAGCAGTGATCTGGAAGTTTCGCACGAAACCTCGACCACGCTGCTTAGTATCGCCATCGCAGCCATCTCTATTCTCGGCTTCGCCAACCCGCTGATCGCACAACTCGACGCCTCGGTTTCGCCGGTCGCCGTGTATCTCGGCGTGCTGCTGGTCGTCGCCATGCTGACGCTGATCTTCGGCGAACTGGTCCCCCAGGGGATCGGTTCAGCCTACGCCAGTTCGATGGCGCTGTCGCTGTCAGGCTTTATGGGCATCCTGATCACGCTGCTCAAACCGCTGACCGTGATTGTCGTCGCCATCAGCAAGGCCATCGCCACCCTGTTCAAAAGCAGCGAGAAGGTGAACACCGTCACAGAAGAAGAAATCGTGACACTGGTGGAATCCGGTCAGGCAGGCGGCAGCATCGAAGAAGAAGAGAAGGAGATGATCCTCTCGGTTCTTCAGCTTGATGAGACCTATGCCAGTGAAGTGATGGTCCCGCGCATCGACATCACCGCGCTGCCCATCAGCATCTCACTGGAAGAAGCGCTGGCGGCGTTTATCACCAGCGGATTCTCGCGTATCCCCCTCTACGAGAACACCATCGACAATATCAAGGGCCTGCTCTACGCCAAGGACCTGTTGAGCCACTGGTACAACGGTAACAGGGACAAGGCACTGACACCGCGTGATCTGATGCGCCCTGCCTATTTCGTGCCGGAGACCAAGCGCGCCGATGATCTGCTGAAGGAACTTCAGACCAAGCGCGTCCATATGGCCGTGGTGATCGACGAATTCGGCGGCACTGCCGGGATCGTGACCATCGAGAATATCATCGAAGAGATCATCGGTGATATTCAGGACGAGCACGACCCGTTCGAAGAGGCCGAGTATATTCAGGAATCCGAGACGGAATATTCCGTTGATGCCAGCATGGACATCGACGACTTCAACGATCTGCTGGATGTGGACGTCCCCGGCGATGACAGCGACACGCTCGGCGGTTTCGTCTATACCACACTGGGCCGCGTGCCGGTGATCGGTGAGGAAATCAAATTCGAAAATCATCACAAGCGGCTGATCATCCGCGTCGAAAAGGTCGAAGGCCGCCGCATACGCAAGGTGCGCGTCTTCATCCATGATCTGGACAAAGAATCAGACGATGAAGCGCACGAAGCTGCAAGGGCCGATACATCGGCGCCCGCCGCCGTCACCGCTGCTGTTACCGATACCCGTCCGCCCGCACCAGCCACACCAGCCACACCTGATGATAAGCCAGTCACCCCGGCGGCACCTGCGGCGTCAATCAGCGCACCGGCTGACAACCATGCGCCGACATCAGGTGCCGTGCCGGTGACTCCGGCAGAAGCCAGAGCGGTAGAGCAAGCGGTAGAGCAAGCCACAGAAACCACGGGGACAGGCGCTCAACCCGCAGTGCCATTACCGGAAGTGCCAGCCGCGCCAGCCGAACCCGCTGCGCCGGTTGAATCTGCATCGGTTGATACTGAAGCAAAGACGCTGATCCCGCCTACATCGGATGCTGTATCGGTCACGCCACCGCAGAGCGATCAGGCGGTGAAAGATGAAATCCCACCAGCAGAAGCTTCCGCCCCGGTGACGGTCAATGCACCGGGTGAGCCTGCAAAACCGGTTGAACCGGCCAAACCAGCCGAGACACCGCCTGCCGATGACACAGCGAGCGATAAAGCCAGCAACGGCCCGGTGAAGAATATCGAAGATGGCACACAACCGGATAAACCGCGCAAGCCGGTCTCTGAACGCTGAAGTGCGGATTGGGTTTAAGGTATAATCAACCGAATGAATAGCCATGGGGCGCGTAACTGCGCCTCATTTCATCAGACGACTGTTATCCAGACGGTATGAGGGCCAATGACTTCAACACACGACACCATACCGAAACCCTATTTCCTCAAAGCTGATGAAGGCGTGCCAGGTTACGGATCAGACACAAAAGCGGCGAAATCATCCACGGGTGGGCTGCTCACGCTGATCGAGTCCCGCACAACCGGCGGCGCACCGATGCATGTCCACCAGAATGAGGATGAGTGCTTTTACGTCATCGAAGGAGCGCTGATCGTCACCTGCGGCGAAGAATCCTACAAAGCCGGACCGCGCTCATTCGTTTATCTGCCGCGTGGCATTCCGCATGGATGGGATGTCGTAGGCGAAGAAGCAACGATCCTGATGATCACCGTCCCCGGCATGCTGGAAGAATTTCTCCACGAGTATCACGCCGCTGACTGGGGAGAACCGCGTGAAGAAGTCGCCAGAAAATACGCGGTGACATTTTTACCGAAA
>CAYNDH010000041.1:0-11888 GCA_964395665.1 uncultured Anaerolineaceae bacterium
CATCACGCTCGATGGCTCCGGCAGCACCGACAGTGACGGCAGCATCACCGCCTATCGCTGGACGTTAAACGACGTCGAAATCGGGATCGAAGCCGCGCTGACAACCGATCTGGCGATGGGTGTGCATGAAATCATCCTGACCGTGACCGACGACGATGGCGCGACTGGCAGTGATAGCGTGATCATCACCGTGCTGGCGGGTGAAGTGCTGCCGCCGGAAGCTCCGGAACCTGTAATCGGCTGCTACGCTGTCGAAGTGATCGAGTATCTGCCCGGCACACACAAGGATGGACAGCCGCTGTCCGCTGATCAGAGTGATCCGGATATGGCACTGCACGCGCCGCAGGAACCGGACGAAGACCTGACGGAACCGGTCACCTTTGTGTCGCTTGGTCTGGGTGGCTCCATCACACTGAAGCTGGACAGCCTGATTGTGGCCGGTCGCGACGTCGAGATCTTTGAGGCCAGCGAACCGACCGACGCGGGTGAATACATCCTGATCGAGATCTCGCAGGACGGCCTGACGTGGTTCCCGGTCCCGAACGTCGAAGCATCAGATCCGGCAGAACCCTTCCTGTTTGATGCCGTGTTCGATGCCGCCCATGCGGGTCTGGAATCGTTCCAGTACATCCGCATCACCGACAGTTCCGCCGACACCGCCGTTGAGGACAGCGCCGATGGCTATGATCTGGACGGCATCCGCTGCGCTGATGTCGAAAGCGCAGCCGCATCATCAATAGCGGATACCGTGCCCGGTCAGTCACCGATCCAACTGCCTGAAGCCCTGCCGCTGCCTGATCTCGGCGGGGCGGGGGCCAGCACCGGTGATACCAATGCCGGGACGAATACCGGCTTCGGGACGACCGAGACACTGCCGCTGCCATAAGCCTTAAATCCGGGCGCAGAGAGGCATTCACACCTCTCTGCACATCTCATATACAGACGCATCACGCAAAACAAAACCGCTGAGAGATCATCCCCCAGCGGTTTTTGTGTTGAAAGCGATGATGATGTTCGCTGGCTTACCTTACGCCTGCGGCACAACGCGCAGGTTCACGATCTGATAGGGTGTGATGTCAAGCTGCACCTGATCTTCCACCACATCCAGCGCGTCTTCATTCTCTTCCAGCAGATTGCAGCGGTAGACCTCAGCCACTGGGAAACCGGCCTTCAGGCGGAACTTCCCGCGATTGCGGCGGTCTTCATACAACCGGACGATCAGACCGTTGCCATCTTCCGCCAGCTTGACCGTCTCGATCACGACCGGCGTGCCTTCGGTCGTCACCAGTGACGCCGGCAGATTCCCGCCGGAAGCGCCGCCAGCAGCGCCGCCAGCCACATGCCGCAGGATCAGCGGATTGTTGAGATCATACGCCTGTTCGATCACCTCATTGCGCCAGTCGCCTTCATGTGGCAGCAGGCTGTACACCATCAGATGCTCGCCCTGATCGGCGTTTGCATCCGGGCTGGTCGCGCTCTTGAGCAGTGTCAGGCGCATCACCTGCCCGTGGATGTCGTAGCCGTATTTGCAGTCGTTCAGCAGGGCGACGCCGTAATTGCCTTCGCTCAAGTCAGCCCATTTGTGCGCGCAGGTCTCGAATCGTGCCCAATCCCATGATGTATTGCGATGTGTGGCGCGTTCGACATTCCCCCACTGTACATCGAAGGTCGCCCGTGGGTTGATAATATCGACCGGGAAGGCAACTTTCAGCAGCAGGTGATGCTCGTGCCAGTCGATCCACGTATCGAAGTCGATGCGCTTGCTGTCGGCATACAGATAGACCTTCTGCCGGATCTCACTGTTACGGTAACGGCGGTTGATGCTGATCCCGGCCCGCAGCGGCCCCTGTTCGATGATGCTGAGGCTTTCCACACCGTCGATTTTCTCGACACGATCTTCGTAGAAGATGTCGATGTCCCATGCATCGAAGTTCATGGGCCGGTCTTCGAAGATCAGCAGCGCATTCGCTACTTCATTCTCCGGCAGGATTTCGCGGTCCGCTTCCTTGTCATAAATCCGTGTGATGTCCCCGCCTGCGTTGAACTCGACGCGGATCAGCGCATTTTCCAGCACGGTCTGGCCGTCACTCTGGCTGGCCGCAAGCGCCGGTGTCGAGACGAACGGCACATCCTGTATTTCAGTCAGGCCGATCACGCTGTACGGGGCCACCGCTTCCAGTTCGATCAGCGTGCCGCCGTCTACCGGCTGTGTCCGCAGGGCTGCGCCGCTGCCATCGGACAGGAAGGCGTCTGAATGGGTGTCACCTTCCAGCAGGCCGATGCGCCGCCCACCGAATGAGGTCGGATTAACCACCATCACCGTGCTGTTAGCGGGTAGCTGCGCCGTCAGCGCGTTCAGGGCGGCATCACGGGTTTTTATCCCCAGTTCTGCGATGATCTGATAATCCCGATCGCTGTCTTCATAGACTTCACCGATGGATGATCCAGGCAGGATGTCATGGAACTGGTTCAGGCAGATCAATTCCCATGCCTGATAGATATCCTCATGCGGATAATCAAAATCCGTCGTCAGGGCTGCCAGTGCCGCAAGGAATTCGGCATCATGCATCAGGAATTCGCTCTTGCGATTGCTGCGCTTGGTCCGTGCCTGACTGGTGTACGTCCCACGGTGATATTCCAGATAGAACTCGCCATTCCACACCGGCAGACGATCCGAGATCTCGCTTTCGATACGCTCCATATATTCGCGCACCGTCCCCGTGCGTACACGCGGCGCACCCGGATGTTCCTGATAGCGCTCGATATTTTCCAGCATCTCACGGGTGGGGCCGCCGCCGCCGTCGCCATAACCATAAGCGGTCAGCAGTTCGTTATACAATTCCTTCTGCCGGAAGTTATCCCACGTGCTGAAGATCTCCTGCGGTGAGACGTTCCCGTTATAGGTGGTGGAGTAGGGCAGATATTCATCACCGGTCAGCGTCGTCAGGAAGTGTGTCAGCACCCGCGTGCCGTCCAGCCCCTGCCACCACAGGATCTGATGCGGCATCTGGTTATACTGATTCCAGCTCATCTTGTGCGTGATGAAATATTTCATCCCCGCCTGTTTGATGAGCTGCGGCAGTGCCCAACTGTAGCCGAAGGTATCCGGCAGCCACAGCACCGGCGTATCGACATCCCCGAAGTGACGGCGGAAGTATCCGCGCCCCAGCAGGAACTGCCGCACCAGTGATTCAGCGCCGATTGCGTTGCAGTCTGGCTCAACCCATGTGCCGCCCATCACTTCCCAGCGGCCTTCGCTCACCCGTTCGCGGATCTGTTCGAAGATCTCGGGATAATAGCGCTCGGTGTAGCTGTAAAGCTGCGCCTGACTCTGGCTGAAGGTATAGGACGGGAATTCTTCCATCAGCCGCAGCACATTGCTGAAGGTGCGGCCTGATTTACGCACAGTCTGGCCCAGTGTCCACAGCCATGCGACATCGATGTGCGCGTGGCCGACGCCGATGATGTCCACATCCAGCGGATCACCCGCCTCGGTGATCAGGGTTCGCAGGGTCGCCAGTGCCGCCGGGACGCTGTCATAGAAGGCGTCTGTTCCCAGCGGATCGCGGGTGTCGATCACCCGGAAGGCTTCATTCAGGGCGTTGTACAGCCGTCCCTTGACCGGATCGTTATCCTCCAGTTGAGCGGCGACTCCCAGCGCTACCCGTGCCGCTGCGATGAAATCCCGCGTCGGCTGGTCGATCTGCACCACCGCGCACTGGTCCATATACAATTTGACATGCTGATCGCCGGAACGCGAGCCGCCAACCCAGCCGACAATCTCCAGCCGGTGTGTCTGCTGATCGCGCACGGTGTCCGGCAGCCGGATCTCGTCGTGATGACGGTCCGCCGAGGCATACGGGAAGCCGTCGATATACGCCAGCCCTTCGGGATGGCTGAAGTCCCGCGAATGACCGATCGGCAGATGAAGGCCAATCGGCTTGTCCCGGTCCCATTCCGCCGGGATGCTGAAGCTGCTGCGGATCACGAAATCCGCACGCCATTCTCCCCAGTAGCTGTTGGGATGGATCACTTCCCACCGGCTGTCATCAATGTCAGGGCCAATCGGCGGATTTTCCATCGGCCCGGAGATCTTCTGATAGCGGAATGGGGGGATGGCCTGCCGCTGACGATAAACGAGCGGTGTAATCAGCTTGATACGCTGTGCAATTTTCTGTGGTGTCCAGTGGACCTGATGAAACAAGGTGGCTTCTCCCGATGGTGATCAGAAAATACAGTTTAAGGTTATGGTATTGCCTGAATATGATGTATATCGGCCTGACGCATTAATCTGCCACGGTCATCCGCCGCGCTCATCCGCCGCGCTCATCCGCCGCGCTGTAGAGGATCTCTGAACATTCACCCTGCAAGGTGTTTGGTATAGGGGCCGGATTCTTCCGGCCCCATATGACCAATTTTCAAAATGCCCGCTTCTAATCCGCCGCATCTGTGTGTACGATCTCGTCATGCTCATACAGATAACACGCGCTCTGATGGCCGTTTTCTTCCACCGCATAAAGCGGCGGCTGTGCTTCCAGACAGCGATCCATGCGGTGCGGGCAGCGCGGATAGAACCGGCAGCCGCTGCTGACCGAACTCCGCATCTCTTCTTCAGGCGGCAGTACGATTTCGCCTTCCCATTTTATATCCGGGTCGGGAACAGGCACTGAGTCCACCAGAAGCTGGACATACGGGTGGCGCGGCCTGTCGATCACGTCCACCGTCTGGCCTCTCTCGGCAGTCGTCCCCTGATACAGGATGAAGATCTGGTCACCGATCTGATAGGCGGTGCTGAGATCGTGTGTGATGTACAGGAACGAGATGCCCATTTCTTCCTTCAGGCGGATCATCACATCCAGAATCGAAGCGCGCAGTGAGGCATCGACCATCGACACCGGTTCATCCGCCACGATCAGCCGGGGCTTGATCATATACGCCCGTGCCATCATGATGCGCTGCCGCTGGCCGCCGCTAAGCTGGTGCGGATACTTCCGCAGCACATCCTCACCATGCAGCCCGACGATATTCAGCGCGTCTTCGATCATGGCGCGTGCTTCCTGTCGGCTGCTGCTCAGCCTGAAATTGCGGATGACCATATTGAAGACATGTTCGACGCGATAGAACGGGTTATAGACTCCGAATGGGTCCTGAAAAACCGCCTGAACCTGACGACGATACGTTTTCTTCTGCTGTGGATTGGCGAGCGCCACATCCTGACCGTCATACAGGATCTGGCCGGATGACAGATGCGTGAAGCCCAGCACCAACTGCGCCAGCGTGGTCTTCCCGCTGCCGCTTTCGCCAGCGATCGTGATGATCGACGCCGGGGCTTTGGGGATGCTCAGGTTAAAATCCTGAAGGGCGACCACTTCTCGTGTCCCGCCGCCGTTCCCGCGCTGACTATAGAGCTTCGTAGCGTTACGGATTTCCAGCAGCATCTGCGACATGGATGACTCCCTCTTCCTGCTCTGGGTATAAATGACATGCGACCTGCTGCCGGGGCTTGAGTTCCTGCATGGCCGGTGGTATCACTCGGCATTTGTCCATCACGAACGGGCAGCGCAGTTGAAAAATGCAGCCCGGCGGCGGATTGCGCGGATCATGGGTGATGCCTTCAGTGACGCGCAGCGGCTTGCGTTCCTTCAGTGATGGCACCGATTCGATCAGTAATTGCGAATACGGGTGTTTGGGATCGGCGAAGATGTCGCGTACAGAGGCGATTTCGACGATCTTTCCGGCGTACATCACCGCGACACGATCCACCATCTGCGCCATCAGGCCCATATCATGGCCGATCATGATCATGGAGACGCCCAGTGCCTGCTTGACCTTCAGCATCGTTTGCGCGACCACTCGCTGCACAACCACATCCAGCGCACTGGTGGATTCGTCGGCGATGATGATCGTCGGATTCAGCGCAATCGCCATCGCGATGCACACGCGCTGTTTCATGCCGCCGCTCAACTCATGCGGGTACAGGTGATAAACCCGTCCCGGAAGCCCGACCATCGCCAGCAGCTCAAGGATACGCTGCTCGCTGCCTTTATTCGCCCTGCGCCCTTCATGGGCGATAATCACGTCCTTGATCTGTTCGCTGATCCGCATTGTCGGGTTCAGCGAATTCATCGCCCCCTGTGGGATCAGTGCCAGTTTGATCCAGCGGATGGTGCGAAGCTGATCTTCAGGCACACCCAGAAGGTTATCGCCTTCAAGGATCACTTCGCCGCCGACGATCCGGCCCGGCGGTGTCACCAGTTGCAGGATGCCCATCGCCGCTGTGGATTTCCCTGAACCGGACTCGCCGACCAGTCCCAGTGTCTCGCCCTCATACAGCTCAAAGTCGATGCCGTCAACTGCCAGCACATCCCCTTTGGGCGTTTCATAATAGATCCGAAGATCGTTCACTTTCAGCACTGGTGGCTGATGTATGGTGTGTTCTGCCATTGGATTTCCTATCGTGATGCCTGACGCAGACGGGGATTCGCGATCTCGTCCAGCCCAAGGTTGATCAGCAGCAGCCCGACGAACATCAGCGCCAGCAGCAGGGTTGGCAGCGCCCACCACCACCACATATTACGCAGCAGTGCCGCGCCGCTGATGGCGAAATAGATCGTGCCGCCCAGGGTAGGGACGCGCTGCGGGCCAAGCCCAAGTGTTTCCAGCCCGACGGCGGCCAGAATAGCGCCGGTTGCGTTACCGATGAAGCTCGCCGCCAGATAGGGCAGCAGATTCGGCAGGATTTCGCGGAACATGATCGAAGCGGTCGATGCGCCGGAGACTTTCGCCATCTGCACATAACCGCTCTCACGCATCGTCAGCACCTGCGACCGGATCAATCGGGTAGGGGAGGGCCATGCGAACAGCGCGATCAGCAGCGCCATGGTTGAAAGCTCAATCTGTGGCAGCAGTGCCTGAATGACGATCAGTACCATCAGCGTTGGGATCGTGATCGTCACATCCGAGATCAGCCGGACGAAATCATCCAGCGGGCCGCCGATAAACCCGGCGGAAAATCCGAGTATGACACCAACGGTCATCCCGATCCCGGCGGCGATCACACCGACCATAAACGAATTCGGCGCGCCGACGATCATCAGTGCCAGCATATCGCGTCCGCTGTTTTCAGTCCCCAGAGGATGCGCCCATACGCCTTCCTGCCCACGGGAATTGATGAAACCGGGCGGCGGCAGATTCAGCGGGGAACTGGCGGTAAAGGCAAGGTCTGTATCCCAGAATAACCGGCCAAGGATACCGGCGATCAGAATGGTGAAGATGATCCCGAACCCGATCATCAGCCGGGGATTCAGCCACGGCGTATCCCACCGGTTGAAGCGCCCCATCCGTTTGACCGGCTGTGTGCGCGGCAGGTTCAGCGCCTGATCGGGAGTCGTCTCAATTGTTGCCATGACTATTCCCTTTCATACGAAATACGCGGATCGATCAGTGGGTAAATCAGGTCGATAATCAGCACGGCCAGCGCCGTCATCAGGATCAGGATGAATGAGGTGCCCTGAATCACCGGGAAGTCCTGATTGCGCAGGGCGGAGAAGATCACATTTCCCATGCCCTGATACGCGAAGATATACTCGACCAGCACCTGACCGCTGACCAGTGTGCCGAGCGTGATGGCGAAGGCCGTCACCTGTGGCAGGATCGCATTGCGCACCATATAACGATACAGCACGTAAATCGGGCGCAGTCCCTTGGCACGTGCCAGATGCATATAATCTTCCCCTTCAACCGTGATCATCATCCCGCGCATCCCCAGTGTCCAGTAACCGAAGCTCACCAGCACAATTGACAGAGCAGGCAGTGTCCCGTGATGAATGACACTCTTGATAAATTCAAAGTTGAGGGCAGGAGTCATCCCCGCTTTATAAGCACCCGTCAGCGGAAACCACCCCAGGAAGAACGCAAAGATATACAGCAGGAAAATTGCTGCGAGAATAGACGGTATCGAAGTGAAGATCATCCCCAGCGGGATCAGCATTTTGACCAGCCTTGGGGTTTGTCGCCATGCCAGCAGCGCCCCCAGAAAATTTCCCAGCACAAACGTGATTGAAACCGCAACCAGTAGCAATCCTACTGTCCACGGCAGCGCTCGCCCGACGATTTCGCCAACGGTCGTGGGAAAGTAGGCAAGTGAATAACCAAAATCCATCCGGACGAGATTGCCCAGATAGCGGATATACTGCACGGGCAGCGAGTCGTTCATGCCGAAACGCTCTTTCCAGCCCTCAATAATGACATCCGAGTTCTCGACGTAACCCGCCTGTCGAATCATGCGCCCGACCATGGCCGTGATCGGATCTCCGGGCGCCAGCCGTGGGATGATCCAGATCAGCGTGGCCGCAACCCAGATCGTTAAAAAGAAGATCATTAATCGCCGCAGGAAGTACCTAAGAGTTAAACGACCCATCCCTGATTCCTCTATCTTTTATCGTATTAAGCAAAACCCGGAAGGCGGACGGATCGCGCACTTTGTGATGCGCCATCCGCCGCCGGGCCTGCACTGACCGTATCAGGGCGAGAGACTGCACGCTGATACGGTCAGATTTAGCTGTGCTGGACAGCCTAGCTGCTGCTGCCAGCCTAGCTGCTGCTGCCAGCCTTCTTCAGATTGAGGATGATCTGATGGGTGCTGTTCCACCAGGTCGCCGGATGATTGTAGTTGTTCTCGGCGGTCGGCCAGCCGGTCCAGTAGGTGGTATCGAACGGAACCAGCTTCGATGCCTGCACCAGCGGGATGAAGGGTGTTTCGTCATGGATGTGCTGATAGGCTTCGGCCACCAGTCCGGGGATGGACGGATCGCCCAGCGGCAGTACGCCGATCTGATCGACGATCGCGCTGTAAGCCTTGGCGCCATCGGTGTTCCAGCGCGGTTCATTGGCTGAAGCGCGGCTGCCGATTGGGGCATAACGGCTGACGTTCATCTCATTCATCGAAACCCACGGTTCGTTGACAGAGCCGCAGGTGTCCCAGTTGTAGGCGATGCCGAAGTTACCATTGGCGCGGTTATCGTTGGCCGTGACTTCGATCAGCGGACGTGCCACTGCATCGATACCGGCAGCGCGGAGCTGTTCGACCACGACATTCACCGTGCGGACGTACTCGATGCTGCCCTGATTGACTTCCAGATCAGCCACCAGCACTTCGCCATCCTTCTCATAGAAGCCGTTGGAATTCATGCTGTAGCCAGCGCCTTCGAGCAGGGCCTGTGCTGCCGCGACATCGGCTTCAGGACTGATGCCCATACCAGCTTCGACAATCGCGTCGATGTAGGGGGCCATACCACCGTATTCCACGAACATCGACCGTGAAGCCGTGGTTGTGCCTTCATAGGCGACTTCGATGATCTGGTTGCGGTCGATGATCAGGCTGACGGCCTTACGCACATCGGGGTTATCCCACGGCGCACGCTCGGTATTGAACGAGATTTCACGCGGGCAGGGATCGGCCCATGCAAACGGCGCTTCGCCGTGCCATGCGATCACGTTCGGGTTACGTGCCTGAATCGCCTCGAACGCGCCAAGCGTAACATTCATCGAGCTGTCAAGCTGTCCGTCTGCCATCAGCAGTGAACGATTTTCTTCTGAACCGGTGATCGCCCAGATCAGACGCAGCGGTTCCGGCATTTCATTGAAGCCGGTTGCCGCGCCCCACCAGTTATCATTACGATCCCAGACGAACTGCGTCGGGGTGGCGCTGGTCAGCGTGTACGGGCCAGTGCCGAGCGGCCATCCCTGCTCAGAATCGTAATTGGTGAAGGTGAACGGGTCCTGCCCCTGCCAGACATGCTCAGGGAAGATCACGATGCTGCCCCAGATGCGGACCGAGAAGTAGTCGAGCTGGAAGCGCGGATTCGGGTCGTTCAGGTTGAAGGTCACAGTCAGATCATCGACCTTTTCAATACTTTCAACCCACTGCTGCATATTGGCCGCGTCGCCCAGTGTGCGGGTTTCGTCGTCCAGCAGCATCTGGATGGTGAACACCACGTCATCGGCGTTGAAGGCTTCGCCATCAGACCAGGTGACGCCCTCACGCAGGCTCAGTGTCCAGACATCCTGTGTATCATTCGGTGTGAAACTCTCCGCAAGCCACGGCTGAATTTCACCGGTCTCATAGTTCAGGATGAAGAGGGGTTCCCACAGCGCCTGATGTGCGCCCTGATTTTTATTGGTTCCGGGGACAAGTGGATTAAAGTTGGTCGGGTTGGGCAGGGGATCAGTATTATCAATATCGAAGATGACCGTGTCTTCACGGGCTACTTCGCCTTGTGCAAAAACGCTAAGTCCATAAGCGCTCAGCAATAGTGCAACGATGAGAAAAAGACGTAACTGCTTTAACTGGCTGGGCATAGCTTGTTTTCTCCAAAATGTAATCTCAGCGAAAAGTTATCTTTATTTCGTTGGCTTACCCGATATCCATCACCTCCTCTCGGGTCGTCTGCACTGGGAATGAAGTCGAACTTCGAATGCGAAGTTCCGTCGGGATGCGGATACATTCAGCCGGGCCGCTGTATCCGTTAAGCCGTTGAATCAGGCGCTGTGCCGCGTGTCTGCCGATCAGGAATGAATCCTGTGCAACTGTCGTCAGCGGCACTTCCAGATGGGCTGCCAGATCAATATCATCGAAACCGGCGACCGATACATGCTCTGGCATGGGGATCTTCATCAGCTTCAGCGTTCGTGCTGCCAGAATGGCAAGGTAATCGTTGATGGCAAAGATTGCAGTAGGGCGGGGGCTGACGCTTTGCAGGTAATCGCGGATCTGTGTCAGTTCGGTGCTGTTCATATCGATTGAGGATCGGAGCGCCTGACTTGCCCCGATTTCAGATCCGGTTTTGCCGATCAGCCATGGTGGGGCAGGTTCCAGTCCGGCATCGGACATCGCGTCGCAGTAGGCGCTGTGCCGTTCCATGATCGGCAGGATTTCCATCGCCTGATGGCTCAGGAAGGCGATCCGCCGGTGGCCTAATTCCAGCAGATGCTGCATCATCATCTGCGCCCCGCGATAGTTATCACTGGTCACGCAGTCACATTCCAGCCCATAAATCTGCCGGTCCATCAGCACCATCGGCAGGTGGATCTGTTCATATCCGAAGACCGCATCACCGAATGCGCCGTCTCCGTTTGCATTCTCCTGTGCGCCTGATGCGTTGGCATGAGGCCACAGCAGCACACCCGCCGCAGATTCCAGATGCTGAAGGATGTCCAGTTCTTCGCGCTGGTTCTGAACATTATTGAGGATGATCTGGTAACCGTAGGCTTTGATGGCGCTTTCAGCCCCTTTCAGCATCATGAGCTGTGATTCGGAGTTGAAGCCATAGGTGATAAAGGCGATGTGCCGGTTGCCACGTGGTTTAGAGGGGAGATCTGCGATAAACGTCCCACGGCCAGCGATGCGCTCGATCAGACCTTCGATCTCGATCTTTTGCAGCGCCAGCCGGACCGTGCTGCGGCTCACCTTCAGATAACCAGCGAACTGGTTTTCCGATGGGATACGCGCACCTTTGGGCCATTGACCGGAGACAATAAGCTGCCTCAGCCGATTATGCAACTGCACATGCAGCGAGACGAAACTGTCTGGGTCAAGGATAATATCACTAACTTTGACCATAAAATTTTAGCTTTTAAAAAATCTAGTACATACCTGTAGATACATTTGAGCATAATTTATTTTTGCGACCTATGCAAATTTTCGTTGAAGTTTGCTCCAGGTCTCATTCTGATCGCGCCGATTTAGCCGTAAAATGTAACTTTATGCGTGATTTTGTAACATTATTTTATTCGCATGGATGACGATCTGCCGATGATCCGCTTTGACAATCGCGCATAGTGATCACGATTTAATAGCCTTGTGATGTGAACAGGCTGCGGGCATGCTG
>CAYNDH010000041.1:11988-27785 GCA_964395665.1 uncultured Anaerolineaceae bacterium
CCTGCACCTGCACAGGTTGAATTCCTTATCGTTGCGTATCTGATTCCGGAACTATAGTAAGAGTATTGATTGCACTTCTGGACCCTTCCAGAAACCCTTTAAAGGTTAACATCGTATGACTTCCATAACAGACAGGTCCCCGGTACCACGGTGGACTCTTTTACGAATTTTCTCGGTGATGCTGTGCAGTATGGTGCTGGGTGTGCTGCTGCTGTCAGCGGGTTCCGGTTCAGTCGCACACGGGGATGCGCCGCACCCTGATCCTGCTGCGCAGCCGATTGACCTGCGCGATGGTTACGTCGTATCTGGCGATATGATCATCCCTACCAGCAACAGCCGTCTGAATTTCCGCGCCAACCTGTGGCCGAATGGTGTCGTCCCTTACATATTTGATCGTGCGGTGTCACAGCTCAATCGTGAGCGCACAGTGGCTGCCATGCGCGAATGGGAAACCGCCGCCGGCGTGCGTTTTGTCCCCCGCACGGGTGAAGGGAACTATCTGAAAGTCATCGGCGGCAAGGGGAATTACGCCTATGTCGGGATGATCGGTGGCGAACAGACCCTTCAGATGGAAAACTGGGAATCGCACTATACCATTGTGCATGAGTTGGGGCATACGCTGGGGATGTGGCACGAACAGCAGCGCCCAGACCGTGACACCTATGTCCGGATTCGCTATGAGAATGTCGCGCCGGTTTATCATTCTGCCTTTGACATCATCCAGGGCGCAGTCCCGGTCGGGGGGTATGATTTCGAGTCCGTCATGCACTATTACAGCACAGCCTTTTCGATCAATGGCGGCGTGACAATCGAAGCCCGCCCACCTTACGCCCATTTTCAGGATATCATGGGCATGTATAAGAGCCTGAGCAGCGGTGACCGCAAGGGGATGAACAGTTATTATCCCGGCACGCCGAAAAGCTGGGGCGATACCCGTGATTATCCCATCAACATCCAGTATCTCATGTTCCAGCCGTATGCGATGCGCGTGGATACCACTCGTGCGACCGTTTCCGGTGATGATCCTGCGCCGAGCTGTCTGTCTGGCAAGCCGATGAAACAGACCACATGGTTCTCTTTCGATACCGGCTACGATGCCAATTATTATCTCGGCCCCATCAGACTGAAGGCCAATGCACAGGGCTATGACACCACGCTGGCACTGTATATCGATACCCTCTCAGGCCCGAAAGAGGTGGCCTGTATCGATCAGGCTGGCGAGAGCGGCATTGAGGCCCTGAAAACCCCGATTAAGTTCGGCCAGCGCTATTATATGATGGTCGCCAGCAGCACCGGCGGAAAGCTCAACTTCGATGCGAAAATCGAGTTTGATGACTTCATCCAGACGCTGTCGCAGGCGGATGATATTTCGAATGCGATCCCGATCACATCAGAGACTTTTGTCGGCACGATGGATGTCACCACCGCCACCCTTGCCCCTGATGATCCCGTCGCGTCCTGCATTTCATACCCGGAGGATATGCGGGCGACCGTGTGGTTTAGTGTGACACCACTTCAGGCGATGCGAATGCAATTTACAGGCGAAGGCTACATGGCGACGGCCTCGGTCTGGACCGGCGAGCGCGGCAGCCTGACGGAAGTCGCCTGTACAGATGATGCCGGACAAGCCACGGCGTTTGACCTCTCCGCCGGGAAGACGCATTACATCATGGTCGCTGGCGATTACTATACCGGGACGCTGACGTTCACGTCGAAGCTGACCGTTCACAATTATCTGACCAATGGTGATCTCGAAGACGGCAACGCGGACAAAATGCCGGATCACTGGACACTGACCAATCCGGTCAAGAGTAAGTCGAAATGCGACAAGCCCAAGAAAACCTTCAGCATTTCAGGTAGCTGCGCATTTCTGTTTAAAGGCGTCCCCAATTCGAAGGTTCGGCTGGAACAGGTGGCATATGTCACCGGTCAGGAGGGGGATCAACTGCGTTTCAGCGCGTGGGCCAGCAACAAGAAGGTCGCCTACAAACACAAGGTGAAGATCATCCTGAACTTCGTGAAAAATGGCGTCGCGACCAAATCGAAAGTGCTGCTGCGCCCGCAGGATCTGCCTCATGTTTACCGCCAGTATCAGCTTGATAACCTGATCGCCCCCAGCGACTATGATCAGATCCATGTTCGCATCCAGTTCGGTGGGCCAACCGGCAAACTGTTTCTGGATGATGTCTCACTGTCGCTGTCACCGGCTTTTGGTGCGCCGCATCAGTCATATCAACCTCTGCCCCTGCCGTAACTGATTGCATGACGGGGGACTGGCAGCCGGCAACCAGTCCCCTGTATCCAGTGGCAGGGATGTATCAACAAAACCCAGCGGCGTGCATCCCGCTGGGTTTTGTTGGATCTGATGTTGAACTCAGTTCCGTTTGTGCCTCAGAATGCCAAGCGGCGCTGTATTTGGACTCCTTGAGATAGCCAGACCCCTTATCCTGACCAAACGCGAACTCCTGCTGGTGGCATCACGTGTCATGCACCCGTTTATTCCATGTTGCTTGACAACTGAATTTGGATATGTTCTAATATGTGAGCGCTCACATATTTTTGCGTAGAATGTACAGCATATCTATCAAATGAGGGTGTTGATAGGGAGGTGTTGAACAAAGAGTATTTTTACATGAACTGTGTGCGGTGAAGGTTTCCAAAACCATATTTGTGAATTTTTGTACCAGTATGGAGTTGGAATCTGTGTGTTAATGTTTAAAGAGCGGGTTCACATAGACGATGCAATCTGGTTTGGTTGCATGGGATACAACATGCCCCAGACGGATGTTTGTTCCTATGTGAGCGTCAAACAATTTCGGGCCGGGAAAACCTGATTCGATCTCGGTTAAGTCGGCAGGCTGAATCACGGTTTGGCTTGAAGAATTCCAAAAGAGTACCCTGGGGTAATAACCCCATTAGAATAGGAGATTTTGAAATGCGATTTGCAAAATTTGGTGTAGTAGTATTCCTGATGCTGGCAATGATGGTTTCATTTGCTGCGGCGCAGGAAGGTGGCGAAGGCCTCACAATTGGTTTCTCCCAGATTGGTTCGGAAAGCGCCTGGCGTACATCCTTCACTGACGCAGTCCGCGCCGAGGCAGAAGCCCGTGGCATTAACCTGCTGTTCTCGGATGCCCAGCAGAGCCAGGAAAACCAGATCAGTGCTATCCGTGCGTGGCTGGCCCAGGGTGATGTGGATGCCATTATCCTTGCACCCGTTATCTCCACAGGTTGGGACGATGTGCTGCAGGAAGCAGCAGACGCCGGTGTCCCGGTTGTGATCGTTGACCGCAACGTCGACTCTGACCCCTCGCTGTTTGTGACCCGTGTTTCCTCTGACTTCGTGAATGAGGGACGTCTGGCAGCCGCATGGTTGGTTCAGGCCACATCCGGCGACTGCAATATCGTTGAACTGTACGGCACCGTCGGTTCAGCCGCAGCCGAAGATCGCAACACCGGTTTTGTGGATGTGATCAGCCTGTTCTCAAACATGGAGATCATCCGCTCGGTCACTGGCGACTTCGTCCGTACCAATGGCAAGCAGGTGATGGAGAGCATTCTGAGTTCAGAAGATCCGGAAAACATCTGCGCCGTGTTTGCTCACAATGACGATATGGCAATTGGTGCCATTGAAGCCATTAAGGAAGCCGGGATCACCCCTGCCGTTGATATCCTCGTGGTATCGGTGGACGCAATCCCTGACATCTTCGACTCGCTCGACGCTGGCGAAACCAACGCGACAGTTGAACTCAGCCCGTTCATGGGTGGCCCAGCATTTGATGCAGTCGTTGCCCACCTGAATGGCGAAGAAGTGCCGAAGTACATCCCGGTCGGCGGTGGTCTGTACACCTCGCGTGAAGCCTACGACGCTGATCGTTAGTCACAGATCAACCCGTAACAGGGCTTGAGGTAACACAGGGGAAGGTGCCATGTGGAGTTCAGACGACCCTCATGAGCTTCCCTCCCCTGGCTTTCATCAGGTTATGCTGATGTCTCAATACCTTCTGTCTCACCAGAACGCTTTCTGATGAGACAGAGGCGGCAGGATCAGATATCAGCATGCCCTGGTTAAAATAAAGCAATTTATTGAGGAAATCTTATGAATACGCCGGAACAAAACAGACCGCCCTTATTAGAGATCAAGGGCCTTACAAAGACCTTCCCTGCCACTATTGCGCTCTCAAATGTTGATTTCACACTCCACCATGGGGATGTCCATATTCTGGTGGGTGAAAATGGCGCGGGCAAATCGACTCTGATTAAGGTGATCACGGGCGTCTACCAGAAGGATTCCGGCACCATTCTGCTGGATGGCGAGGCGATTAATCCTCAAAGCCCCAAGCATGCCCAGGAACTCGGTATCAGCACTGTATATCAGGAAGTGAACCTCATCCCAACGCTGTCCGTTGCTGAGAATATCTTTCTGGGTCGGCAGCCCCTTCGCTTCGGCATGATTGATATGAAATCAGCCAATCGACGCGCCAGGCAGTTATTGCTGGATTTTGGGGTGGATATTGATGTCACACAGAACCTGTCGGCCTATTCTGTGGCGATTCAACAGATTGTGGCGGTGGTGCGCGGCGTAGACCTGTCGGCTAAGGTTCTCATTCTGGATGAACCCACCTCCAGCCTTGACCGTCCGGAAGTTGAAATGCTGTTCTCCGTGATTCGCTCCCTCAAGCAGCGCGGCATCGGGATTATTCTCATCACGCACTTTCTGGATCAGGTGTACGAGATCGGGGATCGAATCACGGTGCTTCGCAACGGCAGCAAAGTGGGGGAACATCAGATTACCGAACTGCCCAGAGTCCAGCTTATCTCTGAGATGCTGGGCAAGGATCTGGTGAACGAATTAGGGAATAATACCGAGAAAAGACCCTCCCACTCATTCGATGATGCAGCCTTCCTGAGTGTTCAGGATTATGGTCGTCAGGGCAGTGTCAGCGCCTTCGACCTGGAGATCCGACAGGGAGAAATTGTGGGTCTGGCTGGCTTGCTCGGTTCAGGCCGCACAGAAGTCGCCCACCTGATCTTCGGTATTGAGCAGAGTGATAAAGGTGTTGCCCATATCAAGGGCGAGCGCGTCGAGCTTAAGTCACCACGGAAAGCGATCCAGCACGGGTTCGCACTCTGCCCTGAAGACCGCAAGGTAGAAGGTATTTTCCCTGAATTGAGTGTTCGGGAAAATATTGTCCTTGCACTACAGGCTAAAATGGGCTGGTTTAATTACCTCTCACACCAGAAACAAAACATGTTCGCCGACAAAATGATCAAGGCCCTGAGCATTGCCACATCCAGCGCCGAAAAACCCATTAAGGAGCTGTCTGGGGGCAATCAGCAGAAGGTCATTCTGGCACGCTGGCTGATTTCTGATCCGGACTTATTTATTCTGGACGAGCCAACGCGTGGGATTGATGTCGGTGCCCATGCTGAAATCGTCCAGATTATTAAGCAGCTCGCTAAAGAAGGCAAAGCGATGCTGGTGATTTCATCTGAACTGGCCGAGATCGTGGACTATAGCGACCGAGTTGTGATTATGCGCGACCGTAAGAAGGTTGGCGAACTCGAAGGGGATGAAATCAACCAAAACGCGATTATGGAAGCGATTGCCGCGCAATAGCGCACCATGCGGCACCTGAACGCATACCTTACAGAGAGTCCCATTAACTCCGCAGCGTTCATTCACTTATATATAGTGATTTTGAAAAGGTAGAAATGACTAAGCTAGAAATGACGTTAGAAGAGAAAAGACCACAACCCAATCATGATCGATGGAGCATAGCCAGGATTAGAAGTTCGCTGGGGGGGAATTCCCGTCTTCTCTGGACGGTCCTGGCACTGGCGATCATCCTGTTTGTTAACCAGCTCATCTCGCCCAACTTCTTCAACATCCAAATGGTGAATGATCGCCTGATTGGTAGCACAATCAGTATCCTCGATAACGCCGCGCCCTATGTGCTGCTGGCAATTGGTATGACACTGGTGATCGCAACCAAAGGCATTGACCTGTCTGTGGGTGCGGTCATGGCGATCAGTGCAGCAACAGCCGTGACACTCATCAGAAATTACGAGGCGGGTGCAACAGAGTTCTTCTATCAGCCAGGCTTTGTGATCCTCATCGCTTTGATGGCGGGCGCCCTTTGTGGCATGTGGAATGGCCTGCTGATCGCCTTCATGGATCTACAGCCAATTATTGCGACGCTCATTCTGATGGTGGCCGGGCGTGGCATTGCCCAGCTCATCACAAGTGGGCAGTCGCCTACCTTCACCGATGACACGCTCGCTTTTCTTGGACGTGGTGTTGTTGCAGGGATACCCGTCCCCATCTTTATCGCCATTGGGGTGCTGATACTGATCACCCTGCTGGTACGTCGCACTGCGTTCGGGCTGTTCATTGAGGCGGTCGGTGTTAATGACCGTGCCAGCTATTACACAGGTATTCAGGCACGCCTCATCAAGCTTAACGTTTATGTGATCTCGGGGATGTGCGCGGCACTGGCTGGCATTATTGTCGCTGGCGAGGTGAAGTCTGCTGACCCCAATACGGCTGGTCAGTACTCTGAACTGGACGCCATCCTCGCGGTTGTCATTGGTGGCACATCACTGATGGGGGGACGTTTCTATCTGGCCCAGAGTGCCCTCGGAGTCTTAATCATTCAAAGCCTCCTCGTGGGCTTGTATGTCAGCACATTACATCCCACTACGAACCTTGTTGTAAAGGCCGTCGTTGTTCTGGCTGTGCTGCTCCTCCAGTCTCCAGAATTCAGACGCTTTATTGCAAACCCCTTGAGGAGGACAACATGAAATCGCGCTTTTTACCGCTCCTCATGACATTTCTGGTGTTTGCAGCGATGTACCTTTTCGCCTATTCCCAGTTTTCCAGCTTTGGGTCAATGCGAATTGTTGGCAATCTGCTGCGTGACAACGCCTTCTGGGGTATCGCAGCCATCGGGATGACCTTTGTCATTATCTCTGGCGGCATTGACCTGTCCGTCGGCTCCGTGATTGCGTTCACTGGCGTTTTCTGTGCATTGATGATCGATCGTAACGGCTGGCATCCCCTGCCGACATTTCTCGTCATTTTATGCATCGGGACGGCGTTCGGCGCAACAATGGGTGTCGTGATTCACTATTTCAAGATCCCGGCTTTCATCGTTACACTTTCAGGGTTATTTCTTGCGAGAGGTATGGCCTACGTGCTTTCTACCGAGTCGATTCGGATTGCACACCCGGTATATGATGAGATCTCCAGCATGGTTTACATCTTCCCGGACCGGGGGCGCTTCACTTTTGCTGCGGCAATGTTCCTGATCGTGTTGGTTCTGGGTATCTTTGTAGCACATTACACGCGCTTTGGGCGCAACGTCTATGCGCTGGGGGGTAATGCGGATGCCGCACTGCTGCTGGGTGTACCGGTTGCGCGCACGACAATCAGCGTTTATGCGCTCAGCACTTTTCTGGCGACCTTTGCCGGGATTGTACTGTCGTTGTCAAAGAAATCCGGTGATTCAACCATTGCAGTCGGGCTTGAACTGGATGTGATATCCGCAGTAGTGATCGGCGGCACCCTGTTAACGGGTGGTGCTGGATATGTGATTGGCACATTTATCGCTGTCATGACACTGGGAACGATCCAGACCTATCTCACATTAGACGGTTCATTAACGCCGTGGTGGATTAAGATTGTCACCGGTTTCCTGTTATTTGCTTTTGTAGGTTTGCAGCGTGTACTGAGTATGGGCGGTGTGTTGAGAAAACCGCAGACTGCTGGCAAAGCTCCACCCTGAGGATAAGTTCAGGGCTGCGCTCACATTCGTCAATAAAAGAACTGGCAAATTATCTGGCAAGGAGCTGAGTGTCAGCTCACTTGCCTGCGGATCTAACGTCAACCATGCAATATGCACGCATGCTGACTGAAAAGGATACTATGAAGCTGTTTCAGAAAAAGGTGACGCTGAACGATGTTGCTAAACATGCTGCCGTTTCCTATCAGACAGTATCACGCGTCATCAACAATCACCCCAGCGTGTCTAAAGAGACCCGCAAACGGGTTCTGGATACGATACGGGAACTGAATTATCACCCTAACCACGCCGCCCGCAGTCTGGTTACGAGTCGTTCCGATACGATTGCAATCATCAGTTTTGGAGCCACATTTTACGGCCCCGGTCAGATGGTGTCCAATATCACTCGGCACGCTAAAAACAGTGGCTACCGGGTCTCTCTCAGCGCTGTACAGCAGTTAGAGCTTGCCGAAGTCAGAGCCGCCTTAAACGATCTGCGTGGCCACCTGATTGACGGCATCATTATGATCGCCCCAATTGTTTCCGATTTCATGCACGAGGTGAAGGAGTGGGTGGGGGAAATCCCCTTCATTCAGATTGACACCAGACCCCAACCGGGGGTTGCATCGGTTGCGATTGAGCAGATCTATGGGTCAAGGCTGGCAGTTGAACATCTCATCAGTCTGGGCCACCGTGATATTGCCGAGGTCAGCGGCCCGATGCACTGGCATGATGCCATTATGCGCCATCAGAGCTGGGTAGATACGATGGCCCAGCATCACCTGCCTCATCACCTGAGTGTACAGGGCAACTGGTCGGCGCAAAGTGGCTATGAAGCGGTCAGGTCATTGCTTAAAGCGGGTGAAAAATTCACTGGTTTGATAGCAGCAAACGATCAGATGGCATTGGGCGCAATGGCTGCATTAAATGAACACGGGCTGCGGATACCACAGGATGTCTCTGTGGTTGGGTTTGACGGGATACCGGAATCAGCTTACTTTTTGCCAGCACTGACGACGGTTCATCAGGACTTTGAGTCACTGGGTGAACAATCTGTAGAGTATCTGGTTTCTCTGATGAAGAACGTCGATACGCCCATTCATCAGCGGGTTCTGTACCCTGAATTGATTATTCGAAAAAGCACGGCTTCAGTAAATTAAAGTGAGACAAAATGTATACCATTGGGATTGATTTTGGCACGCTATCCGGTCGGGCGCTGTTGGTGGATACCCGCGATGGTAGCGAGATTGCAACGGCTGTCTTTGATTATCCCCACGCAGTCATGGATGAAAAGTTGCCCTCGGGCAAGCAGCTAGGCCCTGAGTGGGCCTTGCAGCATCCCCAGGATTATCTGGATGTCTTCACACACACAATACCCGCCGTACTCAAGGCGAGTGGCATTAACCCTCAGGATGTGGTTGGCCTGGGCATCGATTTCACTGCCAGCTCCCCTATGCCTGCAAAAGCTGATGGCACACCGTTATGCTTCGTTGACGGCTATGAGGATGAACCTCATGCCTATGTCAAGCTGTGGAAACATCACGCGGGGCAGGCTCAGGCAGACCGTATTAATGAGGTGGCTCGGCAGCGTGGCGAGACATGGCTTAAGCGCTATGGCGGGAAGTATTCCTCTGAGTGGTTCTTCAGCAAATTGCTCCAGATTCTGGATGAAAACCCTGCCGTCTACAACGAGATTGACGTATTCATCGAGGCCGCCGACTGGGTCGTATGGCAGTTAACCGGTGAGATGTCCCGCAACACCTGTACCGCTGGCTATAAAATGCTGGTGCAGGATGGTGCTTATCCATCACCGGATTATTTTGAAGCACTGAATCCCGCCTTCAGAAACGTGATTGCTGAAAAAGTGACTGGGCCATTCGCGCCGTTAGGTGGCAGGGCAGGTGGATTGACAGAAAAAATGGCCGCACAGCTTGGCTTACCCACCGGGATTGCTGTAGCAGTGGCTAATGTGGATGCCCATGTGACTGCACCAGCCGTTAAAGCAACCCAGCCCGGTGTGATGGTCATGATTATGGGGACCTCCACCTGCCATATTATGTCTGGCACCAGCCTGCAGGATGTTGACGGTATGTGCGGCGTGGTGGATGGCGGCATCATCGATGGCTTGTACGGTTATGAGGCAGGTCAATCCGGCGTGGGTGATATCTTCGCCTGGTTTGTTGACCATGCCGTCCCCACCGAGTATGAGGCTGCGGCAAAAGCCGCTGGTCTGAGTGTTCATGAGTACCTTGAACGCGAAGCAGCCACGCAAAAGGTCGGTGAACATGGGCTGATTGCACTGGACTGGTGGAACGGCAATCGCTCTACATTGGTGGATGTTGACCTGAGCGGACTGCTGATCGGTGCAACACTTGCCACCCGCGCACCAGACATCTATCGCGCATTGATCGAATCAACAGCCTATGGAACCCGCGAAATTATCGAAGCCTTTGAAACACGTGGGGTTGAAGTAAAGGAACTCGTTGCTGCGGGCGGCCTGCCGGAGAAAAACGCGCTGCTGCGGCAGATTTATGCTGATGTGACCGGGCGTACTCTGAAATTGGCCGGTTCAGCACAGGCTCCTGCCCTTGGTTCAGCGATGCACGCCGCTGTTGCTGCTGGTGTCTACCCTGATATTCACGCGGCAGCGGAAAAGATGGGCAAGCTCAAAGACGAAGTGGTATCACCCATCCCCGAAAATCAGGCTGTCTATGACCAGTTATATGCAGAGTACAAAACGCTCTACGATTACTTTGGGCGGGGTGCAAATGATGTCATGAAACGCCTGAAGAAAATTCGCAATGCCATTCGGGGAGATTAACATGCTTTTGCCAGAACTACGCCGCATTGTCTGTGATTTACACGCCGCACTGCCCAGCAATAACCTTGTGGCGTGGACAAGTGGTAACATCAGCGCCCGTGACCCGGAAAGTGGGTACGTGGTCATCAAGCCGAGTGGCGTCAAATTTGAAGACCTGACACCTGAAAATATGGTGGTTGTGGATGCCGATGGCAAAATCGTTGAAGCATCCCATAAAGCCTCCTCTGATACCGCCTCGCACTGTTACATCTATCGGCACATGCCGCATGTGCATGGCATTGTGCATACTCACTCGCGCTATGCTACCGCATTTGCAACCCTCGGACGGGAAATCCCTTGTGTGACCACCGCCATGGCCGATGAATTTGGCGGCGCAATCCCCTGTGGTGGGTTTGCGCTTATTGGCGGTGAGGAAATCGGCCAGGTGGTGGTTGAGACGCTGCGAGAGAGTCGCAGTCCTTCATGTATTCTGCAAAGTCATGGCGTTTTTGCAACGGGTGCCACCGCAGAGAAGGCCGTCAAAGCGGCGGTGATGACTGAAGACAACGCTTCGATTGTGTGGACTGCACTGCAAATGGGAACACCGCTCGCGATCAGCCAGGCGGACATCGATAAGCTGTATGACCGCTATCAAAATGTGTACGGACAATAATTTTTCGAAGGTCTCTTTACATGATTGATTTAAATAGTTATGAAGTGTGGTTTCTCACCGGCAGTCAACATCTCTATGGGCCAGAAACGCTGGAGCAGGTGGCCAGCCATTCGCGAGAGATCGCCGCAACCCTGAATGATGCGTCTGCTATACCGGTGAAGGTGGTTTTCAAGCCTGTATTGACCACACCGGAGGAAATACACCGTGTTTGCCTAGAGGCAAACTCAACGGCGCAGTGTGTGGGCGTGGTGGTATGGATGCATACCTTCTCCCCCGCCAAGAACTGGATTTCCGGGTTGCGGGCGCTGGATAAACCCCTGGCGCACCTGCATACCCAGTACAACCAGGATATCCCATGGGCGGATATTGACATGGACTTCATGAACCTTAATCAGGCGGCACATGGTGACCGTGAATTTGGGTTTATGGCAACACGACTGCGCCTCAACCGCAAGGTGGTGGTTGGTCATTGGCGTGACCCTGAAGTTCAGACCAGCCTTGGCACGTGGACGCGGGCTGCCTGTGCGTGGGCAGATGCACAGGATGGCCGCCTGGCTCGCTTCGGCGACAACATGCGCTCCGTCGCCGTGACAGAAGGCGATAAGGTTGAAGCACAGATGCGCCTGGGCTATCAGGTGTCTGGCTATGGTGTCGGTGACCTTGTTGAGCAGGTGAGCGCGGTAACCGATGCTGATATTGCCGCCCTCGTTGATGAGTATCAGGCGCAATACGTTTTGACCTCAGACCTGCAGAAAGGTGGCGACAGGCACAGTTCTGTACAAGAGGCCGCCCGCATTGAGATTGGCATGCGGCGTTTTCTGGAAGCCGGTAACTTCAAGGCATTCACAACCACCTTTGAAGATTTACACGGGTTAGCCCAGCTGCCCGGTTTGGCAGTTCAGCGGCTGATGGCCGATGGCTACGGCTTTGGGGGTGAAGGCGATTGGAAGACTTCAGCACTGCTGCGTGCCATGAAAGTCATGGCGGCAGGTCTGGACGGTGGCACATCCTTTATGGAGGATTACACCTACCACCTTTCCCCATCGGGTCAGATGGTACTGGGTGCGCATATGCTTGAAATCTGCCCGACCATTGCCAAGGGTAAGCCTCGTCTCGAAGTGCATCCATTGGGAATTGGTGGCAAAGCAGACCCCGCGCGACTGGTGTTTGATACGCCTGCTGGTGCAGCCATTAATGCTTCGATTGTTGATATGGGAAACCGCTTCCGCCTGATTGTGAATGATGTGGATGTGGTTGCTTCTCAGCATGATATGCCCAAGCTGCCCGTCGCCCGCGCCTTGTGGATACCCCAACCCGATCTTAAACAGGGTGCCGCCGCGTGGATTTATGCCGGTGGAGCGCACCATACAGGCTTCAGCCAGGCGCTGACAGCCGAGCACTTATCTGATTTTGCAGAGATAGCCGGTATTGAGTATCTGCATATTCACAAGTCTACAACCATCCCGGATTTCAAAAAGGAACTGCGCTGGAACGACATGTACTACATGCTGGCCGGCAGGTCATAACCCCGGCCAGAGCAGTGCAGATATTGTGATGATACAAGGCGCAGCGCACCCATAAAGTGCGCTGCTTTGTTTCTGGATACACCCTTAAAATGAGGTGGCTTACTGATGCACGAGGGTTGCTGCCGGATGCGTGCGCCGTTCTCATATCTTCAGGAGTTTCGCAACTGGATACGAGACAGCGGCGAGGCAGAAGAAATACAGGGTGATAGCAAAACAAAAACCAGCAGCCTGATTGCTACTGGTTTCGTCAGAACGGAATGTTCGCTTACCGTCCTATGCTGCGGGGAGGACAGGATTCGAACCTGCGGCACCGGCTACCCGGTGCAACTGCTTAGCAGGCAGCCCCGATCGTCCACTCTGGCACCTCCCCAATATATGCAGTTGTCTTATCATGCGGAAGGAGTGGGATTCGAACCCACGGTGGCACGAAGTACCACTTTGGTTTTCAAGACCAACGCCTTAAACCGCTCGGCCATCCTTCCCTGATGCTTGGACTGACCGCATGCCGAAATGGTAGCATACTCGCCTTAGCCGGTCAATCCTTGATCTTGGATGATCGTCAATTTCTCCAGCGTGGGCCGTGCTCATGCTTTTACTCTGCCCTGCAAACCGGGTAGAATAGAAACATGTTCAGCCGGTTTAATGATCATCGTGGAATTCCTCTTTGCCTTACATTCTGGTGTTAGTCTATCTGTGCGTGACTATCTACGCCGCTAATCAGGTTCAGATCGGGCTGTGGCGTCCGGTCATTCTGACGGTTCTGCTGTACATCGCGGTCGGATTGATGGCGATGATGGCCCTCTTTCCGTTGCAGATCGCGCTGCTTTCGGATGCTGGGCTTTCCCCCGCCCCGGACGTCGAGCCGCTGCTTCCACCGATCCCGATGGTGACGGCCTTCGCGTCTGCCGCTTTCGGCCTGATCCTCACTACGGTTTGCGGTGCGCTGTTGAGTTCATCTCCGCTGCGAAACCGGCTGGCGGGCCTGCTCAATCGGGATGCTCGTAGCTATTTCGATCCCGATTCGCCGGTGCATATCACCGCGTGGCTGTTGTGCAGTCTGATCGCGCTTGGCACCGTGTTTCTGTTCGTTGTCTCCGGCGGAATCGCAGCCGTGGCCGAAACGGTCGCGGTCGATGGTGTGGACCCGGTCGATACCATCATCACCGGTGCGCTGGAACTGATCGCCGCTGCACTTGGCGTCGGATATGCCCTGCGCCGTGACTGGGCACAAACGCTTCAGCGTCTCGGCCTGCGTTTTCCGACTCGTGAGGATTTGAGCCGTGGCATCCTGTCGGGTATCGGACTGATCATCGCCCAGATCGTCTTCATTCAGTTGATCCAGATCGTGCTTGATCCCCAGAGCCTGCAAGATCAGTCGCAGGCCGTGCAGCAGATCACACTTGCCGTCTCCACACTGCCGATGATCCTGCTGATCTCGGTGGTCGCGGCCATCGGCGAAGAAACCCTGATTCGCGGTGCGCTTCAGCCGGTACTGGGCGTCTTTGTCTCCAGCGCGTTTTTTACCATGCTGCACTCGCAGTATCTGGGGACGCCCTTCATGCTGCTGATCTTCGCGATCTCGCTGGCCTTTGCATGGTTGAGACGACGTTACAGTACCACTGCCGCGATTATCGCGCACTTTACCTATAACTTTTTCCCGCTGTTCCTGTTTATGCTGGCAACAGCCACCGGGGGGATGCCAAATTGACCATCATCGTCCATTTCCTGCGTACATACATGCGCCTGTCGAAGCATCTGCTGACTGTCGTCACCCTAAGCCTGCTGTTTGGGCTGCTGCCTGTCCATTCTGACCTTCATGCACAGGACAGCACATCCGAAGCGCCGTCCGCCGCCGTTGATGTCACTGAAGACATCGCCCCCACGGCTGAAGTGACCGATACACCGATGCCAGCTCCGCCGTTACAGGCGGCTACTGCCACGCCGGAGAATCCTCTGCCCGCCGAGATCGCTGCCGCCGAGGTCGAATGGGCCACGCTGACCACGCTCCGCTCCGAGATCGTGTTCAACCTGCCGTCACTTGACGAAGTCGAATCCAGTGTGCTGATCATCACACAGCCCGGCTGGAGTGCATCCCCGCAGCGTATGCCGGTTGACGTGGGGGAATTTGCCGAGCCGCAAACGATGGCGCAGGACTTCATCCATCTGTGGGAAGTTGACCGGGATGATCCCCCGCGCCTGTTCTCCGATGTGACTGTGACATGGCGCTTCAGCCTCAGTGATGGGACCGAGATCGAACTGCCGTTTGAACTGCCGTATGCCGATCCCCGCGTTGAATGGGAGGCGGTCGAAATCGATTCCGGCGAGGTACTGCTGTATGTCCCCGATGGCCGTTATTCATCAGTCGATCTCAGGAATCGCCTGCGGCCAGTGGTCGAACTGCTGGCGGAGAACACCGGCCAGACACCGCAGCTTCGTGCCGTGCTGTTTGACTCGCGCCTGCCGGTCAATCCCTGTGAGACCAGCGACGATGGCGATGAGGTCGCTACCGCGCCGCAGAGTGATGCCGAAGTCCCATGCAATGCTGCCGCCATCCGCGCTATTTATGCCAATGCCGACTACACGCTGATCGAACTGCCATCCGCTGACCTGACGACTACCCTGACCGCCATGACATCCGAGCTTTTCCGCCAGCGTTACGAACCGCTCTGGGACGATGCGGGGGGGGATATTCCGGCGTGGTTCCGGACCGGTCTGGAGCGTTATTACTGGCCGACGCCGAAAATCGACCTGCTGACCATCTCACAGCAGGCGCTGCGCTCTGGTGGTGTGATCCGTGACATGTCACTGGAGCCGTCCGCCTCATCGCGTGATATCTGGCTGGCACAGAGCTATGGCATGGTGCTGTATATCGCCGAACAGGTGGACGTAGGCGGTCTGTTTGATCTCGCACAGCGCGTCACAGGTGGAGAGGACTTCGCGACCGCCTATGAAGACGTGACCGGGAATTCACTCTCCGGCCTGATCCCGGCATGGAGCAACTGGGCGCTGACACG